>JANMEV010000031.1:0-6897 GCA_031377305.1 Planctomycetota bacterium | reverse complement strand
CTGAGTGCGAGTTACGATATGCCCACGATGTTGAGCCAGCAGCTCCAGCAGCGAGAATTCTCGGGGAGTCAACAGCAGCAAAGTGTCACCACGCGTCACAGTCTTCGTATTGGTATCGACGGTGAGCTCTCCGACAAAGATCTGAGAACTCGCCAGCCCAACCGAACGGCGGATGATCGCTCGCAGCCTGGCTTTCAGTTCGACAAGATGAAACGGCTTCGCCAGATAGTCGTCGGCACCACCGTCGAGTCCTCGGACGCGATCATTCACGCCGTCACGAGCCGTCAGAATCAACACGGGCGTCTTCTTCGTCTGCCGGAGTTGTTCGAGCACCTGCCAACCCGTCAATTTGGGCATTAACAGGTCGAGCACAATAGCGTCGTAGTCCCAACTGGTCGCCTTGAACAAACCTTCCTGCCCGTCCGCCGCTTCGTCGACCGCGTACCCGTCCTCACGCAAGACCTGAGCGATCGTGCGGAGCAAATCGGGTTCATCTTCAACAACGAGGACTCGCATTTCGGCCCGTCTTTAGAGTGCGGAATCTTGAGAAACTGCATGACCGACGGAATCGTACAAATGCATACCTTAAGGCAGCATGAAGGGCCCAAAAGATTTTTCGATTCGCGCGAATCCACGTGCGATGCCGCACTCCGCCGGCGCAAAATCGTTTAACGGCAAGCCGCAGGCGACAGCGATTACTTGGCGCCGTTACCGTTCATTGAACGTTCGAGGAACCGAACACTCAGCGTATCCACGCTGCAAAAAACGCGAGCCAGCGGGCTGACAAATGCGAGGCTGTCCGGCCGATCCGGCCTCAGCCGTTGTTCCCAATCAGATAGACATGGCTGTCAGTCCGCAGAATGATCTTGCCATCAACAAAGACGGGCGTGGCGACGGTGTGTTCGTCGGCAATTGAATTCTTCGCCAGTAACTTGAACTCTGAACCCATCGCATCCATAACAAAGACAGTGCCATCCTGACGAGCAACATAGAGCTTGCCGTCGGCCACCACTGGCGACGAACGAAACGTATTGCGATTCTTTTCGAGTTCGCCTTTCCAGATCGTCTTACCCGTCAACAGATCCAGACAATCGATGGTTCCTCGGGCATCTCCGGTGTCGCGACAGATGAAGACTCGATTGCCTGCGATCGCCGGTGTGGGAACGTCGGCTGAAGTCCCTGTGTTCGCCCAGAGAATATGGGACCTCGTAACATCGCCTTCCCCGCCCATACGGATTGCGGTGAGCGATTCACCTCGAGCATACGGAGCGATCACAATTCCGTCCGCGACAGCCGCCGATGCAATCGAACGGAAGTATTTGTGATTCGTCGGATTCAATCCACCCAGTCGCCAGATCTCTTTGCCTGTCGCCGCATCATGAGTCGTCACATGATCTGCGCCCAGCACGACGATCACTTCACGCCCGCCATCCTGAACGACGATTGGAGTTGCATAACTTTGAGCAGCCTCTTCCGGCGCACCGAGATCACGATCCTGCTTCCACACAATTTCGCCAGTTGCCTTGGCGAAGGCAGCAACATAGGACGGGCCGGAATGCATGCACGCGATGACCACCGCATCTTTGGTGAGGACAGGTGACGTACCAAGATCCCACCACAGCGTATCTTCGCCATACATCTTCTGCAGGTTGTGATGCCACTTCTGCTCGCCTTCGACGGTAAAGCACCCAAAGTCACCGCTTTTGAAATAGGCAAAGACAAATTGACCATCGGTTGTGACGGATGGATTTGCTCCGGTGCCATCTTTGCCCGGTTTGCCATCAACTGCTGTTCCCAGCGTCTTTGACCACTGAGATTTTCCATCCATGCCCAGACACTGAACGACGTTCTGACCGTCTGATGTTGTGGTCACAAAGATACGGTCACCGGTAACGGCAGGTGTCGACGCGCCTCGACCGGTCAATTCAAACTTCCAGACGATATTCTTAACAGCCGACCATTCGGTGGCATATCCCGCTCCGTCCGCCTGACCATTTCCATGAGGACCTCGCCAACCCGGCCAGTCGCCTGCCATTGCAGCGGAAGAAATGATCACAACAGCCAGCAACATCATCGGTTTCATCGCAGGAATCCCGGTATGCACGAGAGCGGCAGAGCAGGGGAATGAAGGAGGGGAAGTATCGTCGATCAAATCTACACCACGACATTGCGCAGCAGTCACAGATTAAATGGTAGCGTCGCTCACTGAGTTTCCTGGTCTACTGGGTCACGAAAATCCGCAATGTCAGAATCAATGCCTTAGCGAACACCATTGATTCGATAACAGCCAGGTTCATCAACAACATCAGTGAGCATGAGCGACGTGGCTATTGTCGTGCCCACCGTGTCCGTGATCATCATGCCCGTGACTGTCATGTCCGTGACTGTCATGCCCGTGACTGTCATGTCCATGGCTATCGTGCCCATGGCTATGGTGCCCATGGCTATCGTGCCCATGACTGTCATGACCGTGGCCGCCGTGCCCATGATCATCGTCGGCAACTTCTTCGGGAAACTCACACAACGCGCCGAATGCGCCGGACAGTTGAGCCGACCCGCAAAGCAGTGCTATGCAAGTCAACATTGTGACGTAGATAAATTTGCCAGCGTAATTGCTAACGGTCAACCCAAACATCACATGCCTGCCGTCAACCGGCGGAGCGACAGCTCCCCAGACGAGCACTGAAACAAACATCAGCAGGAACACGCCCACCATGCCGCCTCGTCGCAGCACCGGAAAGGCGCGAGCCCAGTTCACAGCAAAGGTCCAGAAGCCAACCCAACCCAGCAGTGGCAGCCACGGAAGAATGACTCGCACCAGATTGACAACAACGTTGAGAAGGGATCTGACAACGTCCAGCAAGCTACTAAACAGATCGATCAAAGCATCCATGAAACGTCACCAAACATCTGCAAAGTGATTCAACAAACACGGAATGGCAGCCACCGCCACTTTAGAGTGTACGAAATTCCCGGTCAAAACTTCCAGCATCCACACGGCGTCATACGGACGTTTCTACAGGAAAGGACGGCATTGCGAAAATGCAGGTATTGACCACGGAAGAGACTGAATGACACGGAAGAATCGCAGAGATGGCAGGGAAGGAAACTCATCCGCCACACTCATGCCTGCGTTCCTCCAGCCTCCAAGTTTTCCTGTCTTCCTTCCGTGTGTTCTGTGTCTTCCGTGGTAAAAACCGCGACTCTCAACGCCCTGCTACGGCTTCACCGCTACACTGTCGCGGCGAGCGGACTCAAACGCCGCATCCAGAACCTGCTGAGTCTTCAGCGCCACCTCGGGCCAGAAGGCATCACGCTTGCCAGTCACAACCAAATCGGCGAACGAGCGAAACAACCCGGTTTCCTGAGCGTTCGGTTTGTTGTTGCTGTACTCGGAAAGCTGATGAGCCTTCAGAGACTTCTCCATGTTGAAGAAGCATCCATCGGCGGCAAAATTATGGTTGCCAGTATCGAACGCAACTTCATTGCCAAAGTATGGCAGCACAAAGTCGTTAACCTGCAGGTATCCCTTCGTACCGCTGATATGAGCCCACTGCTGATGATTCGCTCGGAAGGAATTGAAGAATGTCGCGGAGACTCCGCTTTCGAAATGCAGCTCGCCCTGGAACTCCATCGGCACAACATCAGAACTGTCCGCTCGCTTCACGCCATTCAAAATGCGGCCACGCACTTCGACCGGCATTTCGTACTTCATCGCCCAGAGAATGATGCGGATTGTGTACCAGCCAAGGTCACCCAGACAGCCCGCCGGCTCCAAATGACTGCTCGCGCGAATGTTGCTCTGCACCCACGAATCGTCGGCACAGAAACTGAACTGACTGGCGATTCGACGAATCGTGCCAACACTTTTGCCGTCGTCCAGAACCTTTCGCATCGCATCCATGCGAGCACTGTGCATGAACATCACTCCATCCATGAACTGGACGTTCGACGCTTTGCAGGCATCGATCATTTTCCGAACATCCGACGACGTCACGCCGCAGGGCTTTTCGACCATCACGTGCTTGCCTGCCTGAGCCGCTTTGACAACCCATTCCGTTCGAACCCCAGTCGGAAGTGGGATGTAAACCGCGTCGATATCCGACCGTTTCAGCAACTCGTCGTAACTTCCCAACGCAGCCACAGGATGAGCCACCGGCACTGACGCCTGACATTCGTCAATAAACTGCTGCGCTTTCTCGACCGATCGGCTCGCAACGGCGACGACATGACCGTTTCCCGAATTGGCGATCGAATGCCAATTCTTCTTTGCGATCCCTGCGGTGCTCAGAATCCCCCAGCGACAAACCTTTTCAGCCATTTCAACAACCCAATCTGTAATTTCGGTCAGTTCTAGTCTCAACTTCGAAGCGAAAATGCTGCCTCGAAATCTGGTGTACAGGCGAGATCGTGGGCAATTTTCAGCGAATCCTCAAGTCTCCCGGCTCAGAACGTTCTCGATTGGCGTTGTCCAGAAGGCCGAAACGCTGGTTTTGCCGACGGCGGAAACGAACTTTCCACCCGAAATTGACCTGTGCCTGAGACGGTCGCCGAATTCCAGCGGTGCAGTTTGGCTAAAGTCTCAGGCTCGATTGGTACTTTTTACTCTGGCTATCGCCCTTGGGAGGAAACTTCACCTATCCGACTTTGCACCGTTCATTAGACTTTCTCATTCCTAATTCAGACTTTGGACGTTGGAGGGATGCAAAAAGTGCGTCTCGTCATTTGTCGCCCCGGTTTTTTGCTTCCCTGAGAGGATTGAAATGCGATTTCTTGAGATGCTGAAAAGTCAAAAGCCACCCGGAGTACGGCACCGTCGTCAGCTTTCACGACCGGTTGCTGCGTGCGATGTTCTCGAACAGAGACTACTGTTGACTGCGATCAACATTTCCGATGAAGAACAGCTCTTTGTGGAACTTATCAACCGAGCTCGCGCAAATCCAACTGCCGAAGCCACCCGATACGGCGTTGCGCTAAACACTGGCGTTCCTGTGGCCAACACGATTTCAACAACTCCAAAGCAACCACTCGCAGTCAACCAGATTCTTTCGACGATCGCGGTGGCGCACACAAACGATATGCTCAACCGGAATTTCTTTGCACACGTGAATCCGGACGGTAAAGGCGTCGATGTTCGGGCCGACGATGCATTCTACAATTGGACGCTGATTGCTGAAAACCTGGCCTATCAGGGCTACACGGGCGCATTGAATACAGCGTCACAGGTGCTGAAAATGCACGAATCTCTTTATAAGAGTCCCGGTCATCGAGTCAACGTTTTCCAGACTGATGTCGAAGAGATTGGCATTGGAGTCAGAAGTGGGTCTTTTGTCCCCGCCAACGGCAACGCTTCTCTGGTGACCGAGAATTTTGGTGCGCGAGGACTCAATCCATTTATTACAGGAGTCGTGTTCACAGATGCCAATAGTTCCAGTTTCTACGATGTCGGAGAGGCGATTCGTTCAGGCACAGTCACGGCAACCAACACAGTTAGCGGTGCCACGTTTTCGGACGCGATCGGCACCTCAGGAAATTATGGACTGATCGTTCCGGCAGGCACGTATTCAGTCACCGCTCAGTTCACAGTCTCCGGCGTTGCAAAGATGCTGTCAACGACAGTGACTGTTGGCACCGACAACGTGAAGACAGATTTTGACGCCACCCAGGCGATCACCGGAGCGCTCACAGTCACCTCCACCGTCGTTTCGATCAATGAAACGGGAGTCTTATCGACCACATCATTTACGGTAACGCGAAACGGAACCACCGCGATTCCTCTCACGGTTAGCCTCACATCCAGTGACACAACGGAAGTCACGGTCCCAGCGACAGTCACTATTCCTGCAGGACAGACCTCGGCGACGTTCATTGTCACTGCTTTCAACGACGCCATCATTGATGGGCAACAGACGGCACGAATCTCCGCCACTGCGGCAGGATTCACAACCGGCACTCGATCGATCAATGTTATCGACTACAGTTTTCCGGCACTGCCCACAACCGATCAGGTCGCGACAGTAGTACGCCCCACCTTCACTTGGACCGGCGTTTCCAATGCCGCAACCTACGAAATCTACGTCAATAATGTGACCACAGGGCAAACAGCCGTCATCAGCCGAACCGGCATTGCCACAACATCGTTCACTTCACCGATTGACCTCGGCATCGGTGACTACAGGGTTTGGGTGCGTGGCTTCACAGCGGGCGGACAGGCCAGCTTGTGGAGCTTTCCATCGATCTGGAAAGTCCGCCCAACAACAACTGTTCTGAATTCGGGCCGAACGGAAACGACAGGTTCGTTCAACATCGCATGGGCGCCGACCCCGGGTGCATCCACTTACGACGTCTGGGTCGATAGGTTGACCTCGCGAACTTCGCAGTACCTTCGAAACACGTCTGTCATCGGCACCTCGCTGGCTGTCTCCAACTTCGCGATCGGCAGCTACGGCGTTTGGGTTCGAGCACGAAACAGTCGCGGCGATCTCACCGGCTGGAGCCCGCAGGCAACAATCAACGTCAATCTTCCGGTGACCGGGCTCAGTGTTTCTGCACCAAGTTTGTTAGCCACAGCGACTCTGAACTGGACTGCGGTCGGCGGAGCTACTCAGTACGATGTTTGGATCGACAACAAAACAACCGGCGCTGCACAGTTTGTACGGAATCAGGCGGTGATTGGAAACAGTCTTAGCCTTCCCACACTGACGCCCGGTTCCTATCGAGCCTGGGTACGGGCAAGAGACGTTGGTGGTGCTCCCTATGCATGGAGCACTGCTTTCAACTTTCAGTTTCAGGCGGCTCCGCAACTAGTCACGCCGACCTCAACGCCTCAGACTCCTCGCCCAGTGTTCACATGGACTCCAGCTTCAGGAGCGACTCGGTACGAACTCGTGATTGCAG
>JANMEV010000030.1:0-14170 GCA_031377305.1 Planctomycetota bacterium | reverse complement strand
CACCAATGCGACGGGCGGCATTGAGGTAAACAACGCAAACCTCGGTGCTAACGACTCTGTGGTGATCGAGGGGATTTCCATTTCGGCCACGTCCGGCAACGGGATCTCCATCAACCTTACTGGCGTACCGCTCAAGTCGCTGGCCATCGAATCGATCAATGTTTCGCAGTTTGGTGCTTCCAGCAACGGCGTGTTTGTCAGCTTGACAAATGTCACCGGCCTGCACACGATCGCCCTGGAAAATAACATCATCACAGGTACAGGTCGTGGTCTCGACCTGCGCATGAACAACACCGACACGGATGCATTGACGATTGATGACTCAACGATCCCAGGCGTTCAGATCGTTGCTGGCACCGGTTCAGACATCGAGCACGGTTTGATTACGCAGTCAACAATTGTCGCTGGTCTTGGTTTTGAAGGCATTAAGCTGGATGTGAATCAAGGTACTGCGGACAACTTCCGTATTGAAGACAACGTCACGATCAGTTCGCCGAATCGGGACTATATCCGCATCAATTCTACAAACGCACCGATTGATGGACTTTCGATCGTCAACAACAACATCGGAACTCAGTCTCAGGGTGCTGGCATTTCGTTCCGTGCGGAAGGAGACACATTTCTTCAGTCGATGAAGCTGACCAACAACTCGCTTGGCAATGCTCGACTGCAGACCTTCGTGCTGGACCTGACTCCGCTTGGACTTGAGTTTGATCAGGACGCGACCACAGGGAAGCCGTTTACACCCACAACCACATCAGCCACTGCAACTGGACTGGTGAGTGGAGTGGTCAGTGCTAACAAGAAAACATTGACGGTCACGTTCAACAATTTTGATCCGGGCGAAACGCTCGACTTTGTGATTGACATTGATATCGCTGGCGGAGTCCCCGCATCAATCTTCGGCGACGATCTGATCGGTGCTCAGGTGCAGGCCGTTTTGTCCAGCAGTGCTCAGCCTTTGACAGGGCTGATGGTGGGTGACCCCGACAAGATTACCGCGTCGCAGTTTGCGACGGGGCCTGGCAGCACGGGAACGACCGATGGCATCGTGCTGGGCCTGACCAATTCGCCCGCAACAAACGTCAACATTTCGAAGAATATCGTTGCTGGATCTCCTCGAAACGCGTTGCTGATTAATGCCAAAACGCATAGTGATGTCACCGGTGTCATCAGAGACAACCAGTTGATCTCGTCGGGCAAAGACGGCCTGCGATTGGAAATGAACGACAGTGACTTTGTCGGTGCCGTCATCGGCAACACAATTTCGAACAACTTCGAAGGCGGGATCAGTATCCTTCCTAAAGTAAGTGTTTCTGGACAAATCGAAGCAATTCTTCCCAACAGTCCTGCGCGGATCACTTCCCGGAACCATGGCCTTGTGACCGGCGATCAGATCATTATTCAGGGTGTTGTTGATCAGGCGACCGGGTTAATTAATCCGGTGAACGGCCTTCGAACGGTGACTGTTATTGATGCGGATCGCTTCACGTTGAATCTCGTGAATCTGCTGGGCACGACGTTTTCACAGGTTCCTCAAAGCGGTCAGTGGTACAAGCCGGAATTCCTTTCAGACGGCACGATTCGAGGCCTTGTATCTATCGACATGCAGGCATCAGCGCCGAGAGGCACGATCCGCACGGCGACCAACGCAGGTCCGATCGTCATTAGTTCGCCAAAGCATGGCCTTACCTCAGGACAGAGGATTCGCGTCAGTAACGTTAATGGTAACACTGCAGCGAACGGAGTGCAGAAAGTTACTGTGATCGATGCGAATTCCTTTAGCCTGGACGGCACCACAGGAAACGGCGTCTACGACACCTCTGCCGGTTTCGGCACCTGGACCGGAAACGTCATCACGAACACCACGAACACCGTCAACACCGAGATTACTTCACCCGGGCATGGTTTGACGACGGGTGAAGAAGTTCGCATCACTGGAGTTGTTGGCAATTCGGCAGCCAATGGAACCTTTAAAGTTGTTGTTGTCGACGCGAACACCTTCCGCCTGGCTGGCATTACCGGAAACGGCGTCTATGGTGGTGGCGGTCAATGGGTCCGCTTAAATGACGGAATCCAGGCCGCGTTTCCAAACACCATCGACAAGAACATTCGCGTTCCGCAGCGCATCAGTGGAAACAGTATCACCGGCAACGGTGCCGCGGGTATTCACGTCGATCTGAATGTTGGTACCGTGTTCCAGGGCGACATCGTCTCCAACACAATCTCCCAGAACCGCAAGAAGGGGATCTATATTGAATCCCACAGCTTCGGGCTGGGCACCGATCTACCGCTCAATCCTGCCGATCCACTTGCCTTGCCGGGTTTGCAGGACATTAGCTTCAATGTCAACATCGGAACATCGGCGACCGGTGATGGGAACGAATTGAATGGTAACACCGAGGCGGGTATTGCGATTGAGGCTCTGGACAACGGAACAGGCTCATTCCAGATCCGAAACAACCGCATTACGTCCAGCAAAGACGCGTCCACTGCCGACGGAATCTACAACGGTGATGGAATTGTGGTGCGTCTGGCGGAAGATAAAGCACCTCAGGATGCCTACTCACTCCTCGCGGAATCCATCATCGACGGCAACGTGATCGGTGTTGACAATCAGGGCAACGAAGGCAACGGTCTGAACTTCAGTATGCAGGGCCGCACACGAATTCAGGATCTACAGCTCACCAACAATACCTTCCTGAACAACGGACTCGATGGATTCCATTTCGAGCGTTCAGAAGATGCCGACTTGAATTCTGTGATCGCAGAAAAGAACCGAGCGACCAACAACAAAGGTGACGGTTTCAGTTTCTTCGCCAGCAACACTGCGAAGGATCGTTTGGACTTCCGCGTCAACGAAAACATTATCTCGGACAACGCTCATTACGGCGTGCGTCTTGAGAACGTTGTTGATGCCCGCGTGTCGGTTCAATTCAATCGAAATCAAGTGACAGGTAACGGTGCTGGCAAGCAGGGCTTTCATCCGAATGACGGTGTTGCTGGCTCAACCAACGCTTCCGGTGGTGTGGGCATCTTCGGAGACGAACAATCAGATATTTTGTTCACGTCTGCAGATACTCAGATCAACAACAACGCGGGCGACGGCTTCAGCTTCGACGCAGTGAACGCCAGTAAAGACTCGGTCATTCTCAACGTGTCGTTCACAAACTCGACGCTGAACAACAATACCCTGACTGGATTTCGAGCCCACGGTAACGGATTTGGCACGATCACAATTATTGGGTCCGAGCTCAACGGGAACGATGAAGATGGTTTCAGAAATATTTCCCTTGATGACAAGAATGATGTCAACGAGAACCGAGTCGGCGGGAATAGCATCTTTGTTGTAAGTATGGACAGCCAGTATAGCGAAAATGGCAAGAACGGCATGAAGCTGGGCCAGGGCGTTTCAGCGTCGCTGGGTGACGGCACCATTGCCAACGCAAACTACTTCGACCTGAATGGCGGAGCTGGGCTGAAGGTCACTCAAAGTGCCGGACCTTACCTGCTTGGTCAGAACGTTTGGGACCGATTTCAGGGGCCTATTACCTCTGTAGATTTCCAGTACGTGAATCGCCGTCATGTGCAGGCGAATACGAACTTCTTCAGAACCAACGCCGGCGCGGGAATTGACATCGGTCATTTCGCAGCAACAGAAGGCGGCAACGTTGAGCAGGGCGACGAAGTCATCACGGACACGTATGTCACGGTTCGGGACGCTCAGATCTCCGGCAATGGCGGTGACGGAATTGAGTACCTCGCGGACAGCGTTCTCAGAATTACGCCCGTGGTTGGCGCTGGTCAGGACGTGGAGTATCCCCACAAGTCGGGCCTGGCGGTCTCTGATTCTCGCATCACAAACAATGGTCAGCGTGGGATCGACATTCTGAACCGTGTGGGTGAAGATAGCACTATATCCATCACGAACACTCAGATTCTGTCGAATGGCTATGAGGGGATCTATGTCCTCAACACGGCAAACCACTTCCAGCTACAGGGTTCATCGGCTGATCCACTTCTAGCGAACCTTGAACCTCGCACGGGTTCGCCTGATGACTTCACCAATTGGTTCTCTGTAAATACACTCATCAGGCAGCTTCAGGATGGGTTCGAGATCAGTCCAAACATTGAACTGAGAGCTCAGGATAACCTGATTCAATCGAACGGATCCCGAACCGTTCAGTCAGTCGTCCCATATAACGTGTCGGACACTGCCAATGATAATACGGGTGTTGTTGACACGGACTGGACCCACAACTTCAGAACGATCGCCGGAACGCTGGGCGGCTTTGTCGTACGTGTTGGAAGCGTAGATACTGTTGGTCGTCAGACTTCGTCGGTTGCACAGGAAGAACTTGGTCTTTCTGGGATCGATGCCGAAATCGTCAACAATCGCTTCGACGGTAACGTGGGGGCCGATGTCTACTTTGACAGCTATACCTCACAGGTTGCCACGCAGACGACGGGCAACTTCAGTCTTGGCGAGGTGCCCCCATTTAGCTGGGAAACAGGCTATCGTGATCCGCTGTCAAGATTTGATCTGGTGTTCCGAGGAAACTCAGGTAACTCTCTGGATGTGATTAACGGCTTTGCCTACGTCAACAATCTCGAGAACTACTACAAGTCTCGTGCTTTTCGCGTTTCTACGGCTCCTAACCACGCTCACGATCCATTGAATCCGCCGGGCTGGTTCTCGAATGGCAACGTGTTTTCTCGGTTCCGAAATCAGACCCGAACAATGGGGTTCTTCAACGCCGTCGGTACTGCCACGACGTCAGATATATCACAAGTGGTACCCTGGGGTTACGACGGCACTGGAACGCCGACCTGGCGAGTGGAATCCGACTTCGACTTTAACCAGTTCAATACGACAGACACTGCTCTGGGATTCAGCGACTTCTTCGATGCCACTCAGTTGGGAATCTCCTTTGGCGAAGAACAGTACCAGTGGGACACCGGCCGAAACGTGGCTGGGTTTGTTGGGGCGACCCCTTATTCACTGGCACGCGGAGACATCTTCAACGTCCGTGCGGGGGAAGCCGCAATTAAGGCCGACTCCCTTGAAGAAAACGATAACTTCGTCGCCGCGACGCAGCTTGGAACAGTCTCCGGTGTCGGCTACTCGGTAAATGCTCGCGCCACGGCAAACTCCCTGACTATCGAAAAGAAAGGGGATCGCGACTACTATCAGTTCGTCGCAGGTGGTAGCGGGGCTTTGGACGTCAAGTTGGGAGCCACCGACACTCTTGGCGACGATTTGTATGTCATGATCTATGAGTTCCATCCGGGTGAGAAGATTCAATACGTTCCTGTGTTGTTTTCCAACACAAGCCCGAGCTTTGTGAAAGTACTCCCAGGAGGTCTTGGCACTCTTTCAACAACCGTTGTCGCCGGTCAGAAGTATGTGATTGAAGTTCTCAGTGACGAAGCCGCTAACGTCGGTACGACGGGCAAACCTTATACCTATGGTACGGTACGATCCTACCAGTTGACTCTTGATGCCCCGGCCGCAGCAATTCCAAGTGCCATCCCAAGCGGTGGTGGTGGTGGATCGAGTGGCGGATCTGCCAGTGGAGGCTCTACCGGAACTGGTGGTGGAGCGGGTGGCGGTACTGGCGCAATCGGTGGAAGCATTAGTGGACAGGCTCCTTTGGCCTCGTTTTCGTCGGTTTTGCCGAGTCCACGAGCCACGTCCGTTGGCACTATAACAGTCGATTTTACCGAAGACGTGACAGGAGTCGATGTCACCGACTTCAAGTTGACTCGTAACGCACTGAACGTTCCGCTTACAGCGAGTATGTTCACGCAGGTCAACGCATTCACTTACACTGTTAACCTCGGAAGCGTCACATCCGAATCCGGTATTTACGTTCTGAAGTTGACGGCAACTGGCTCTAACATCCGGGACACGGATTCCACTCTTCTGACCGCTGACGCGACATCCACCTGGATCGTAAACAACTCGGTCACGACCACACTGGATTCGATTGACAACCTCGTCGGCGATGGAGTTGCTGCGGACGGAAACGGCCAGGCTTCACTGCGAGCCGCGGTGATGGAAAGCAACGCCGCGGGCGATGCCGACACAATTACCCTTGGAGTTGGCACCTACCTGTTGAGCAGATCAGGACGATTTGAAAAAGATGCACTTCAGGGCGACCTGGATATCCATGGCAGCCTGACGATTCGCGGGGTCAGTGCCAAAGACACAGTCATCAACGCGGCTGATTTGGATCGAGTTTTCCATGTGTATGTCGGAGCGACTTTGACTCTGGAAAACCTGACGATCACAGGTGGCGAAGCGTTTGATGGTGGTGGTGTGTTCAATGAAGGTACGTTGAACCTGAAGAATGTCAACATTATCGGAAATGAAGCCTACAATCAGGGCGGAGGCATCTACAACACGCCTGCCATCATCAAGCCTGCCGTGGGAACGACACCTGCGGTGGTGCTGACACCTGCTGGCGTCATTAAAGCCGAGGGGTCATCGATCTCTCAGAACGTCGCTGGCTCTCGAGGCGGCGGTGTGGATAACCGCGGTGTTGCAACGTTCGTCGGAACAACGATCTCATCAAACACAGCCGTTTCGCGTGGGGGTAGTTTGTTCAACGACGGCCCTGCCACTGCGTCGTTAATCAACGTCACGATTACCGCCAACTCGGCCGCATCGCGAGGCGGCGGATTGTTTGATGATGTTCCTCAGAACGTGACACTTGGAAACTCGCTGATCGAACGCAACACGACTGAAGCACGGGTCACACTGACGGCAGGTGGTACTGCATCCACGGGCAAGGATTTGTTCGGTGGTGTATTGTCACTTGGTAACAACCTGGTTCAGACGCTGGATCAGCGGCTTGCGACAGCTGCTTCCGCTGGACTGCTGACAAGTGACCGTTTCGGACGCGATGCAACTCCACTGGCTGACGCAAGCAATCCACTGACAACCGCAGTTGGCAATGGCGTGGCCGTGAATACGCTGAAGGCTACCGGACCGGCCGTGGATGGCGGCAACAACGCTTTGTATCCGAACGTGCCGCTGCTCAGCCAGACGGACGCCGTCGGCAATCCGCGACTGATCGAAGGTAATGGCGATGGTGTCGTCACGATTGACGTCGGAGCGATCGAATTACTGGTGAACACACCGGTAGCGATCTTTATCGCCAATCCAAACCCAGCAGGGCTCAATGAAGAGGTCACGTTCAACGGAACAGGATCAACTCACCCGAACCCCGCCACGGGATCGATCATTAAGTGGGAATGGGACTTCGACTGGAATCCAGCCGGAACCGCACCAACGGTTCCATTGACGGATCCGCTCTACAATCCCACCGAAAACTTCACATTGGATGCAACCGGTCCAACGGCCAAGCACACATACACGAACGCCAACAGGACAACTTATACTGTCCGATTGATCGTCACTGACAATTTTGGGAACAAGGGGTTCCTCGACAGGATTTTGACGGTTGGTATCCCAACCAAACCGGTGGTTCAGCGACCGTTCGCTGTTACGACGGACCAAACTCCGTTGTTCAAGTGGGATGCGAGTCCTGCGAAGTACCGGCTTCAGGTCTACAGTGTTTCGGCAACGAACGTTCGACTGTCCCAAACACCAGTGATCGATCTGGCCAATCTGACGTCGACGATTTACACGCCGTCTTCAAAGCTGGCCGTTGGACGCTACGAAGTTGTAGTAACGTCGTCGAACTCTGTCGGTAGTAACCCAAGCAGTTCTTACTACTTCACCGTGGCAAGTCTTGTGACAAACACACCAACAGGTTCCACGTTTGACATTACTCCAAAGTTCACATGGACAGCGGTTCCGGGCACATCACGATACGACATTTGGGTCAATCGAACTGCGATTGGAACACAACAAGCGTACTTGCCAGAAGTCATTCGTAAGGAATTCGTGCCCGGAAACAGCTACGAAGCGACGACTTCGCTGGGTGTTGGCACATTTAGCTGGTGGGTGCGAGCTTACGACGCTGACGGCACTTTTGGCGAATGGAGCAGTCCAAGATCGTTCTCGATCGATCGAGTAAAGGTCACAACTCCGGGTTCTGCGACGTTGGACACTACGCCGACGATCACATGGACGAACATGAATGCACCACGCTATGAGTTGTGGGTGGATAAGATTGGTACAGCGCCGCAGCAGAAAATTATTTACCAGCCGGCGGTGGCGACCAACTCGTTTACTCCGACGACTCCTCTGCCAAACGGCACTTATCGAGTCTGGGTGCGACCTTTGGCCGCGGACGGAGAAGCCGGTCTGTGGAGCGTCGCGTCTGACTTCCGCATGGATTATCGCGTTGGTCCGACGTTGATAGCCCCAATTGGACTGCAGAGCAATGGGTCATTTGTCAATACAACTGATACAACGCCGACTTTCAGGTGGGAAGCGATTGACGGCACCGTTAATTACGACCTGCAGGTTGACAACCTGACAACTGGCAAGTCTCAGGTAATACGAGTCCTTGTGCCCCATGTTGCGAACGCCACCACGATCACTTATACCCCGACGGTACCGCTCGTCGCTGGAAATCTCCGTTGGTGGGTAAAGGCGATTGGAGCCAACTCCGTCAGCACGGCATGGAGCGTACCAAAAGACTTCCGTGTGCCGGTTCCAGCGATTCTCACTCCAAGCGGAGCGATCGCTACAAATCTGCCACTGTTTACCTGGACCGGTGTGACCGAGTATTTGAAGTACGATTTATGGGTCGACAACCTGTCAACAGGCAAGACTCAGGTGCTGCGTGTTACCGATATTCCGAAGTCGACAAGCACAACAAGCACAACGCAGTCGTATCAAACTCTGTTGCCGTTCGAGAATGGCTCGTTTCGAGTCTGGGTTCGTGGTATTGATGCCGCGGGCAATTTTTCAGCCTGGAGTACACCATCTGACTTTACAATCAGCACCGGAGTAGGCGTCGCCCCTCGTGGCCTGTCACCAAGTCGTTTCTCAAACAGCATTCCAACATTCAGGTGGCAGGGCGGGACGAACGCAATTACGTATGAGCTGCTGGTCAAGAACATGGATGCGGCATTGCAGCCAGTAGTGATCAACGTTAAACGGATTAATGGACTCACTTACACGACAACCACTTCGCTCGCCCCCGGCAACTATCGTTGGTGGATTCGAGGCTTGGATGTCAATGGCAACGGCCTTCCATGGAGTCAGCCGCTCGACTTCCGTGTCGTTTCTTTGGACAAGAACGATCAGGAGCCAGAAACTGAGACGTTTGACTTGAATGCTGTCATTCCGGTCGTGCTGACCGTGAAGACCGATGACTGGAACGACGATGGCATCCAAAGCTTCACGGCTCACCCAGCAGGAACAGTCGTGCAGATTGATCCTGAATTGATCGAAGTCGTTCATGAACCGGCAGTGCCAGTCGCGTTGCCTGCGCACATCTCCGGAATCGACAGCGTTATGGAAGATTGGGCGGTTGGTGGCTCGTTCCTTGAACAGGAAAGCTCAATTGCCTCAACGCCGATCGTTCCAGCGGATGCCCCGGTGACCAAAGCTGAAGTGGCGTCATCAGACGACGATTACGAGGCTCTCAACATCCTGATGTCCAGCCTTGTTATTGGCGCGGTGGCGTTGTCTCGGAAGCCGTCTGATGAAAATGAACAAGCTCGGTAGAATCGCACTGGGCGACAACTAACTTGTAACTTGACGAAGGCCTGCGAGAGCAAATCTCGCAGGCCTTTTTTCGCGTCGTTCCCCTCCGGAGTGAAGGAATTCACTCGTCTCGACATTCACTAAGAGTGCTGAATTCCGCTGGTTTTCGCCTTTCCTGAGCTGATCTGGACACAATCGGCCAGTTTCGGCAAACTCCGCTGCTCCTGTGCATCAGTCCCTTGGTCTCTCAGCCCTCGGACGACGATTTGCGGCTCCCGTGGATCGTCAAAATCCTGTCTTCGTTCTCTCCCAGCAGCCAATCCTTTCTGCTGTAAGTCCCACCCACTTCTCGAGTTCCTGTCATGACGCGACTGGCTATAGCCGTCTGCTGTTACGCAGTCATCTTTGCCGCATCATTCTTCATTGCAATGCTGCTGCGATTTGATCTTAACCCGACGGACTTTGTGAGTAGTGTACTTCGCAACAAGACTATGATCTGGTCAGATCCCAGTCTGTTGACGCCGTTTCAGGTCGAACAATTGCGATTCGCCAAGGACGTTTTTCGCGACAGCCTGATCGTGCTTGTTATTTTGAAGTTGATGGTCGTGCTTGTTTCCAGGGACTGGCTGCGTCGACTGCGGTATTCCACGATTCACGACGTCGCTCGATCGGCCTTCGTCTGCCTGGGCTGTGGGATCCTGATTGCCGCGTTGCAGATTGCACGCGAAACCATGCCCCAGATTCCTCGCAGCGTGATCATCATCGATACCATCATTTCCGCAGGTGCGATGGCGTCAGCGCGAGTCATTGCAAACTTTCTGCGCACCATTCGCAACAGCCGCCTTAATCCCAAAGCTTCCAGAACATTGATTTACGGCAGCGGAAATGATGCTGTCAGCATCGTCGCGTCAATTCAGTCAGGCTCAAGGAAGTTTCGAGTCGTTGGAATCGTTTCACCTGAATCTGTCGCCAGAAAAGAACTAATGGCTGGCGTTGAGGTGTTCGACGCATCGCAAGGACTCGAACGAGTTCTCGAAGCCACCCGCGCTGAAACGCTAATGCTGCCCTCTCAGTTGTCCGGCCGAACCGTTCGCGAAGTCAGCGAAATCTGCCTTCGAAGCGGCGTGCAGGTGCACCTGGTTCGGTCCGTTGACGAAATAACGTCGGGCCGCTTTGAACTCAGAATGCGGGACATCACAATCGATGACCTTCTGCGACGAGATCCGAACCAGCTGGATCTGAATGAAATTCGCACAATCCTGCGAAATCGAGTCGTGCTCGTCACCGGCGCGGCGGGAAGTATCGGATCGGAAGTCTGCCGACAATTGCTTGACTTTGGTCCGCGAAAAATTGTACTGTTGGACCAGTCGGAATTTGGCATTTTCCAGATGGAGCAGGAGTTCCGCTCGCTCCAGAAAAGTGCCGAAAAAAGTAATGTAGCCCTCGAATTTGTGGTGGAAGACATCACCGATGAAAACGCCATGGCTCGCGTTTTCATGCTGCATCGACCGGCGGTTGTATTTCACGCGGCTGCGTACAAACACGTTCCGCTCATGGAAAGCAATCCCCAAGCGGCCGTCCGCAACAATGTCTTTGGCACACGAGTTCTCGTTGACCTGGCCGATCGTTTCTCCGCAGAGCGATTTGTCATGATCTCGACCGACAAAGCAGTACGCCCAACAAACGTTATGGGAGCGACGAAGCTTATCGCCGAGCAGTACCTTCACTCAGTCAGCGGCCGATCGAAGACGCGGTTCATCACCGTCCGATTTGGAAATGTCCTCAATTCGGCTGGTAGCGTGGTTCCCACATTTCGACGTCAGATCGAACAAGGTGGTCCGATCACTGTCACTGATCCTGAAATGCAGCGATACTTCATGACGATTCCCGAAGCCGTGCAGTTGGTTCTGCAGTCCGGGGCAGTCGGCGAGGGTGGCGATGTTTTGATTCTGGACATGGGTGAGCCAGTCAAAATCGTTGACCTTGCCAAGGACATGATTCGACTGTCGGGGCAAAACTATCCCGACGACATCGATATCGTGTTCACAGGTCTTCGTCCGGGTGAGAAACTTTACGAAGAGTTGTTCTACGAAACTGAACAAAACGCCTGCCGCGTCCATGAGAAGATCTATCGGTCGCCGCGTGAGGCGATGATCGACGTCGGTGTTGTTGATGCAGAAATGCAGTTGCTTTCAGAGCATCTTCATGCAAGTCGCGACGAACTTCGTGAAATCGTTTGGCAAATCACTGCTCGGATCGTTGAGAATAGCTCGTCGTTGATTCCAGCGAAAATCCCGGTGCGAAATGGAATTGGAATACGAGACGCGGCATAGAGGAAAGATACCTTAGTTCGCACAACAATGTGCTTAGGTCATTCCGGAGGTACCGATGAAAGCGGCGGTCTTTGAACAATTTCGAATGCCGTTGTCTGTTCGCGAAGTTTCAGAACCTGCCGTACGGCCGGATTCCGCGATCATCGCCGTTCGAGCGTGTGGACTTTGTCGCAGCGATTGGCACGGTTGGATGGGACATGATTCCGACGTCCATCTGCCGCATGTTCCCGGTCATGAACTGGCTGGCGACATCGTGGCTGTCGGAAACCTTGTGCAGCACTGGAAGCCGGGGCAGCGAGTGACCGTGCCGTTCTGCTGCGGCTGCGGTCGATGTGATCAGTGCGCGTCGGGCAATCAACATATTTGCGATCGATACACACAGCCCGGTTTTACTCAATGGGGTGCCTTCGCGGAGTTCGTCGAGATTCGGCACGCAGACGTTAATCTCGTCGCTTTGCCCGACAGCATCGACTACGTCACGGCCGCCAGTCTGGGCTGCCGCTTCGCGACGTCTTTTCGAGCCATCGTGGTTCAGGGCCAAACTAAAGCGGGTGACTGGGTTGCCGTTCACGGGTGTGGTGGAGTTGGCCTGTCAGCCGTAATGATCGCCGCCGCAATCGGCGCTCACGTGATTGCGATCGATGTCCGTGATGATCGCCTTGAGCTGGCTCGTCACTGCGGTGCGGCTCATGTGGTCAATGCGAAGGAAGTGACGGACGTCGTCCAGGCGGTCCGCGATCTCAGTTCTGGCGGAGTTCATGTTTCTTTGGACGCATTGGGAAGCCGACAAACATGCTGGAACTCGGTGCGTTCATTGCAAAAAAGGGGACGCCATGTTCAGGTCGGTTTGCTGCTGGGCTCCGAGTCCGATCCGCCGGTGCCGATGGGGGCAGTGATCGCGAATGAGTTGCAGATTCTGGGCAGTCATGGCATGCAGGCGTTCGAGTATCACCGAATGCTGTCCCTGATCGAATCAGGAGCAATCAAGCCCGCAATGCTGATCAGTGATCGAGTCAGTTTGACAGAAGCGTCACTGCTGCTGCCTAAAATGAATGAGTTTCCAGGTCACGGCGTCACCGTCATCGATCGCTTCGTGTAGTTCACTATCACGTTCCCGGATCGCATTTCTGAGCCATCATCCGATCGAGACTTTCTGCGATTGTCCGTTTCATCGGCGTGACTCGACAACTTTAGCAGTTTCCCACAACGAACTGACAGCTTTCTGCTTGTTCTGTGGAATTTGACTCGATCAAATGCGCTCGCGGCTTTTCACGTCAATCATGGCCTCCGATGTCCAGGTCGCGTGGTGACAAAACAGATGGCTCTGGTGGCGAATGGTGGACGCAACTAAACTTGAATCCGTCTTTAAATCCTGCGCCGAAATCATGCGCAGACTGATGCCTGCGATCAATGAGCTCGAGCGATGTTCAACTATTCTGAAGCCGGATCCGTTGGCTGGTCGCGAATGGTTTGAGCTGCTGCGGCAGAAACTTGTTCCTCAACTGGGCGAACAGGCGTTTTTGGTTGTGGCGGTTGTTGGCGGCACCAACATCGGCAAGTCGGTGATCTTCAATCATCTGGCTGGCTGCAAAGCCAGCGCGAGCAGTCCTCTGGCCTCCGGCACCAAACATCCGGTCTGCCTGGTCCCCGAAGGCTTTTCGAAGCAGCATGACTTGAAGGCTGTGTTTCCTGACTTTGAACTGCAGGAATGGAGCGACGCATCTCTGGCATTGCAGGAGGATGAGTCACACCGACTGTTTTGGCGAACGGCGAACGAACTGCCCCCGTCGCTTCTGGTGCTTGACACGCCCGACATCGACAGCGATGCGCGAGTCAACTGGGTGCGAGCCGATGCCGTGCGACGATGCGCTGATGTTTTGATTGCCGTGTTGACTCAACAAAAGTACAACGATGCTGCGGTGAAGGAGTTTTTTCGCAAGGCCGGCGACGAAGACAAGGCCGTGCTAATCGTTTTCAATCAATGCGTGCTGCCTGAAGACGAGCCCTATTGGCCAATTTGGCTGGAAACATTTTGCCGCGAAACACACATCAAACCGGATGCCATCTATTTGGCTCCCAGCGATCGTCGAGCAGCCGATGAACTGCGTTTGCCGTTTTATGAACGCTCGGCAAAGTTGCCATCGGAAACGGATGCAACGCCATCCGTGACAAATGACGTGCCGCGAAGTCTGGCTAACGATCTGAC
>JANMEV010000010.1:0-2861 GCA_031377305.1 Planctomycetota bacterium | reverse complement strand
CCGCTAAGCCCCAGCCGAAGCACGCTTTGCGAGACCGAACGCAGTTGGACGAAGACCTGTTTGACCGCGCACTGGAAAAACTCTGGATCCACGGCGGCGCGCTCATTGACTCCGACGATTCCGTCTGCCGAGGCATCAATACGTGGGCTCCGTCGTATGAAGCGCAGGTCGCGCACCGACTCGCGCAATCTGAGCAGATGGCACGTTTCGCACAATCGCACGGCTGCCGCATGGTGCATCTGATCCGACACTTCGGCGATGAGGATGACCCCGGGACGCTCTGCGGACTTTGTGATGCATGTGACTCAACGGGGTGTGTCGTACAGACCTATCGCACGCCCACCAGTACTGAGACCGTCATCATAAAGGCGACGCTCGAATCACTGGCGAAACAAAACGACCAATCCGTCGGCGCGCTGCATCGCAACGAGGGCGGTGCGATGGCACGCCACGACTTTGAAGTGATTGTCTCCGCGCTCCTCCGCAACGGCATGGTCAGCAGTCGCCCTGATGTGTTTGAAAAGGACGGGAAGGCAATCCCGTTCCATCGCCTCAAACTGACGCAGCTCGGTCAGAAAGCGAACGCACAGACACTGGCCGCGATCCGGGTCCCGACCAAAGTTGAAGCCCAAAGGAAGGCGGCAGGCAAGAGAAAGACGGGCAGCAAGAGAAAGGCGGCGACGCAGAAGAAAGGGCGACGCTCACTCACCACGGCAACACCGTCTGCGAAATCCCAATCAGTGACGCGTGCCAGGAAAAGCATGCCACCGGCCTCGCCGAGAACAGAAAGGATCGACGCCGCCCTGCGAACCTGGCGCAAGGCTGAGGCGACAAAAAAAAGCGTCCCCGCGTTCCGCATCATGAGCGACAAGGTGCTATCGGGCATTGCTGCGTCACGGCCGGAAAACGAGACTGCGCTGCTCGCGGTCCACGGCGTTGGACCGTCACTGGTTACGAAGCAAGGGGCAAAGATCCTTGAAATCGTGCGCGACGCCTGAACACCACGGGAGCGATGGAACGCGTCAGGCGAACCAAGGAGACTGTCCCGAGACTCCGAAGTACCCAACAATTTCATTGGCGATCTTTTGATCTATTGTCGGGCTGCAATGTCGAAACGACAACCAATTCGCTCTGGTAGATCGGAAAAAACGATCACGATTACTTAGTGCCAATCGCATAGAGCGTTTTGCTCGATCGAATGAAAAGCATGCCGTCAGCCAAAGCAGGCATTGACCAAAAGCGAACGTTGTCAGCGGAAGGCAAAACATATTTTGCGACCACATCGAGCGTTCGGCCAGCCTGCAGAACGAGAGTCTGCCCCTTGCCGCCTCGTCCGTCGAGCATGTAAATCATTCCACCGACGATCAAGGGCGATGCTGTAAACGGCGGTGAGAAACCGTGGTGCTGGGCCGGGGGGCGGAGGGCGGTGGAAAAGTGTAGCGCCCGTTTGTTCAGTTGTTAACTTCAGATTCTGTCGGAAACGCTTCATTGTGGCGTGTTTCCGGAGAGAGAATCCGGGGGAGACAGGTGACGAGGGTGATCACCGACATGGAACTGTGATTCCGCAGACGGCAGCTTCGGAAATTTCGTTAGATGATTCAGGAATGTGTTCGTCCGGGTAGGCCGCGCAGGTCTTGGGAAGATCCTTCAGAAGCCGTGGCAATGATTTGCCCGTCTCCATAGCGAGCTGGGGCCGTAACGGGTATTTGCGTCTCGCACAGTCTGCATGGAACGAGTGACTACACTCAGGTGCGACGGTATTGGGGTGTCATGAAGCGAACCCACTGACTGTCCTTGCCACGAACCTGTGACGACAGTGTGCGATGGACATCGCTGTGGAACTCGATGATGTCCTGATACTTCGCGAGACCATTGCCGGAAAACGCAGGACCTCCGGTGTCGAGTGTCAGAATGCGTCCGGATGCACCCCGGGAACCGTTATAGATCCAGATTTCAGACTTTCCTCCATTTCAAGAGGGTTCAGAATGTGACCACAACCAATACAATAGGTGCTCGAATAGACTTGTACGCAAACTGCGCCACTTCAAAAACCAGTTTGTTCTCCTGCAGGTTGGTTGCCTTTGATTCAGCCGATGACCAAACTGAACTGGCCCAAACCGTTACCCCGTGGAAGGTCAGACGATGATCACAGATCGAATCCAGAAGCAAGCACTGCTTAGGTCATCGTTGGAATGCGTCTGGCAAGCCGTCATCGATGCCCAAAACTTTGGAGCATGGTTCGGAGTCGAGTTCGACGGGCCATTTATTGCAGGAGTCAATCTAAAAGGTCGGATCGTTCCCACCAAGGTTGATCCGGAAGTCGCCATCCTTCAGGAACCTCATACCGGGAAGCCATTTCAGATTCTCGTTGAACAGGTGACTCCGATGACACGGTTCGCGTTTCGCTGGCATCCATTTGCCATCGACCCCAACCATGACTACTCAGGTGAAGCAAAAACACTGGTGGCGTTTGACCTGGCTGAGGTGGACGGCGGGACGCAATTGACCATCACAGAATCGGGCTTTGATCAGATCCCTGTTGAACGTCGTAGCCAAGCCTTCCATTCTAATGACGGGGGCTGGACGCATCAGTTGAGACTCATCGCAAAATTCCTGGGGCAGGCAACTTGATTCATTCGGTTCCTGACGCGATCAGCCAATATGAAAACGACAACGTACACCTATGGAGTTGAGGTTCTGGATGAGGACGATGTCTGGGCTCTCTTCGATGCATCAACCCATGGTGATGTGCCGAGAGTGATCGCATTGCTGGAAAAGGACCCGCGTTTGGTGAACGCGCAGTGTTGGTATCAGTTTCCAATTCACCGGGCGGTCGAAGCCGGCCATACCGAGGTTGTGCG
>JANMEV010000002.1:0-17994 GCA_031377305.1 Planctomycetota bacterium | reverse complement strand
GAGCGGCTGGGCGTCAGCCCTCCGTGTCGTTCCTTTGGCGATGAGTCTACAGGGCTGAACAGAGACGCTGTCACTCGGAGGGCTGACGCCCTGCCGCTCGCCAACGCGGCGACGAGTCGCCGATCATTGATCGCGTTTCTTTCAGCGGCGGTGTTGATTTGCATCGCGATTCTCGTATTTTTCAAAAGCTTCGGTGACAGCCCGGCGCTCGCTGCGGTCAGTGAGCTGCAGCGGCTGATAGAATTGAATGCTCAACCAATGGACCGAACGTATCAGATCACCGTCGAAGAAACGGTGCTCCCTCGTCGAGGTCGTCGCGGACCATCGCCGGAAGAGGGACGTCCTCCGAAGGCTCCGATGGATGGAGCGACTCTGTTCGTTCGTGATGGCCAGCAGTTTGTGCTAAGTCGCATCACTGAGGCTGGCCCGTTTGTCACTGGCAGCAATGGAAAAATCAGCTGGGCCGTTCGACCTGATGGGCCGGCGCGGTACAGCAAGGATCTGAGTCGTTTCAGCCGCGATCTTCCGGGCCATGAACACGACATGCCGCTGGTGAATATTCACGATGGCCTCGAGCGTCTGCGTCAGTCATACGACGTGCAATTACTTCCGATCGAAGACGGTGAGAGTGCCGAGCCAGCGACTCGGTTATTGGTTGCGGTTCGGCATCGCCAAGAACGCGGGCCGAAGCGAGTCGAAATCAGTTACGAAGTCAAAAGTGGTCTCATTCGCCAG
Organism: Planctomycetota bacterium; assembly: GCA_031377305.1. Taxonomy (GTDB): domain Bacteria; phylum Planctomycetota; class Planctomycetia; order Planctomycetales; family Planctomycetaceae; genus SXXK01. The sequence continues at coordinate 17,259 of JANMEV010000002.1, read as the reverse complement.
ATGCGATTCGTCGAAATGCCGTACGGGCCTGAATCGTTGACTCTGCGTTTGACGCTGCTGCCGAAAGAACCATTGGATGAAGATTTTTTCGATCATGAGTCTCATCACGACGCCAGTCGCCGCGTTGAGGTGGAGTGATCCTCAACGCAGGGTGGGACCAGCGAGCGAAAGTGAGCGCCGGTCCACCGTGTGTCAACGTCGATGATGGTGGGCCGGCGCGGCGTAACAGCCGCTGGTCCTACCCTACAAGAACCCTGAGACATCACTATGAAATTACTGACCTTCTTGTTCGTGCTTCTCGCACCTGCCATCGGCTTCGCGGCAGATCGGCCAAACATCGTTTTCATGCTGTCCGACGATCAGGGCTGGGGCGGGTTGTCCGTGGCGATGCATCCTAACGTCGCGGCATCGAAGGGTCAGATTTTTCATACGCCGAATCTCGAAAAGCTGGCCGCGCAGGGAATGCGATTCTCCGCTGGCTACGCACCAGCGTCCGTATGTTCGCCGACTCGCATCAGTCTGCAGACGGGAAAGAGTCCCGCGCAACTACACTGGACAAAAGCAGCGCCGCCGGAAGAAGGTCACAAAATGATCGAACCGCGTCTCATCAAGAGGATCGCGGACAGCGAAGTCACGATTGGCGAAATGCTCCGCACTGAGGGCTATGCGACGGCTCATTATGGCAAGTGGCACATTGGCGGCGGTGGGCCAGCGAAACATGGCTACGATGAAAGTGACGGCGACACGGGAAACGAAAATGCGTATCAGTTCGTCGATCCCAACCCGGTCGATATCTTCGGCATGGCTGATCGAGCGGCCTTGTTCATGGAGAAAAGCCAGAAAGCCGGAAAGCCGTTCTTCATTCAACTGTCCTGGAACGCTCTGCATGCTCCCGAGAACGCCAACAAAGCCACGATGGCGAAGTACGAAGCGTTGACTCGCGGAAACAATTCGAAGCAGGCTGCGACGGCCGCTATCACTGAAGATCTCGACACCGGCGTTGGCAAAGTGATGGAGTCCATCGACAAGCTCGGGCTTGCTGACAACACGTTCGTGATCTACATGTCCGACAACGGTGCGGGCGGCGGACGGAAGTCCGGGCTCAACGGTGGCAAAGGTTCGATGTGGGAAGGCGGCATCCGAGTTCCCTTCATCGTGCGAGGCCCCGGAGTGACGGCAAATTCGTGGTGTCATACTCGAGTCGTCGGCTATGACCTCTTCCCGACCTTCTGCGAGTGGGCAGGAATTGCAGCGAACAAGCTTCCCCAAAACATCGAAGGTGGAAGCATCGCCGGGCTGCTCGCCAACGATGGTAAAGGCGAAGTCCAACGGGCTCGCGAGGAACTTGTCTTTCACTTTCCTCACTACCAAAGCGGCGACGGACCTCATACGGCATTCTTGCTGGGCGATCTGAAGCTGATGAAGTTCTACCAAGACGATCGGCTCGCTCTGTACGATCTCTCGAAAGACATCGGCGAGCAGAATGATCTGTCGGCAAAGATGCCCAACGAAACGAAGCAATTGGATGACCGCCTGAAGAAGTATCTTACGGACGTTGACGCACAGTTCGCGACGATGAATCCCGACTACGACACCAGCGCCCCGGAGCCTCATCGCAAAGGCGGCAAGGGTGGAAAAGGCGGGAAGAAGAAATAGCTGCTGAGTTCCTGTCGGCGGAGCGACAGGTGTACGGTACACCTGCCGCTCCGTCGGCGGGCGTTTTCTTTCGAAATAAAAATCGCTCAAATCGGATCTTCAATCTATGACCAAATCGCTCGCTCGTTTGCTTCTGCTTACGCTTGGTGTTCTGGTGCCGCAACCACTCGCATTCTCCCACGACGGCGCGGATGATCATTTTCATCCATCGCTGAGTGACAACGTTCGCACATGGACCATTGGTGAATCCGGAGCGACAATCGAAGGCGCGTTCGTCGCTGTGAGAAATGGACGTGTTCACGTTCGGCAGACGGACGGCCTGGTTCGTCCGATCACGATTGATCGACTCGCAGAGTCCGATCAACAGTGGATCGAAGAACGAACTCGTGAGATCGCAGCGATCAATACTCTGCCAGGTTACATGCTGACCGCGCAGCAGACGAAATCAAAAATCTCCAACGGCGAAGCTCCCATGATCGCGGAGAGCTTTAAGCCTTTCGAGAAGGTCGCGAAGGTTCGGTGGGATGAGGATTTCCTGTACGTCGAATCCAACGGCATGCCCGATCACAGGATGATGGTCGGGATCACGGCATGGCAGCAGCAGGTCCCGTTGCCTCAGAGCTATACAGGCGAAAACGCCTGGCAAATCCCGCTGCATCCGGTCCCAGCCAAGAATCCGATGTCGGCGAAAGACAATTTCTTCCGTGGCGCGATCGCGCTGGCGGTTAACGGGATTCCAATCTTCAATCCGATCAAGAATGATGGTCGCACCGATACGCTGCTGGCTGGCGAACTTGATGAATTCGGTGGTCACTGCGGTCGAGCAGACGACTATCACTATCACATCCCGCCAATCCATCTGGAAAAGGTCGTTGGCAAAGGCAAGCCGCTGGCATGGGCTTTGGATGGTTATCCGATCATGGGACTTCAGGAAAAAGGCGACCCCGATTTCGCGCCACTGGATAAGTGGAACGGGCACAAAGGCACGGATGGAAACTATCACTATCACTCGACGGAGACTTATCCGTATCTCAACGGCGGCTTCTATGGCGAAGTCGTCGAACGTGACGGCCAGGTGGATCCTCAGCCACGAGCCGAACCGGTTCGCCCGGCGCTACCTCCGATGCGAGATGCGAAGATCACAGACTTCATCGAGACAAAATCGGGGAGTTACAAGCTGACTTACGACGTGCGAGGCCGCAAGGGAACGGTCAGCTATTCGATCGCTGCCAATGGCCCGGCGGCGTTTGAGTTCGTCAGCCCGGACGGTTCGACCACGAACGAAGAGTACTCACCGAATCGTCGTAGCGGCAGACGACGTCCGGGGCCTCCGAACGATCCGCCACCACCTCGCGGCGAAGACAGACCACCGCGAGATGGGAAAGGTGGAAAGAAGAAAGGTGGCGAATCGGCCAGCTCGCAGAAGTCGCAGAAGAAGAGTTCAAAAGACGAGACGGCCTTCACGGTCACCAGCAGCTCGCTGGATAAGTCTGGAATGCTGTCCATCGAATGCACCTGCGACGGAGATCGCGAGTCGCCAGCGGTGGCATGGAAGAATCTTCCAAAGGGGACAAAGTCGATCGCGATTAGTCTCTGGCATACCGCTCCGGACCAGGAAAAGTCGTATTGGGTCGTCTACAACATACCCTCCGACGTCGCTGAACTTAAGCAACAGTCGAAGGGTGTGGGAACGCTTGGCATCAACGATCGCAAGCGAGCCGAATACGATCCGATGTGCTCGAAAGGCCCCGGCGTGAAGACCTATCACATCACCGTCTTCGCGCTGTCTGAGGACGTAAAACTATCCGCCAACAACGCCAGCCGCGCCGAGCTGCTGAAGGCCGTGAATGATATCACGCTGAGCGAAACCACGCTGGATTTTGAGTACGAACGCAAGTAAAACGCCATACGCATGTTCGTAGTACCCTCAAGAGAAGGACAAAGATGGCGATCACGCAAATTCAGATCATTCAGTCGCTCGGCGAGGCACTCACATGGTTTCAACGAGAATTAGAGTGGGGAGTAAATCCGTCGGAGCTTCGACATCTGACGGGGCGAATTGGGGAGCTTTATGCTGCATTGGTCACGAATGGACGAATGGCGGAGAAATCTCAGCAATCTGGGTATGACATTGTATCCTCGAGCGGCGAGCGAGTTTCGGTGAAGACAACAACGATGACGAATGGCAGTGGCCACGTTTCGTTTAACCCCAGGACGCTTGAGGCTGTTGATCGAGTAATTGTCCTGCAGATTGCCACCGATGGTCAGGATGGCATTCAGGACTTGCAAATCAAAGTACTTTTGGATGCACCGTATCGTGAAGTAACGTCGCTACTGGGCAGTCAGAGGAACGGAAAATGCGATCTTGCCCTTTCAAAACTCTTATCTGAAAAGCCCCAAATCAGGCTGCCTCTGGTCGCCGTCGAAGTCAAATTTGACAGTGTGACGATACAAGAACTGGAGACTGCAACCATCGTCATCCTAAAGGACGGGAAGTCCATTGCTCCTGTGAAACCGGTGCTCCGCGAGATCGCGAAGGAATTGAACATCGGCCTTCTCAATGCTTCCGGAAGTCCGCACAACACCCGCCAACTTGGAAGCCTCGTAATAAAAGGCATCCAGGAGCAAACTTCTCCAACTGATTCGTTTCAATGAAGAAAGCTCCATTGCCTCCATCACCCTAGACCCCATCAGTATGCTGTGTGGCACAAGACCTACTTTGTCGTGTTTTTGGCGACATTAACTTTCTCGGCAACGGCCTTGGCGAACACCAACCCGCCGAAAGTGGTTTTGATCCTCATCGACGACACGGGCTGGCGAGACGTTGGGTTCGCGGGCAACACGTTTGTCGAAACTCCCAACATCGATCGCCTGGCTCGCGAGGGAATTCAGTTCACGCAGGCCTACGCGAGTGCTCCACGACCAATCGAGAAGAACCCCGCCTACGACCCCGCCGTCGGCAACCAGCGGAGCGGCGGAAAACAAAAGGGAGGCGGCCAAAAAGGCGGAGGCCAGAAGGGCGGCCGCGAGAAGATGCAGCAGTTACAAGCGATCCATCACGGGAAGGTATCGCTCACTGGACTGCGGAGACATCGCTCAGTGTTTGGCCAAGGTTGATGCTGCAGCGCTGGCCCTGGAGTTCAAGCTGAAGCGTGTCGTCGTCGATGCTCAGGATGCGGCCTTCGATGTCGGGAAAGGTCAGCTCCGATGATGCGATTACGGATCGTTCTTCCTTTGAACGCTGATCCACGAACCAGGCTTCTCGCTGGTCGCCGTTCCACACCGATGCGACAAAGCGAATGCTCTTGCGAGGATCAGGCTTTGCCGCCGGATCGGGGGGTTGAGGTTCTGCAACGACCTGTTCCGCTGGAGGAGCGACAACCGGCACGAACTCCTGCGTCGGCATCTTGCGGCGGAAGATGTCATTCTTCGACAACGCGGCGACCAGCGAGGTTTCATCCGTGACGGCCGCAGGCTCGGGAAGAGCGTCGATGTTTGTTGCAGTGTCGAACGCCAGAGCTTCGATGCTGATGGTCACTCGATGAATAGCCTCACCGTCGGACGCATTGGCAATGTTCAGATTCGTGATCCGATGCAGCAGCGGTGTCGCGTAGAACTGGTCGAGGAACATTGCGATGTTGTTGGTTGATGCCTGGCACTGCACGGAAAACGGAATACGATGACCGATGCTCTTTTCGACAATCGCCGGCGCGGGAGTCACGATGGCGGAAGCGATCGAGTTCTGTTCCAGATGCCGAATCAGCCAGCCTTGGTATAGAACCGATGCTTTGCCAGGATCGGCCGGAAGACTATGTCCGGCTAGCTGTTTAAGGTTCCGCAGCGCGTGCTCGACGGTGGTGGACTGATCCTGAAGCGTCGCGTTTGCTGAGCGGGCTGCATCGACGGCGGCTCGTGCGTCAGTAAGCGGCTGCAGCAGAACATGGCCAACGGTTTCCCACATTCCGAAGACGGCGATGGAGCCACCGAACAGGACCGCAAGAAACTTTTCGCGAGGAGTATTGAGCATCACTTCGACTCTTTCTCTGTAACGCGACTTCGGCTGTTCGCATCTGCACGCAGGACGGCTTCGATGCGGAACTGAGACGGGAAAATGCTTCCACTCGGTGCGGGTTCGATGCCCTGAGGTCGCAGGTCATAGACTGACGCCTGTTCCAGAATCGACGCGTTCATCTGAAGCACGTCTTCGGCACTTTGAGCCAGCCCGTCGATTCGCAACGTGCTGTTTTCGGAATCAACGACGTTCTCCAGCTGAAGGCGAGTCACGATCATGCGTTCTCGCGAAGGAAGCAAAGTCGCGAAGCCGCGAATCTCCCTGGCCGCCTGAACTGTGCCGTTCTGCCAGCGACTAACGTAAGACCACTTGTTGACAGTGTCCTGGCCGCGATCAATATACTGCTGAAGAAGTTGCCGTTGGGAATCCAGTTGAGCCAGCTCGCTTTGCAGCGACCGGTGCCACATCCACAAACCAGTCCCAACAAGGAACAGCGCCGCGGTGCTCATCGCAACAATGCGGACTACGCGCCGTTTCCGACTGGCAGTGCGACCATCAGCCGAACGAGGTCGGAGAAAGTCGATGCGGCTGGCGTTCTCCGACAGCAGCGATGTCGCTACGGCGATAACTCGCGGTGATCGATCATCCACGAGCGTTGATTGAACGCTCGTCATTTCATGAGCAAGGCCTGCTGCGATCTGAGACGCAAAAGAACCGGTGACAAAAATTGCCGAAGACCCAGTGTCGCTCTGCCACGCTTTCGGGCTTCCGGCCAGCAAACGCCCTGACATCGATTCGATGATCGCTATGGCCGCAGCCACGACAGTTGATTTCGCAGCGTTGTCCGTCGGCATTCCCGTCGCGTAACTCGACACGGGCAAACCGCGATAGCACATCAGAAGTTCGAGCTTCACTCGGTTCGCCTGAACCTGCACCTGCCACGGACCATAGCTGGCCGGGGCGAGGTTCGAAGCCAGCAGATCGCCGGATGTGAGCATCAAATTCGCCCAGCCCGCAACTTCTGCTGCGCGACGGATGGCGTCGCTGATCTGGATCGGCATGGTCGCCAGCATGACATATCGATGGGAGTCCTCACGCTTTGCCGCGTGAGGCAGAAAATCCCAGGCAACGGCCTGGCCGGTTGACTGGACTCGCAGCTCCACCTGCAGCGCGACCAGCGGCCCGAGTTCATCGTCAGACACATTGGGCAGTTCCAGAAGCTTCAGGCTCAGATCCCGGCGCGGCACCGAGATCGCAACAGCGGTAGTCGGATAGTTCGCGCTGGTGCAGAGAGTCTTCAGCCACGCGCCAATTTCGGCTGGTGTTGCCGGGCCGTTGAGGCCCGCTGGCCACAATTCAAACTGTGAGCGAACGATTGTCGGGCTTCCGTTCGCGACGGAAACTTCCGACAGCACAACGCCCGTCGTCATCCAGTCAACGACCAGGAACGGCCGATCCTGAAATCGGTTGTAGGGGTTTCGAGCTGAGAAAAGACTTAGCATGAGCAGCCTCCTTCGCCCGCTTCTGCTGAGCCGCAAGGCCCTAGCCGCGGGTGAAAGACACTGGCCAAGTGAACTACGTAGACCCGAGCGAGCATAGCGAGTTCCGGTGATGTCTGGTTATGCCGGAACTCGCTTCGCACGGTCCGGCCTACAACAACAGATTGGTACCCGCAGCTAGCGCCTTGCGGCTCACGGAGGGCGGTTTTTAAAAGGTCGACGCTGGCGGTTCCGGTCAGTCGATCGATCTGCAGGATCGTCACACGTCCGCCGGCGTCGATGAGACGAAGACGGCGGTCGGACACAGTGCCGTCTGGATGACAGGCGATGGGACTGACGTTCGCGTCTTTCGATTCGTCCTGACACTGAATCTCTGTAGGAAACGCGAACTGCAGTTTGAGATCAGTGACGTTCGCATTATCCGCCGGATGTCGTCGCCCGAGAGTTCGGTTCTGAGGGAGTACCATGAGCCATGTTTCGCCCGACCGAATTGCGGCGAGTCGCGTTTCCTGAAGCTGCAGTTGAAGAGTAGAGATCGCCTGTTCCATCGGCATGCCTCGCTGCCATCGCAGCACGGTTGGAAGGGCCATCGACGTCAACACAACAAGTACGCAAAGCACCATCAGAAGTTCAACAAACGTAAAACCCCCGCGCGCAGCTTCGGCGAGCGGTTGGGCGTCAGCCCTCCGAGTCATTCGCAAAATTTGGTTCTGATTGAGCTGCATAGTTGGACCGTTCGTTCGATGAGCGAGGGAGAATCCCCTGTTGGCGACACCAGCGAAGAATCAGGGGACAGACGTCCCCCGCTCGCCGGTATCATTCCCAGTTGCCAATATCATCCGGTGTCCCGTGAACGTGGTCCGGCCCAGCGGAACTCACATCGAAAATGTCGGCGTTGTGTTTCCCTGGGAATGCGTAAACCAGCGGCTGTCCCCACGCGTCCTTGGGTTCCTGCTCAAGGTACGGACCCTTCCACGAAGCATCCGGACGACCGGGTTGTTTGAGCAACACACTCAGTCCATCAGCCGCCGTCGGAAAGTCACCGGCGTGGTCCAGCGAGTAGAGTTTCACAGCCTGCGAGAGGCCTCCGATGCTGACCTTTGTCGCGTCGATGCTGGCGTACTTCTGCCGACCGAGCACCTTCGGAACGACCATCGCCATGATGACGCCAAGGATGCCCAGCACGAGCAGCACTTCCATCAGCGTGAACGCGCGACGGGCAGAACGTAAGATCGAATGATTGAGATAATTAGTTTTGATCATGAGAGAGATCCTGTATCGCAAAATTCAGAGTTCGGTTGCCATCATGTTGAGTTTGTGAGCCGCAAAGCGCTAGCTGCGGGTGAATGTCGGAGGGTGAATGTCGGAGAAACTAAGGTAAGACACCCGCGGCTAGCGCCTTGCGGCTCAAAAGGTTCAGGAATTCAAACGGCCACGGCCACGGCCACAACAGCCGCAACCAGCAACAAGACAACACTGGCCGACACAAAAGGGTTGGGGACTCAGTTCATGACAGGCCATTTCCTTCGAAGACGGGCATCAGCAGCGCAATGACAAGGAAGCCCACGATGACGGCCATCACGACCATCATCAGGGGTTCCAGAAGCTTCATCAGCATGTCAAGACGCAACTGGGACCGGCTCTCAAGCTTGTCGGCCAGTTTCAATAACACAGATTCCAGCTTGTTCGATTGTTCGGCCACGGACAACATTTCCAACACGTCGGCCGGAAAATGACCACTGGCGGCGAGGGGAATGGAAAGACTCTTCCCGGCTCCGATGTTCTCTGCTGCGGCCGCAATTGTTTGACTCAGAATTCGATTTCCCGTCGCACTGCGAGCGAACTCGAGCGACTTCAGCATAGGCACGCCATTTTGCAGCAGAGTACCGAGTACTCGACAGAAGCGAGCAATCGCCAGAGACTGCACAACCGGACCAATGCCCTTCATTTTCAGCGAGTGGCGGTCACGAAACAGTCGGATCCTTTCCACAGGAATCAGCGACTTCGCCACGACGATAGCCACCACAATCAGCACCAGCAGCGGCAATCCCCACGACTGCAGAAAACCACTTAGAGCCAGCAGAATCGTGGTTGGCAGCGGCATCCGGTTGGACTGTCGCAACGATTCAAACAGCGGCTCAAACTTCGGAACAAAGAACGTCAGCATGCCGATGACAACGATCGACCCGACAACAACCAGCAGTGCCGGATACGCCAGAGCACTCAGCAGACGCCCGCGGATTTCTTCCTGACGTTCGCGGACGATCGCCAGGCGTCGAAGCGATTCGTCGAGGAATCCGCCTTCTTCGCCAGCTCGCACCATACTGACTTCCAACTCACCGAACAGAGTTCCATGTTCTGTCATTGCGTCGGCCAGAGTCGATCCGTCAGCCACCCGTTCGGCGATGCGAGCCAACGCGGTCTTGAGTCCGGCGCTGGAGGTATGTTGCCCCATGACTCGCAGAGCTTTCAGCAGCGGCACGCCCGTGTCGAGCTGATCGGCCAGCAAACTGCATGCGGCTGCAATCGCCGATGGTTTGACTCGCTGACCTCGCAGCGGAGCGATCTTCGCTTCCATCAGCGTCAGCGGCATTAGAGCCTGCTGCGCGAGTGCCTGCAGCGCGTCGCCTCGACTGGCGGCGTTGAGCTGGCCGAGGACTTTTTGTCCTGACCCATTGATCGCGCTGAAGGTGAATTGGGACATCGTTTGGTTTCGTCGATTGCCGGGCGAGCGGGGTACGTCAGTGCCCTGATTTTCGTGGCGTGGGGAACAGATCAGGGGATTGACATCCCCCGCTCACCTTGGGGCCGCGTCATTGGTATTGTTCGTCGAGAGGCATTCTTTACGGCAAGGCGACCGAACGCACTACTCTCAACACCGAGGATCGGCTCGTTTTCACATCCGCGCATCAGGGATTAGCGTCGGGCACAGAACAGCACTCCGATGGTTTCACGCAGCACGGCTTGTCGCCATTTTTCAACGCGTCGGCACAACAGGCGTGAGACGTCGTGGTCGTTGCGGATGTCTTCATGAATTCTGCACTGCGGCCGATGCGAGTGGCGAATCGCTGGCGTTCTGAGGGTTGATCAGCGATGGTGCATTCTGGCATCAGCAGATGAATGAGGTTGCGGTATTCCGCATGAAGAATCTGAGCAAGACGCGTTATTCTTGAGGAATGAAAAACACGCTTCCGGACTGCCTCAGATGAAACAAAAACAGAGATTAGCCCAATTAATGCCATCGCGAGCGAAAAGCATCTCCCGGCGATCCATGCTGCGCGGCGAGGCAACGTCGCGCAGTTCTGAACGAAGCGGATTGACTCTGCTGGAGATTCTTCTGGCGTCTGCGATTCTGGCGGCGGCCCTTGCGGCGCTGAGTCAGCAAAACGCCAATGGAGTGCGTGCAGCAGTACGATGTGAGCTGGAGACCGAGGCGGCAGTTTTGTGTCAGTCGCAGTTGAATCGACTTTTGGCGGAAGGACACTCGTCGTTCAACGTCAGGGAACAGGCATTCGAGAATGACAGACGATGGAAGTGGTCGGCGACAGAAACGCCTTCGGCCTTTCCTACGCTTTCGCTGGTGACCGTGACCGTCTATCAGGATGGTGTGAATCGGAACATGGCGACATTTTCTCTGTCACGGCTGGTGTCCGCGGAGTCTCGAAAGGCGACACTATGAGACTCACACTTTCGCAACGCCTGTTGAAGTCCGGTGCATCGGCTGACGCAGAAGCAAACCAGAGCCCACGAATTCTTGCACGTGGCTTTACGCTCATGGAGACGTTGGTTGCGCTCGGGCTTTGTGGGCTGATCGTGGGATCGGTCGGAACGTCGATTGATCTCTACTGGAAATATCGAACTCAAAGCCGAGATCGAGTCACATCATCTCATGTGCTGCGAGGAATCGTCGAGGACCTGACTGGCGACCTGCGATCCGCGATGGCGCATGCTCGAGTGCGGTCGGCCGACAGTCTCGAAATTCCGGATAACGTTCGAGCCGCGATCGATCCAGTCGCACTTCCTTCGACGGTTGAGTCGAGCCTCAGGATACACGAGCAGTTCCTGAACCTTGAGACAGGTCAAACGGGGACCCCAATTCATTTTGTGGGAACTCGATCGGCCATCGCGATCCTGACCGACCACTGTAGTCCTCGATTCACCCACGGCAAATTGGCGTACAAAGGCGTTCGTCAGCAACATGTTGTGTGGTGGGTTAACAACGGCCAGTCGTTGCGACTTTCGCTGTCACAGATTGGACCTCGTCAGGTTCAGTCGTCATTGACGGCTGCTGGACTGCCAGATGGTCTCGTTCGCGCGACCGAGCCTTTCGGCGGCGACGAAAGTGTTTCGAAAACAGCCGCGAACACGACACAGCTAATCTCCATGGACGTCACAACAGTCCAGTTTCGATACTTCGATGGTTTCGAATGGCATACCGAGTGGGAGAGTTCAAAGCGAATGGCTCTACCGACGGCAGTCGAGATTTCCCTGACGCTGAAGGATCAGTCGTCGAGAGTGAATACGTTTGTGGTTTCAATTCCGCAGGAAAGTTGACTCGCAAGTCTCGCTGAGAACGGCGGCGTCCTGACAACAACTTCAGAACATTTACACCCCATGAAACTTGTCCCACGACAACACAGACGACGCGTTCGCCGCACTGGAATGGTGTTGGTGCTCGTTCTTGTCGTTGTGATGGTGCTCAGTTTCGCCGTGTATTCGTTTTCCAGTCTGATGGTGACGGAATACGCCGCTACAACGACAGGCCTGACACATCTTCAACGGCGAGAACTGGCGAACTCTGCGATCGAACTGGCCGCCGTCCATGTTCGCCAACAACACTCATCCGCGCCGCGAAGGGAACAGGCGATTTCGCTGCGGCAGGCGATTCCGATAGACCTGCCGAATGGTGCGCAGGCAAGAATGTCGGTTCTGCGTGAATTGCCTGGTTCTGATCGCCCGCCGGAGTTTGGGCTCAGTGATGAATCCGTAAAGCTGAATATCAACACGTTGAGGCTGGAGCTGTCGCGTCGAAAGGAAGCTCGCCGCCGCCTGACCGCCATTCCCGGGCTTACCGTTCAGATCGCCGATGCGATTATCGATTGGATGGACCCCGACGATGAAGTCTACGAATTCGGCGCAGAAACGTCTTTCTACACGGCCCAGTCGCCGCCTCGTCAGCCGCAGCAGGGACCATTTCAGAATCTGAGCGAGTTGCTGATGGTGCGAGGAGTCACGAGCGAACTGCTCTATGGCGAAGACCTGAATGCCAACGGTTTGCTGGATCCCGAAGAAGACGACGGCGATCTCAATGCACCTCGCGACAACAAAGACGGCGTTCTTCAGCGAGGATGGAGCGAACACATGACCTTGCTGAGCTGCGAAGGAACGCTTCTCGTAACAGGTCGGCGAAAGATCAATCTGAACGCGAAAATTCTCGCCGAGCTGTTCGACCAGCTTGAGCCAGTGCTTGGAACCGACGCAGCGGTTTATATCATCGCCTGTCGCATGCGTGGCGCGACCTTTCTCGACGAACCTCGACCGGACGAAGGCGAAGAGCAGGAACGTCGACGACTGGAGAGAATAGAATCTGTTCGTCAGCGTCTGGACGCACAGCTCGGTAATGTCGACGGCGATCGACGCAGCCTGTCGGCCGATCAAACTCAGCGAGGCGGCCTAACGCTCGGCGACGGACCTTCGCAGTTTAAGTCGCTGACGGATTTATTTGGCGGTCAGGTGCAGATTTCCGTCGATGGCAAAGACGCGTTGCTGCAGTCGCCGTGGTCGGCGGATCCGGTCACCGTACGACGCATGTTGCCGCTGTTCGAACAGATGCTCACGACCGTTGCTGGCGATGCGTTGTCCGGTCGAATCAACATCAACGAAGCATCGGAACCTGTTCTCCGCTCGATTCCTGGAGTCACCGAATCGGTTGCTCGGTCGATCCTGCGAATGCAGAGCGAGATTCGTCGGACCGAGGCGGGTGACGAATTTCATTCGGTGGCGTGGCTGTTAAGCCGTGGGCTCGTTTCGATGTCGGAGCTTCGTTCAATGGGGCCGTACATCACGGTGTCAGGCGATATTCGTGGTGGCATCGCTGTCGGTCAAACAAGTGGCCATGCGTCGGTTGCTGCCATTCGCTTCATGCTGGACTGCTCATCGCCGCGTCGCCGCATTTTGACGCTGCAGGATCTTCCCGTGATGACTCATGCCGCGTGCGGTTTGCCGTTAGCCAGCAAATAGCGTTGGCTATCTACAGTTGCGGGGTTTGCCCACGATCGACAGATCAAGGGTCGCACGGCAGAATGAGTGTTGTTCGGAAACTCGCGGGCGAAGTATTCCGGGTCAAACACTCGCAGCTGCCGCTGCGCGCTTCGTTTGGTTTGACCTTCATCGAGTCCTCGGACGTTTGCATCACGGAGTCACGGTCATGCGGTTTGGAATCTGTGTCGCGCTGGCCTGGTTGTTGTTTGCCGGAACGCCCTGCGGCCATGCTCAAAACGGTGGCGGGAATCAGGGCGGTGGAAATCAGGGAGGCAACAACGGTGGTCAATTTCCGGGCGGAATCCTGATCAATCCGGAAGGCCTGATTGATCGTGCGGTCATTGCTCCGGGAAGCGGCGCGGCACTGAAGAGGCAGCTGAAGCAAGCCGCCGAGCGGAACCTGTCGACGGATCTCAACCGACCAAGTGAGCGGCGACAGATCTCGCTCCGGCGGCTGGAAGCAGAAATCCGGCGAGGTCTTGATGCGGGCGAAGTGCTCTCATCGGACGTCCTGTTCATGGCCGGTTTGACTCGAATCGATTACGTGTTTGTCACCGAAGATGGTCAGGACATCGTCATCGCCGGCCCGGCTGAGGGCTTTGCGACAATCAACGGCGGCCGATTCGTCGGCGTGGAATCAGGTCGGCCAGTTTTATGTCTCGACGATCTGCTGATCGCATTTCGAAGCGCGGCTGAGCAGGGCGCTGTGGGGTGTTCGATCGATCCCGACCCAACTCGCCTGCGAGATGCTCAGCAATGGCTGAAGCAGAACTCGGCTCCGTCCACCGTCGATGTGGCAAAGGCCCGTCTGGCTCGGATGGTTTCGCTACAGGGAGCGTGGAAGGTCACGACGTTTGGCGTTCCGGAAGATTCCAGGATGGCAGTGGCAATGGTTGAAGCCGACTACCTGATGAAGCGCATCGCAATCGGAGTCGACAATCCCGGTGTGAAGGGCCTCAAGACGTCACTCGCATTGGCCGGAGCCGGCGACAACATGATGCGACGCTGGTGGTTCGCGCCGCACTATGAGGCCATCGAACGAAATCAGGAAGGCACTGCGTTCCATTTGTCCGGTCCACGCCTGCGATTGTTTGGGCAGGAGGAACTCATGGATGCGAATGGCGTTTTGAGCGACGCTGATGTGCCGAAGGCCAGCTCCGAAAAGTTCGCAAAGCTGTTCAACGAACGCATCGACGAAATCGTCCGTCGCGTTCCCGCGTTCGCCGATTTACAAAACATGTTCGACATCCTTGTGACGGCCGCCGTGATCCTCGACAGCCGGAAAAATGAAACGCTCCGCTGGCAGCCGGAACTTCTCCTTGATGCCAACCAGTTTGCCACCGCGAGTTACACGGTTCCACAGGAAACGACACCGATGCTGAACATCAAATCCACTGGCGCGGGTCTGGTGATAGGCGTTTTTTCCGGAGGTGTGTCGTTCAAGCCTCGCGGTATTCTTCGCGAAATCAGTGAAGCAAAAGACGGCTCGCTGGCCGACCGGTTGAAGACCGTCTCGGCCAAACAGATTCCCGTTATGCGATGGTGGTGGGATTGAGAAACCGCTCGGCAACTTATCCGACTCAGCGATTATCACTTTTGTAGTCGCCTCATTTCCACCAGGTACTGGTCGAGAAGCTCGAGACTGGCCGGATGCTTATTCGTCCTCAGCCAGGTTTCGTAGGACACAACCTTCTTGCCACCGGGCAGGTCTTTGGTCCACAGCAACCCGTCGCCCTGAATGTTGAGCGTGGATTTGTTGTTCGTCATTCGAGCTCGCAGTTCGATTTCCTTCTTGTCCTTCTCGAACGTCAGGAAGACATAGTCATCGGACTGAATGCCGGAACCTTCCTTCGCCCAGCCGAGTGCCTGCAGATCTTTCGTGTAGAGCTCGCCAACTTTCGCCAACGGCATTTCATCCATTGCAACGTCAATCGTCTTCGCCGTGGCGTCAAAGGTTGCTGATTTGGACGCATTCAGAATCGGAAAGTCGGCCGCTTCAATTCCTGCAACTGCTGAGTCGTCCGACTTCTGCTCCTTCGGCTTTGCCAACTGCCATGAATTCTGCAGATCGTCGCCAATCACCATCTGAGTTCTGCCGTTCTTCAACGGCGTGAGGCTCACCGCAAGATCCTGCTGACCGCGGATGTAGGCCAGCCAGGCATGGTCGTCCTTGATGCTGCGCCCGATCTCACGAGCCAGCCAGCCTTCCGCAGAAAGTTGCTTGTCATAAAACTGGACCGTTTGCTCCAGTGTCATAGTCGTTGAAGCGACGAGCAGTGGTTCGGTCGAACCATCGAATTCCACGAAGCCAGAATCTTTTGGAACCGGCACCGTGCGAGTCGCCAGCGATTTTGAATAACTAATACTAACGCTCGCCGGGTTGGAGGGATCGGGACCTATCATCATGCCCACAGTCAGACCGTTCCGCAGAAAGTCGAGCTGGCGCCGGTCTGCGTCCTCACTCTTAGCCGAGTTCAGAGTCGCGTACGCCGTCCAGCCTGCTGCATGCATGGCTTTGAGCAGAGCGGTCTCAATCTGCAGCAGATCGGCCTTTGTTCGGTACATCACCGTGTCGGCATTTTCGAACACGATGTCGGCTGGGGCTCCGTCAAACTTTGGCACCCAGCGAAGGTCGACGTTGCCGACGAGATTCACGCTGACTTGAACCTTCTGGTCGCCACTGGAATAGGATGAAAACGTCAGCGCAATACCGTTCTTCGTGAACTTCAAGGAGTCCGGCGTTGCCGCATCCGCAGCGTCTTCAGTCCAACCGGCCTTTTCCAATTGAAACCGATAGAACATTTGCACTTCGCTGGCAGCGGCACCGACCTCGTACATCAGTGAGAACTGATCACTAACGATCGCTTTGCCATCGGCCAGTCGCGGAAAGGTTCGCAGATCGATCGCGTGTACCAACTGCGGCGGAGTCGCCGGTTCGCGGGATGCTGGATCTGGTGCAGCGACCGCTTCCTGCAACGGACGCATTGACTGTTTCTCGCCGTTCTTCGCCGTGCCCCAAATTCGAGTTCGACCGGTCATGGACGACACAAGCAGCAGGTCCGTTTCCGGAAGCCAGCTCAATCCGACGATCGGCCATCCGAAGGCATCGATGTACTGAACCGACCGGCCGCTCGCTGAGTCCCAGATGCGGATCGACGACTGATTTGCCGTCGCGATCAGACTTCCGTCAGACGAAAACGTCACCAGCTCATCCTGAGAAAACCCGCCATTGAAGGTGGTTCCCGTTTTGCCATCCGCGATGTTCCAAAGTTGCAGTGACTCTTCCTTGCCGATAACAAATCGGCTGCCGTCCTTCGACCGAGCAAGTGCGAAGTTGTAACGCCCCGCCGACAACTCACGGTCCAGCTTCCCGGTGCCTACGTGCCACGAACTTGTCGTCTCACCCGCGGCGACCAACAGTTCTGGCGTCATGAACTCGATGCATTTCAATCCGTTCGTATCGACCTTGAAGCGACTTTGCTGCTTCAGATCGTCGGCGT
The DNA here is from genome assembly GCA_031377305.1 of Planctomycetota bacterium. GTDB lineage: Bacteria > Planctomycetota > Planctomycetia > Planctomycetales > Planctomycetaceae > SXXK01. Next base: position 331 of record JANMEV010000002.1, on the reverse strand, counting down.
TCCAGATGGTGATTTCAGTGTCATGGGTTAGCGTCGCGATCTGCTTGGCGTCGGGCGAGATCGCCGTCTGGATCACGCCGGTGGAATACGCCTTTGCTGTTTTGAGTTCCTTGCGATCAGCGACATTCCAGCTTCGAAGCGTGCCTTCCCTATCGCCAGCGACGAACCAGGTTCCATCCGCCGACACGGCTAAGGACTCGATCGAGTTTTCGTCAGTCGCTTCAAAGAAGACATGCTCTGGCGCGTCGGACTCAATGGACCATAGAGTGATCTTTGATCCCGCCAGCAAATAGTGGCGACCGTCGGCCAGAGGCACGATTGAACTGATGAG
>JANMEV010000614.1:0-10652 GCA_031377305.1 Planctomycetota bacterium | reverse complement strand
ATGCAATTCACGAAGTGCACGGCACGGCGGGTTTGTTGGCTTTGATCGCGGCGGCCTCAGGGACGCTGATCGCGTATTTGCTGTATGGAACGACGCTTGTTAACGTCGGGGAGATCAAGCGACAGCTATCCGGATTGCATGGATTTCTAGTCAGCAAATGGCATTTCGATGAACTCTATGACGCACTCTTCATGAAGCCTGCACATATCGTAGGGAAGTTCTGCAGTTGGATTGATCGCACAATTTTCGACGGGATCATTCATGGTTCCGCAAAGGTTGTTCTGCTGGTTTCCAAGTGGGATCGAATCTTTGACGAAAATGTGGTTGATGGATTCGTGAACCTGCTTGGGACGTCAACGTTCGCTGTGGGGAAATCTCTGCGAGTCGTTCAGACTGGTCGACTGCGTCAGTATGTGATGTTCATTGTGGTTGGTGTTGTGGCTCTCTTTGCAATTCTCTTCACCACCTTCCCGGGTTAGTGAAATTAGTTTGCATCTGTTTTTTGCGGCGTGTTTTTTGAACTTTGCCTGATTTCAGGCAGTGTTAGTCAGATTGCGATCCGACGATGAATCCTGATTTTCTGCTCTCTGCAATCATCTTCACTCCCACCGTAGGCGCTCTTGCGCTGGCGCTCTTGTTTGACAGCAAGAACGCGGAAGCAATGCGACTGTTCGCCTTTGCGACGACCATGGTAACCTTCGGGTTAACGCTGGTATTGTGGCTGGGTGAGTTTGATGCTGCCGCTGGGATGCAGCTTACCGTTGAAAAGGCGTGGATCCCGACGTGGAACGTCTACTACCGGCTTGGTGTGGATGGAATCAGTATGCCGCTGGTGCTTCTGACCGGTTTGATAAGCATGCTGTCGATGGGAGCCAGTTGGAGCATTACGAAGCACGTTAAAGGATACATGGTTCTTTTCCTGCTCCTTGAGACTGGGATGATGGGTGTGTTTCTGTCGCTCGACTTCTTCCTGTTCTATGTGTTCTGGGAAGTCATGTTGCTGCCGATGTATTTCCTGATCGGTGTGTGGGGTGGTCCTCGCAAAGAATACGCAGCGATCAAATTCTTCCTGTACACACTGGCCGGAAGCGTGTTGATGCTCGTTGCGATGCTGATGTTTTACTATAACAGCGGGGCTGGGGAGCATAGTTTCAACATTGTGAAGCTTGCCGAAGCGGCCACCGGTGGAAACCTCCTGAGTCCATCGCTGCAAATCGCTGCTTTCGTAATGTTGTTCATCGGGTTTGCCATCAAACTTCCTGCGTTCCCCGTGCACACATGGCTGCCCGATGCTCACGTTGAAGCCCCGACTCCCATCAGTATGATTCTGGCGGGAGTCCTCTTAAAGATGGGCGGCTACGGCATCATCCGAATCGCGTTCCCTCTTTGCCCCTATGGTGCACAGTACGCCGCCTACGCAATGGTGGCGATTGGCGTCGTGAGCATCATCTATGGTGCATTCGCGGCTCTTGCTCAAACCGACTTTAAGCGAATGGTTGCCTACAGTTCTGTGAGTCACATGGGCTATGTGTTGCTGGGGTTGGCTGTTTGGAAGATTAACGAAGCCACAGGAGAAACGACGAACTCCGCGTTTTGGCAGATGGGCTTGAACGGGGCGATGTTCCAAATGGTTGCCCACGGCATCTCGTCGGCTGGTATGTTCTTTATGGTCGGGGTTATCTACGACCGAGTTCACCATCGGGACTTAAATCGCTTCGGTGGCTTGATGGGTAAGATGCCTCTTTACAGCGGTCTCGCTGCCGGCCTGTTCTTTGCTGGTCTGGGATTGCCAGGATTGTGCGGCTTTATTGGTGAAGTGTTTGTGGTACTGAGTACCTGGAGCTTCAGTCCCGTGTTGGCGATCGTCGCCGCTTCCGGAGTGATTCTGACCGCTGGCTACATTCTTTGGGCATTGCAGAGAGTGTATCTTGGTGCCGAATATAAGGGGCCGCATCCCGAGGATTTGACTCCCATCAACATGCGTGAGAAGTCAATCGCGTCCGTATTGCTGGCACTGGCGATCATTCTGGGAGTGTTCCCGGCGATCATCATCAACATGATGGAACCGTCGATAAAGCTGATGGCCAAAGCGGCTGAAGCAGGTTATCAGGAATCGTTCAAAAAACTGCCGGCTGAAAGCGTTGCGGTTCAGGCTCAAGCCCGTTGATGGTCGTTGTTTCGTTCAAGGCGTTTGTTTTCTCCCTACCCGGCAAGTATCGCAATGCTGTTCTCTCAGCTGATCCAATACCTGATCAATGATACGATGACTCAGTCGATTCCTCACTTTGGTGTGGAGATTTGTCTGAGCGTCACCATCGTTGCCATGCTGATGATGCGCCTGCTGGGTGCTGACCGAGTGGTTCCTGCCAGCCTTACAGCGACTGTGGGTGCATTGGTCGCCTGTTTCCTTGCGTACCGTCAGTACGATGCGCTCAGAAGTGGCGACGGTTCTTCTTCGCAGTTGATGTTTACCGGGCTGTTGGTTCACGATTCGTTTTCTGTCTACTTCCGCGCATTCCTGTCGCTGTTTGTGCTGCTGACGATTGCTTTAACAACTCTGACTGGCATCCCCGACGAAGAGGATGGGCCGGACTTTTACTCGCTCTTACTTGGTGCGACGATTGGCATGATGCTCATGGCGACCGCGAACAATCTGCTGATGCTGTTTGTGGGCGTCGAGATGACCAGCGTGCCAAGCTATGCGATGGTTGGATTCCTGAAGGGTCGTAAATCAAGCAGTGAAGCTGCCCTGAAGTATGTGGTTTATGGAGCCGGTGCTGCGGGTGTCATGCTCTACGGAATAAGTCTCCTGGCAGGAGTGCTGGGGACCGGCGATATGTCATTGCTTGCGGCTCGACTGGGCGAAGCGGCATCGCATGGCTCGGGCGGCCTTTCAAATCCTGAGCTAAGAACTGCGGCTCTGGGCATCATGCTTGTTATGGTTGGAATCGCCTTCAAGCTGTCACTTGTGCCGTTTCATTTCTGGTGTCCTGATGCTTTTGAAGGGGCATCCGCCGAAGTTGCGGGGTTCCTTTCTGTTGCTTCGAAGGCGGGAGCATTTGGCCTGCTTGTTCGATTTTGCATGGCTCTCTCGGGAGCACCAGGAACTGAATCCCTGATGATTGCTTTTGGTGTTGGCCTCGGATTTATCGCCTGCCTCACGACCACGTTCGGAAATCTCGCCGCCTACACTCAGACAAATCTGAAGCGACTGCTTGCCTATTCGACTATTGCGCATGCTGGTTACATGGTGATGGCCGTGGCAGCGTTCCTGGTGATGGCCAACAGTTCGCAGGCTCAAGCGAAAGATCCCGCCGTGATGAAGGCAATCGGTCAGTCGATTGAAGGTCTGCTGTATTATCTTGTCGTCTACCTGTTTATGAATCTCGGCGCCTTTGCCATTATTGCCATCGCCCGCAATCACACGTTCAGCGAGGAAGTGGAAAGCTTCAAGGGTTTGATCAGCCAGTCGCCAACTTTGTGTATCGCAATGCTGGTGTGTATGTTCAGCCTTGTCGGAATGCCTCCGTTTGGTGGCTTTGTTGGCAAACTCTTCATCTTTGCGGCAGCGTTTCGAGCAGGAGACATTCACTGGTTCATGTACGTCGTGGTAGGTTTCGGGGCTTTGAATACGGTCTTCAGTCTTGTCTATTATATCCGCGTTTTGCGAACGATGTTTCTTGAAGAACGCCCTGCGGATGCTCGACCGGTTCCAGTTCCATTGAAGTCGTGGGAATCCGCCTTCGTAGTGACCCTGGCAGTTTTTGTGCTGTTGCTTGGTGTTCTTCCAAATGTCATGAGCCAGACTGCCAATGATGCGGCTCAATCGCTCGCTCTTTTTCGCTAAATGCTTCTCTTGGCCATTTTGAATTCGGAACGCTCTCCGTTCAGTAACAGGTTTGGAAATGACGTGTCAGAACAATGAGATCCTTCTGAATAATGTCCTGATTCAGATGGCGTGCAGTTTTCTGCAGTACGTTGGCGAGAGCTGGCCATGGGTTAGTCTTGAAGGGTCGTCTATCGAATTGCAGGTTCGCGCGCTTGCGGCGCGACAGCGGCAGAATGTGGGTGAGATTGTCGCCCTGCTGACAAATCGCGAGCAATACATCGATTTTGGATCATTTCCAACCGAGTACACCGACCAGCAGTTTCTGTCTCTGGAAGCGTTGGCCAGTCGTCTAAAGGTGAGCCAAAAGCTCATTTGTGACCGCGTGTCTGATGCGATTACTTCGCTTGCCACCGCTGGTGATGCAGAAGGTGCAGAGTTGTTGAAGGTGGTCGATAGTCATGAAAACCACATTCTGAAATCCCTCGGTGAAATTGAACGGGATTTGGCAAAAGTTAAGGCTGGTGTTTAAAGCCCGCGTTGCTGTGAATTCATGATCAATGCGACCGTGGTCGTATTAACTCGGCTGGCCTTTTGTGGATGCTCTGTTGCCTAGTCCGTCAGAACAGCTTGCCTTGCTTGTCCGCACCGTATTTTCTTAGATACTTTGTTACGTTCAGCTTCTTTGCTGTGTTTTCAGATGTCATGTAGCGAATCTTTCCGAAAATCGGCCGTTCCGGTCCCCAGGCTCGATCGTAACGACCGAGCACCCAGAAAATGCCGGAGTATGAATTCGGATTTCGGCCATCCACTGCAAAGCGATTGTTCAGCTCAATCATCACCGCAAGTGCATCTTCAGCAGTTGGCGACCACTGCAGGATCTTCTTTCCCCACAGCATTCTAAGATAGTTGTGCATGCGGCCCTCGGTGACAAGCTGATTTTGCGCGGCGTTCCAGAGAGCATCATCGGTCGTTGCATTCTGGAGTTGGTCGAGCGAATAGACCACCGGCCGTGGATCGCCGGCGTGTTTCGCAAGAGACTGGCGAGCCCACTCCGGCAATGATTCGTACCGATCGAAGTTGGGTTGTTGCCAGCACATGTTGAACCCCAACTCGCGCCAGGTGACGAGTTCGTCCAGAAACGACTCGGCGGCCTCGGAGGTGCCCCACCACCCTCCGCGGCTGCCCTGAGTCACCTTTGGGTCGCCAAGTTGATCCGGTGACCAATGCTCGTTATGCGTCAGTTGCTGAAAAACTTGATGGGCGGAGATGTGGCCAAAATGCAGATATGGCGAAATTCCGCTGGCCACATCTTCATCGGGTTCACTTCGTTCCTGTGCATATCGCGCAAGTCGGTGCTTCAGGAATTCGGATAGGCACTTATTGGCAGCCTGACAGCCGCCATGCATTGCGGCTTCGGAAACAGAGTGATCAATCGGCAAAGCAGAGATCGCCGATTCTTCGCAGTTCAGAAGTTCTGCCCCTGCAGGCTGCCAGTTTCCAGTGAATAGTCCAGGCGGGTTCGTCAAGCGAGCGATTTCAGGGGCGGCCAGCGGATTGTGCGATGGCATCGCGTCGAGGTGTGGTGGGAGCGTCTTCTGAAGAAATCTTCTAAACGCATATGCCGTTGGAAAAACGCTGGTGGCGGCTCGCATGGGCAGCAAGCCGTTCGAATCGACCACTTCCATCAGAACCGGTATCCGTCGGCCCACTGAACGGATCATCTTCGGCAGGAAGAAGCACGGGAAATCGTCGGTGACAACAACACACGCCTTTGTCGCGAGCGTTGTCAGCAAACCCGATCCGCACCCAGATGCGGGCTCAACGTAGGGCACATAGCAATGGCCGAGCGTTGTTGCTGTTTTCTGATTATCCTTCATTCCCTGAATAGCAAACGTGTGCAGGCGGCGACTGGCCCATTGATAGTCGCATCGCAGCGCTTCCAGAATGATCAGTGGGCGATTGAGTTGAAGTGACCACTCGATCGCTCGGTCGAGAGAGAAATTCGAGGTGAGCCGTCTGTAGGCCGTCATCCAATAAAGAATGAACTCACCATCCGGATTGATCGGCCGAGAATTCTGATTCTGAATCCGAATTGCAGGAACTGGATTCACTTTGTCACCATTTGATTCTGGTTCACGATTGAAGAGGCGTTCGAAAAAAGCTGAAGCATTCGTTGTTGGCGAAATTCAAAGATCCGCTCCAACTCCCTCCGAACGAAAAGCGAGTTGACGATCGCACCTCCGAAAACTCGGTAGCGAACTTCGTCGATAACCACTGTTCCCTCCGGGACGGATTCAAATGTGTGCAGATGTTCCCAGAGTCGATACGGACCTTTTAGCTGGCGGTCCGTAAATGAGTAAGGCGGATCCCACGAAGAAATCTCTGTTCGCCAGCGAATTGGTATCCCGTGAAGTCGAATCGAGTAGTCGATCAGACAGCCCGGTTGAATCTCGATTGGGGCTGGGGTCAGGATCTGAAAGTTCAGCCACGCCGGTGTGATCTGTTCAAGCTGAAAAGCATCGCTGAAAAATTGAAAGACGGACTCTCGCAAACGTGGCAGAACTACAGAGCTCCGCAACACAAACGAGCGATCGTCGGCATCCCACTCAATGCACACCATCCAAAACACTCCAAAACTTGAGTTATTGCACGTTATTGGTTTCATTGGAGAACCGCAATGAGACGCAGCGTTTCACCGAATTTAAGGAAATGAAGGCATGAGAGCGTTTTTGATCGTTATCGAAATAAACGGCCAACGGTTCAAACAAAGTGAACGTTTTAGAGAATTGTGAACGATATTTAGGCGGTGTCGTCTTTCCGGAAGGAGATAGATCTCATGGTCACCAAGATGGAATCGAATCAAACGAAGGGAAAGCCGCGTAGTTCGGGAGGGAAAGATCCCGTCTCAGTCGGTTTAAAGTCAAACTCGAAATCTGCTCGATTACAGGCGAGAGCAGCGGAGTTGCTGAGTCAGGAAAACCGATTCGTGTATGCGGCCGAATTCGAATTATTGGAGAACGACGAATCTCCAATTGTTGAGGCGGAAGCGTTGCTGGTCGCGTTGGAGACAGTTTCCTTTTCGAAGCATCCAGATGTTTGCCACGCGAAAGGTACTGACGTTGATGAGGCTTTCACGCTGCACAACTGGAGTGCGCCGGACCCGTTGCTGTCGTTCGACCAGGAGCAGATCCTGTTTCGAGCTTTAAATCTTCTTCGGTTTCGCATCAATCAGCTTCGCAGCCGATTGTCGGCGACGAATCCTTCCCAGCGAATGATTGAGAAGATTGAGTTGAAGTTGGAACTGGTGGAGAGAATTCGCTCGCAATTGGTGAATTCAAATCTGCGCTTGGTCGCGAGCATTGCGCGACGATTCTCATCCAGCTTTGGCGATGTGGACGACTTCAGCAGTGATGGGTGCATGATCCTGTTGGGAGCGATTGATAGATTCGACTTTTCGCGACGCTATCGCTTCAGCACGTATGCGACGCATTCGATCCAGCGACACTTCTTCAGAGCGTGGAAGGTACGTCAGCGTCGGAAGGAGCGTTTCCCGAATGCTTCGTCCGAGCTTCTGGGCGAACTGCCTCAGGAGTTCAACGATGTTGCAATCTGCGAAGATCCTGAATCGGTCGTGGGACAATTGATGGCTCACGCGGAGGAAGTTCTTGACGGCCGAGAACATCAGATTCTGCTTGATCGGTTTGGTCTTGCAGGACGTGATAAGAAGGGGCGAACGCTGCGAGAGATCGCAGCCGATTTGGGGATTTCGAAGGAGCGAGTTCGGCAGCTGCAGATGAAAGCTCTTGAAAAGCTTCGCGAATTGCTGGATCCCGAGCAGATTCATTCAGATTTCGCGGCTGCGTGCGGATGAAAACCACTGATCCCGGCGGACATCGCCGGGATCATTGGTGGAATACTAGTTCTGATGCTTTGCAAGTAGTTCCGCAATTTGCACGGCGTTTGTGGCAGCCCCTTTTCGAAGGTTGTCAGAGACGCACCAAAACGTGATTGCGTTAGGATTTGACATGTCTTTTCGAATTCGTCCGATGAACACGGCGTCACTGCCGTCGCAGGTGGAAGGCATTGGATACTGACTGGTTGACGGATCATCGACAACGACAATTCCCGGAGTCGCTGCGAACAGGCGTCGAGCTTCTTCGACGGAAATCGGACGCTCAGTCTCAACGTTGATCGTTTCGCTGTGACAGTTTGAAACGGGAATTCGAATGCAAGTCGCGCAGATCTGAATCGATTCGTCGCCAAGGATCTTGCGAGTCTCGTAGACCATCTTCAGTTCTTCGCTTGTGTAGCCATTGTCCTTGAAACCTCCGATTTGAGGAATTGCGTTGAAGGCGATAGGGTACTTGAAGACTTTGTATTGATAGTCAGCGCCATGCAAATAGGCGTGTGAACCCTCGATCAGATCGGCTGTTCCCTGGAGCCCTGCTCCGCTGGTTGCCTGATAGGTGCTGACGATGACTCGGCGAACCTTGGCGGCATCATGCAGCGGCTTGAGCGCGAGCACCATTTGAGTGGTGGAACAGTTTGGGCTGGCGATGATGCCTTTCGCATCCAGGGCCGCCTGAGGATTGATTTCCGGGATGACCAGTGCGACATCCGCATGCATCCGCCAGTAGCCGGATTCATCGATGACTTTGCAGCCGGCTTTGACCGCTGATGGCAGGTACTCGGCGGCGGTTTCGTCCGGAGTGCTGGCGATCAGCAGGTCGATACCTGAAAAGCAGTCGTGCGTGAGTTCTTCGACAGTGATTTGTTCGCCGTTAAATTCAACCTTCTGTCCAGCGCTGCGAGCGGACGCGAGGAATCGGAATTTGCGAGCCGGAAACTTTCGCTCCTGGAGCAGTTGCAGAATAATTCGCCCTACTGCACCAGTCGCACCGACCACAGCCACAGTGTTAAACACGGAATTGTCCTTTCAGGTGGGATGTCCGGCGATCAAGAGCCCGTCGGCAGCGATCAGCCTCAAAACAAGGGAGTTTTCGGTTCAATTGGCCATCCAACGTACATGGACTGGTCCTTTTGCGGCGGGAAAAATATCTTTCTGACTGAGAATTTCCAATTCCGGCAGACAAACTGCGTGGTCTCCCGACTTTTGATAATGCCGTGAGCAATTCAGAAGCGTCAGATTTTCAGGCTGTTTTTCGAGTCTGCGTCAGTCGCCTGACGTTGGAACCCGAGCGCGCGCTGACGGAAATGTTTGACCTGGCGGCTCAGCGATTGGTTCGGTTTGCGGTCACGATTACTGGAAATCAGCCGGATGCGGAAGATGCACTTCAGGGGGCATTTTCCCGAATCGCGTTTCGACCAAGGTTATTAGCCAAAGCTGATGCACCTTGGCCGTATTTGATTAGATCGGTTCGAAACGAAGCCCTGAGGATCATTCAAAAGCGTCGTGGAGCAGGTTTGGCGGGGGCGGAGCGGGGTTCTGGTGAAGAAAGCGTCGAAGCTCAGGCTGTTCATGAAGAGACTGCCGACAGTGTTCGCCGAATTCTGCAGACTCTTCCCAAATCTCAGTCTGAAGTCGTGATTTTGAAACATTGGGAAGAACTCACGTTCGCCGAAATTGGCGAGGCTCTTGGGCTGTCGCAAAATACGGTCGCAAGCCGATATCGTTATGCAATGGAAAAGCTGCAGAGAAGTCTGGAGCCATTGATCAAGTAGATCCTGCCTCAAAAATCCTGCCTTTCTTTTTCTTATTTGGATAAGTGATTTTCATGAGTGAATCATTCAACAAAATTCCCGAACCCGCTTTGCCGGAGCATCAATTGCTTCGTGAGATCGCTGATTTGCCTCAACTGTCCACCGGTCTGCGTCAGCGAGTGATCGTCGATGTGCATCGACAGATTCGCTATGGTCGATGGGCCGATCGACTGCGCGTGGGAGCTGCGGTTCTTGCGGCGACCCTGATGGTTTGTCTGGTCTGGAATTTTCGCTGGACGGGACAGGAGCAGGTTGTGAAGCAAAAGCCGGCCATGGAGTTTTCTCCGCCGCCGGTGATGCCCACACCTTCGACAGGTGGCTACTCATCGGCGGACTCACTGCCCGTGCAACCTTTGAGCCCTAAGCTGCCGCAGGGAGGTCCGTCATCAAGGACGGAGATGAAGGAGATGCAGCAGTTGAACAAGCTGATCGAAGACATTCAGGGGCGAAACAACGTGCTGTGCGGATTGCTGCCCGTGTGGTGATTTTTGGGAAATATTGATCGTGTTCAAAGGACTCGCAAAGTCGCGTCGTTCGATTCTCTGGATCATGAAACACAATGCAGCCACAGTCACTCGCTTTGCAGTTCAATCGGGCATTCGAAAAACTGTCGCCGCGATCCGATGAGTATGTACCGGATATCGTGCGGTTGGTTCTTGGCGAAGCCCGTTCCGCTCGAGCCAGCGATGTGCACCTTGTGCCGGGAGAGTCCACTCTGATGATGCAGTGGCGCATCGACGGAGTGTTGCACACAATCGCTGGGTTTGATCGGGAAATTGCAACTCGAGTCATTGCGAGGCTCAAGGTCGTTTGTGGCTTGCTGACCTATCGCACAGACATTCCTCAGGAAGGCCGAGTGGCCCGGGAGTACAGCTCGACTGAGGTTCGCGTCACCACCTTTCCAACGCTGCATGGCGAAAAAGCAGCGATCCGTTTGTTCGCCGAGAATGATCAGCTTCAGCGGCTGGACCAGCTTGGTCTGCCGACTCATGTGCTCAGCGATTTACGACGTCATCTTGCGGCCACTGCTGGCGTCATTCTGCTGACAGGTCCCTCGGGCAGCGGGAAAACGACGACGGCTTATGCGTGCCTGCGGGACATC
>JANMEV010000608.1:0-1822 GCA_031377305.1 Planctomycetota bacterium | reverse complement strand
AAGCGGGCCAGTGCGTGTTTCATCATCCGCTGACAATTCACGGATCGTTTGAGAATCGAACCCCAAACCCGCGGCGAGCCGTCGTCATCAATTCAATTCTGGACGGGGTGTACAGCGATTCTGATCAGCCGCTGCTTCAGGGAATTCCTTCGATTCCCGCAGGCCAGCCGCTGGGCGGACAGTTCTTTCCACTGTTGTATGATCCGACAATTGGATAAAGTGCGTCGACAACGCGCGACAGAAACTCAAAACGCCGGTTGATCAATGACGCTTGTTTCAGCGTGTGTCCGGCGATGCACCTGAATTTTCAGTAGACATAGAAAAACACGATGCTTCCCGTACTTCGACTCAGTGATCACGCTCAACGGTCTGCTTCACAGGCCATTGGCTTTTTAATTCAGCAGGGAGTGGAGAACGCGGACTGCATTTCTCTCGCCGCGGGACTTGTGGATGAACAATCCCTGCCAGTCGATGCCGCGCGCGATACCGTGGTCGAGTTACTCGGCGATGTGGCCGCTGGCCGAAAGCTGCTTCAATATGGAACGACGCAGGGGCCTGAGCCGATTCGGCGAGTCTTTCGAAATTACCTTGCCCAACTTGAGCAACGCGACGATGAGTTGAAGGATCTGCCGCTGTCGCAATTGATGCTCACGACCGGGTCGCAGCAGTTGCTGTCATTGGTGACACAGGCACTTTTCAACCCGGGCGATATCTGCATCGTCGCAGCTCCGACGTACTTTGTGTACATCGACGTTTTGCAGGCTGCTGGGGCGAGAATTGTCCCGGTGCCAGCCGATGAGAATGGCATGTGCCCTGCTGCTCTCGAAAATACTTTGAAGAGCATTGAGGCTGCCGGTGAGCTGGATCGAGTTCGGCTTGTCTACGTGGTGAGCTACTTTGAAAATCCTTCCGGCATCAGTGTGTCGGCCGAGCGACGACCGGCGCTGTTGGAAGTTGTGCAGCGTTATTCAAAGAACAACCGCATTCTGTTGCTGGAAGATGCCGCCTACCGTGAGCTGCGATATGACGGCGATCCGCTGCCCAGCATTTGGTCGTTTGACAAGACTCGCGAGACCGTCATTCTGGCTCAAACGTTTTCGAAGAGTTTCTCGCCTGGAATTCGAGTCGGCTTTGGTGTGCTTCCTCAGCAATTGATCAAAGCTGTCTCCGACCTGAAAGGCAACGAAGATTTCGGTTCCGCACATTTGAATCAGCATATCCTCGGGCGAGTCCTGAAGAACGGTGTTTACAATCGCCACGTTGAACTGGTTCGAAATAGCTACCGCCAAAAGCGAGATGCAATGCTGGCAGCAGTGGAGGCTGAGTTCGGCGGGATTCCGGGCGTTTCGTGGGTTCGACCAACCGGCGGTATGTACGTTTGGATGAAGTTGCCCGACAACATTGAGACGGGGTTCGAGAGCGAACTGTTCCGCCGTGCGACTCAGGTTGACAAAGTGATGTACGTGCCGGGTGAATTGAGTTATCCGGTCGATTGGCCGCAACGACCTCGCTGTGAAATGCGGTTGAGCTTTGGTGTTCAGTCTGTTGACGGGATCACCGAAGGAATTCGACGACTGGCCAGGGCCGTTCGGACAGTTCTTCAGACTCAGGGTGCGTCCTTGCAGGCGTCGTTGAAATGACGCGTTCGGATCACTGGAGGCCGTCCTGCTCGATCCCAATGTTGCACGTTCGATCGGCGATGCTGCGGGCCGTTCGCAGGTTTTTTCAGGACCTTGGTTATCTGGAAGTTGAAACGCCCTGCCTTTCCCGCGACATCGTGATCGATGCCTGGCTTGAGCCGATCGAGGTCGCTCAGGCGGGT
>JANMEV010000561.1:0-3469 GCA_031377305.1 Planctomycetota bacterium | reverse complement strand
CAGGCTGGCAAATCCGCCCAGCCCCATTCGAATAAAGCCACGCCGCCCCGCGGAACCAAACATTTTCGGTCCAGGGCAGAAGATCGATGACGCATGAAATGGATCGCTCATGATTTCACTTCACCTTAATTGCAATCGGTTCTGACAGCACAATATCTACAGTATCTCGCGGCGTTGCCAGTTCGGTGGCTGTTTTAAGTTTTGCGTCGCCAGCAGCGACTGCTGCATCGGACGCTTGCTTCTTCGCCGTGATCTCAGCCACAGCCTTGTCGGCTTCTGCCTTCTTTTCGGACGGCGCGGCGGCCGCTTCGGCGGTCAGCCGTGTGACCTCAGCGGTGATCGCTGCAGCTTCTTCGGCAACTTTCTTCTGAGCCGCTTCCGCCAAGCCGACAGCGTCCGGATTGAATCGATACTTCGCCACCGCGCTGCCGTAGAAGGTGATGAGGTAATCGCCCGGCGGCGTTCCCAATGCCTTCGTATCAAGCACCGCTTGTGACGTATTGGCCGAGATCGAAACGTCGAAGCGAGGATTTCCTTCGAAGCCCTCGCCCGATGTCTTCAACTGCAGGATGTCGCCGGAGAACTCCGCCCGCTTTGTATGAATGAGCGGAATCGTCAGCTTTTCGCCAGCCGCGACTTCCCAAACTTTCTTCTCGTTCGGCGTGATCGTAATCGGAGCGAACTCAGAACCGGTCACTGACACGGGCAAGTCTGTCACAAGTCGCGGGCTTGGAACTTCGCCCCATGAATCAACAATCGGCCATGCATGAGACGCCATTTTGACCGATCGTTTCGTTTCGACACCGTCGAAAGTTGATTTGCCATAGAACGTCACATTGGCCATTGATCGTGGCGCATTCTGATCGGCCGTCAGCAGCATGACTCCGCGAGTCTTGCCCTTTGGAATCTTCAGACCTTGAGCCGTGACGCCTTCGGGAAGTCCTTTCATCACAAGGTCGATGTCGCCATCGAAGCCGTCACGTCGAACGGCCACGACTTCCAGTGCCACCGTGATACCGCCTCGCAGAGCCAGCGGCTTGGACAACGCGTTGCGATCTCCGTTGCGAAGTTCCATGTGCAAGCCCCACGCAGCGACGGCGAAGTCGGGAGCGGCTTTGCGAATGATTAGCCGATAGACATTCCGAGCATCGTTGCGAGTTCCTCCAAAAAGATCAGAGATCTGCAGGCGGTGAATACCGTCTTCCTTGATCTCCAGCCTGCCGATGATGTCGGCCGAGCCGCCGTCAAACGGAGGTCCATCATACGCATAACCATTGCTCGAAGGTTTCATCGGCGGCGCGATGTCGGTGAACTCGGCAACGTCAGTGACTTTCTGTTCGGCACCCTCACCGCTGACATGCTGGACCAGAACCGACGGATCCGTTGGACGACCGAGTCGTTCCGATGCGACTTCGACCCACCACACATCTCCTTTGGTGGCCGCAAACTCGAACAAGTCCACGTCGGCGGCCGGGAAGAAGTTGCCGGCAATATCGCAAGGCAGAGTGATCTTCTGAGTCTGCTCGGCCGAGTTGTTGGGCTCCACTTCAGAAGCGGCCGCGACTTCCGCAAGTCCGGCTGGCGGCCATGAGAACGAGTTCACTGTTTTGGTCGAAGCAAACTGCGGCATCGCCGAGTCGACCGGAATGTTCTGCAGCGACAGTCGATAGTAGTAGGCCGGTCCGCCTTTGAAGGTCAGTTCATGCACTTTAATCGTGTGCTTGCCGTCTTCCCTGGCGGTAAAGTCCAGCGTCCCGCCGCGACGTTCGACGACCAGGTCCCGGCCGGCTCCGTCGCCGATGATGAGCACGGCGTCCAGCTTGGAATCAATTCCGCGAGCCGCACAGTTGACGATGTATCGCTGACCTTTAACGGCATCAAACGTGTAATGGTCGACCGCTTTCGTCGTCATCACAGCGTTACAAATCGAATTGATCGCCAGCGGCATCGCGGTGGCCAGAGTCGTGTTCGGAGCCGTCTGCGAAACTTCCGCCAGCGTGTCGACACAGAAGACTCGCGATGACGAAATGCCAAGCCGTGTCATCAATCGTGCTTCGTGAATTCCCGGCAGGCAATCGGCGGCGATCGACACAACCCACTTGTTGAGTTCCGGCTGTCCGTTTACGTCAAGCTTCTGCTTTGCCGTCAGGCCGGGATGAGTGAAAATCAGCTCACTGGCGTCTTCGATGTTTTCCCCCGTGATCGTGACTTCCACTTGAGTCCCCACGGCTCCGCCCATCGGCATCGTCGTGAGCAACCGAGGAAGAGGCAGGCAGACAGTTTGGGCCCTAACGAACTCCGCTGAGCCCAAAGTCAATGCACACAGCGCCATTGCACGAATGGCAGTTCGGAGCGATCTCAGCGTGATGGCCATAAGTTTTCCTTACCACTCACAATAAATATCGTAGCTTGGACATTCATGTCCGAGCTTCAATGCAAAAATGACGACGGGCAGGAATGCCCATCCTACTGGGCCCATCGCGGGCTAGTGATTAAACAAAAACTCTTTCGAACTGATCAGCGCCCAGATCAGGTCCTGGAACTTCTCCTGATTGGCACGCTGCGGATCGATCGGGTTTCCGGCGGAATCCTTCAGAGGCTCCGCCAGATAATCCACCGCCACTTCCATTTCGTTCTCTTTGGGTTCGCGGGAAAACGCGACAAGGTAAAGTTCGCGTATGCGGTCCTCGACTGGTTTTTCGGACTTCGCCAGACGGTCGGCCCGGCCGTTGCCGGTTGCCAATTTGCCTTTGATGTCTCCAGCGTTCATCAGGTGCAGGCTCTGAGCCAGGCTCGACGACTGCACTCGTTCGCATTCGCAGACGCTTTCGTTCTCCGGCCGACCAAAGACCTTCAGAAACGGCGATGCATTGTTGTAGCTGTTGTCCGGCAAAGCGATGGCTCGAGTTCCGGTTGGCAGATTTGGAAAGTCGGTCCGTGCTCCGGTGAGATCGTCGATCGAATCCAGCATGACCTCTGCCTGCAAACGGCGAGGATAGTACCGCGAGTAATTCTGCACATCGGCGATGTTGTGTTCATTCGGCGTCGCACTGAGTTGATACGCGTTTGAGCGAACGATGACTCGCACAAGGTCCTTCAGCTCGAACCGGCTGGATACGAAATGCTGCTCCAGTGCGGCTAGCAATTCCGGATTTGTCGGCGGGTTCGTATCACGAATGTCGTCTTCGGGTTCGATCAAGCCTCGACGGAAGAAATGCTTCCAGTAGCGATTCACCAATGCCTTCGCGAAGAATGGATTGGATTGCGTGCTCATCCAGTCCGCGAGTTTCAGTCGTGGATCTTGGTCCGGGGCAATCGTTGGAATCGCATCCCCCAGCGCAGCGGGTTTTAATTGAGCTCCGGTCTTGATGTTCGCGGCGACGGCCATGCCACGTTTGTGGAAGATCAGATCTTCACCACGAGTCGCCGAGGGTTTTCGTCCGACCTGAGTGAAGAATGCCGACAGACT
>JANMEV010000537.1:0-7330 GCA_031377305.1 Planctomycetota bacterium | reverse complement strand
CCAAAATCGTACCGGATGCTGAACGCTTCCGACCTGAATGACATGAGATCCGTGACGAAGACCTTTGACATAAAAATGCCCTTGTTCGTCGCTGGTGGAAGTTGCAACGACGGACTCCCCGTGCAGAACACGAACGGTCACTCCGGCAACAGGCTGAGCCGACACGTTCAGAACGGTTCCACTCAGGACACCTTCCCCTTTGAGCGTGACATCCGTCGAACGAATCTCCACCGGACCGCCAGCCATTACTGGAGTCCCCACGGAAATCAGCCCCGCGAGGAACAGGCAAAGAGCCTTCCGCAATGATGGAACGTTTTTCGACACAGACCAGACGGACTTCAACATAACTCAAGCACTCCAGAAACGCATTCACTGCCCCGAAGCATGGATCGGCCAAATTCGCCGACTGAATTGACGGCTCTTGAAGCGATACCGACACTTAAGCAGATTGAATCGCCTGAAGCCATTCCTGTAAGACCTGCGGAACGTAGTCCGGTTATTACGTCTCTAAGCATCAGGCGAATGAGGCGGTTCACCCAATTCAGATCCGTCAATGAGTTCCAGAGAAACCCTACCTTGTGGCTTCGGCGACTCAAAAGGCTCAACGTGAATCAGCACGCCTCTCAAGTTCGGAATCTCCGCCCTCAGCGTCGCCTTCACTTTTCCTGCCAGCGCATGAGCGACTCGAATCGTGAGGTCGGGATCCACGTGGAGATGCATGTCGAGGTGAAAGCCAGCTCCACTTTTTCGGACCAGAACTTTTTCAACCATCCGGACTCCATCGACTTTCTCCGCGACGGCCACAATCCGTCCGGCCAGTTCGTGCGACGTTGCATCCAGGAGCTCCTGAAGCGACGGCCGTATCAAATGACCGGCGGTGATCAAAATAACTCCGCTGGCAAGAATTGCAGCGACTTCATCCGCGACGACAAGGCCGGGTAGCCCAAAGACAGTCGGCCCCAAAATTGCAATCGAGACTCCAACCAGAGCGGCGGCCGACGTGATAGCGTCCGAACGATGATGCCACGCATCGGCCTTCGCCGCGTCAGAAGCGAACTCATCCGCCCCTTTCATGACGACACGAAACAATATCTCCTTCACCGCAACGACCACAATCAGCACGATCAGAGTCCACGGAGCTGGAGGCTGGTGAGGAATCATGATCTCATGCAGGGCTTCGCTGACGATGAACAACGCCGCAACAACCAGCAGTCCTCCCACAGCCAGCGACGCAACAGCTTCCGCTTTTCCGTAGCCGTAAGGATGATCTTTGTCCGCCGGCTTCGAAGCAACTCGCAGCGCCTGCCAAACGAACATCGATCCGATCGTGTCCGCAAACGACTCCACCGCATCCGCCACCAGCGCGCTCGACCTCCCCACTAAACCCGCGACCAGTTTGACAATCGCAAGGATCAGGCTCGCAAAGAATCCCAGGATCGTATTTCGCTGCAGTTTTGCAAGAGACATCGTGAATCCAGAGCCATCAAAAAGGCGGAGGCGGAGGATTGACTTCGCACCATCCACATCCTGGCACAGAACCGCCGCCGCTGCGAACGGTTCCGTGGGAAAACTATCGCGCCTTCCCCATCGGCGGGGCGACTTTACACACGGCTTTCTTCAGCGGGAAGCCTCCGCGAGTGCTCGTTTCAATGTTGTTTGCCACCGAGGATTCCACTTACCGTCCAATCTGACTGCCTTGCGAATACGCGCGGTTGTAGGATAACGTGGGGTAGTCACCGAACTTCCAGCAACGGATCATCCTGCACTTTTACTCAATCGAATGGGAACGATCTCTTGAGCACTCCATTGAGCGTGGCCAGCTTTGACGTTGAGAACGTTTTTTGTCGAGCGGAGGCACCTTGAAATCGGTTATGTCTAACGCCAACAGTGCATCAGACTCGCAGTGATCTTTGCAGATTCGATGATTTGAAGTTCCCCATTTAAGTTACTAAAAACGTTCCCAGGGCAAGCGGATGAACGCCGAAGAAATTTTTGTCGCAGCTGTTGAAATTGTCTCTGCCTCTGCAAGAGACAATTTTGTCCGCCGAGCCTGTGGCGAGGATCTGGAGTTGCAGAACGACGTAATGTCGTTGCTCAACGCTCATTTTCAGGCTGGCACATTTCTTGAAAAGCCGTTCGTCAATCTCACGTCTACCAACGGATTCAAGAAGAACGTCGAAACCCTGCAAGACCGTTCCGGTTCGAGTCTCGGTCGTTATCAACTGGTGCGCCGACTTGGCGCGGGAGGTATGGGAGAAGTCTATCTGGGTCGCGATGCTCAGCTTCAACGCGATGTCGGCATCAAGCTTCTTAACTCTGTCCATACCAGCGATCCAAAGTGGAATGCGAGATTCCAGCGTGAGGCCATGGCGGCAGGCGCAGTGAATCATCCCAACATCCTGACCGTCCACGAAATTAGTTTGGCTGACGAAGTGCAGTTCATTGTGACGGAGTACGTTGAAGGCATGACACTGCGAGAACGTCTTTCATCAGGCTCTATGCCCCTGCGAGAAATCGTGGACACCGCCAGCCAGATTGCCAAGGCTCTTTCGGCGGCGCATGCCGCAAGTATCGTTCACCGGGATCTGAAGCCCGAAAATATTATGATCCGTTCAGATGGACTGGTAAAGGTGCTCGATTTTGGCCTGGCCCGGCATCCGGATTGGATCGGTTCATCGACCATCGCTGCGACCAATGCCGACGCTGCAACCGGCCATCATATTTCGATTCCGGGCAGCGTCGTTGGAACGATCCACTACATGTCCCCTGAACAGGCTCGCGGTTTGCCTGTGGACACTCGAAGCGACTTGTTTAGCTTTGGAGTCGTTCTGTACGAAATGCTTGCCGGACACCTTCCATTCCGCGGGGCAACGTCCAGCGATGTACTGGTCGCGATCCTCGAACATGAACCACCGGCAATCATCGCCAGCAATTTCGAATTGCCCAACGAACTGCGAACGATCGTCACTTGCCTGTTGTGCAAGGACCGAGATCAGCGCTTTGCAACCACCAAAGACCTGGCCGTGGCGCTCAGGCAGCATTTGGAAATTGCAACAGCGAAGACGGATCCTCAACTGCGTTCGACAGAACCTGCTTCGTCTGAAAGCGTCGTATCGCCGCCACCTTCCTCAGCCTCAGAGGCAACCTTGAAATCGGCACAGACCCTGACAGCCTTTGAAGACACGAATGGCGAGATCCCAGAAGTCCGCTATACCTGCTCGGGAGATGTCAACATCGCCTATCAGGTCTTTGGCGAAGGCGAGATGGATCTGGTCTTTGTGATGGGCTGGGTTTCGCACCTCGAGTGGTTTTGGAAAGAATCGTCCTTCGCGCGATTTCTGCGCCGACTTGGAACATTCGCCCGCGTCATTTTGTTCGACAAGCGCGGTACTGGCCTTTCGGATCGAGTTCCCGTGCACCAGTTGCCAACTCTGGAGCAGCGAATGGACGATGTTCGCGCTGTGATGGATGCTGTGGACTCGCAGAAGGCCGTCCTTTGCGGTATTTCAGAAGGTGGCCCAATGTGTGCGTTATTTGCGGCGACGTACCCGCAAAAGACGACGGCCCTGATCATGATCGGCTCGTATGCGAGAAGACTCTGGGCTGCCGATTATCCATGGGGAGTTTTGGAAGAACATCGTCGCCACTTCTTTGAGGAGATTCGGCGCAACTGGGGCGGACCGGTAGGCATCGAAGATCGTGCGCCCGGGATGGCGTCGGATCCAAAGTTCCGCGACTGGTGGGCCACCTATCTTCGACTGGGCGCAAGCCCGGGTGCAGCGTTGGCACTAACTCAGATGAATGCAGAAATTGATGTTCGCCCAATTCTTTCGCTGATCCAAAGTCCTACACTGGTTATCCATCGGAGGGAAGATCGATGCTTGAAAGTCGATGAAGGCCGCTTTCTTGCGGCACAGATTCCGGGGGCACAGTTTGCAGAGTTTCCCGGCAACGATCATCTCCCATTTGTGGGCGATCAGGATTCTATTCTCAATGCGATCAGAGATTTCCTGGCAAGTGTCCAGCAAACTCCAAGAACTCGTCGGGTTCTGGCTACAGTGCTGGCTGCCAGACCGATGCCAAGGCTACCCGGCGATTCAACGCCTCCCGATTTGCCAGAACGCATCGAGCGTTACAAGTCGCTGGCTCACCGGGAAATTGAGTTGTTTCGTGGTTCCAATATGACGATCTCCGAGGATAGTCTTGTCGCCACTTTCGACGGTCCAACCCGTGCGATTCGAGCTGCGATGGCGATCAACGATTCCGCTCGTCGACTCGGACTGAAACTACAGGCCGGACTGCACACCGGCGAATGTGACATCGCTGGGACTTCAGTGAAAGGCAATGCAGTGGATTTCGCTCAGCGGATTTCTGAAATTGCCGAGGCGCATGAAGTTGTGGTTTCCAGCACGATCAAGGACCTCGTCGCCGGCTCTGGCATTCAGTTTTCCGAACATCCCGCAGGCGAATGCCGAGTGGGAGCCATGATTTCGAAACTTTTCAAAGTCGAGCGGTGACACGCGAACGCCTTGTTCGATAGAATCGGTCGCTGCAGCACGCGAGGGGCTTTAATTCTGGGATGGCTGTTGTGTCGGTAGCTTCGCGACTTCTGTGAGGATCTCACATTGTGAGGCTCAGTGTTTGCAGATTCTGGTGACTCATGAACAATGAATCAGCGCCGGCTGGCCAGGACACCACAGAAGCACTCTTCCAGATTGTTTACCAGGAACTGCGCACACTCGCGGCGGCACGTTTACGCAACGAAGCACCGGGACAGACGCTGCAACCCACAGCACTCGTTCACGAAGTCTACCTGCGACTGGTCGCATCACAGCCGAAGCAGGAATGGGATTCGATTGGCCACTTCTTTGGTGCCGCGTCGGAATCCATGCGACGAATTCTGGTTGATTACGCTCGCAAAAAGCGGCGACGTCCGAAAAATACGGACGAGCCTGCCATCGCTGTGAAACTGGAAGGCCTTGATGACGACCTGAACGCGGACCAATTGCTGGAATTGGACTCGGCCCTTCATGACTTCGAAAAAGAAGATCCTGTGAAGGCAAAGCTGGTTGTTCTGCGATATTTCGGAGGACTTTCCATCGAACAAGCCTGCGACGCGATGGGGCTCTCTCGGACAACGGCCAATCGCTACCTCACGTATTCCCGAGCATGGCTTTACCGCCGGATCACGGCTGCAAATTGAGTTCATCGCTGCCTACACAGCCGACTTGCGTGTGTCCGGAAGAATTCCTGAGATTCTATGGAGCGCGCCTGAGAAAGCCTCGCATTGACATTGTGCACGTATTCAACTTGCTTCAAGCTTGCAGTCATCCATCGCGTACTTCCGCCTGGAGTCGACCTCCTGATGATGACTGCGGAGAACCGCAATGCTCAAGTCTTTTCTAATCGCTGTTTCAAAGTCACTTCAATCACACATTGGGATAAAGCCGTCAGCAAAACGGAGAAAACGAAACCAGCAACTCAGAGGAATCGACTCCCTTGAGCCTCGGTTGCTGATGACCGTTCGTACGTGGACTGGGGGAGCCGCTCTGAACGACAAGTGGTCAGACAAGGATAACTGGGTCGGTGACAAGAAGCCCGAATTCGGTGACGAGGTCGTTTTCCCGGCTGGCATTGGTGCCCTTGATCGCGGTACGAACAACGACATCAGTAACTTGACACTGAAGAGCATTACGTTTGCTGCCAGCGACTTCAAAATCAACGGAAATCCGATCAAGCTGACCGGTGACATCACGACACTGAACGCGACTGGAATTAACGAAATTTCAGCCGACATCACGTTTTTGTCTGCCCCGCATACACTCAATGCGAAGGGGCAATTAACGTTGAGTGGAAGTTTGAAGAACCTGTCCGGGGTTGGTTCGATGACGAAGTCCGGCGGTGGAGTCGTCTTGTTTGCCGGATCAACGGCTAATACATTGTCGCAACCGCTGTCTGTTGAGGATGGTCAATTGGTATTTGCCAAGTCCAATGGCGCGGCTGGCTACGTCGGCACCACTCTGACGATCGGCAACACACTGGTGGACAAACAACCCAAGGTGAGAATCGTGCAGGATAATGCACTCACAAACAGTCCCTCAGTGGCGATCAATACATTTCGAGGCGGGGACATCAATGAGATTCAGTCGGAACTCGTTGTGACGCAGGGGCGTCAGCTGCGCATCGGATCCTTGTCGTTGAATTCCGGTCTGATCAGCGGAGGAGGCAGAGTTCAACTGGCGGGTACGGTTACGGTGGGCGCAGGGAATGGTCCCGGTCAGCCATCCTTGATTGATGTGAGTGAGATTAACCTGGGAAGTACCGCTCGCATCTTTGCCATTCAGGATGATTCTGCACTCATAGTCAAATCCGCAATTCGTGAGTCAGCAGATTTTGGCCTTCCCGGACAAGGAATAAGAAAGACGGGACTGGGTTCGATTCAACTTCAACCCGTTTCGAACCACAACACCTACAAAGGGCGGACGAATGTCGTGGAAGGCAACCTGGTGATTCGAGACACAGTAAGCAGTCGGATCGTTATTCCAGGAGACTTGACCGTTGGATCCACTTCTGCGGTGTTGGCGACATTTACCTCACTGAGTACAGAAGTCATTTCAAATTCCTCCAAAGTGCTCATTCAGGGTAGCGGTCGAGTTGATCTCGGAAAGCCTGAGGGAAATGAGTCGTTTCAGATATCCGAACGTATCGGATCACTGGAAATCAAAGACAGCGGAATATTGTCGAACAACTCCTTCCAGACGGGCCTGTTAACGGTTGGAGAAAAGACGACAGTCATTGGAACGGGACAGATTGCGACCACTCGGGGCGGTAGTGTCAATTTCATTGATGAGGTACGCCTGCAGGGAGGGACGATATCCCTCGGCGGCGGTTTTGCAACGTTTTTTAAAGACGTCGCCCTTGTGGCTGGCACCCTGGAAGCCCGAAACAATGGTGAATCTGACGTTCCCTTGATTTTCAAAGGGAACATCCGCTCAGAAGCCTCCTCAAGCCCATCAAGGATCGTTGGGACAATGAAGTTTGATGGGGCTTCGAAGCGCATTATCGATGTCGCGGATGGAACAGCGGTCAATGATTTTGTCATTGAAGGCGCGTTTGTACAGACTGCACTTCCCGTGCCTGAAATGCACAAGAAAACGGGCTCCGGGACACTGCTGATCAATGGCGACATTCTCGTACGGTCATTTGTGCACATATTTACTGTGAGCGATGGCGCTCTTTTGTTCAATGGCTCCGCTGATGGTGGCTTCCCGGCAAACGGCTCCACGCCAGCTACCAGTTTTTCACTGAACCCGGGTAACGGAGTGCATGT
>JANMEV010000518.1:0-4269 GCA_031377305.1 Planctomycetota bacterium | reverse complement strand
CTAAGCCTCCGGCCGATGCTCCGATGCCGACGATCGGGAACCCTGCGGATTGAATCATCTCCGTCGTTTGGGACTCGGACGACAGTCCTTCATCGTTTTTCCGGTTCAAGGGTAGATTGCGTTGCTGATCAGACAATTCATCCTCCGTGCGGCTTCGGCTTGGCCATGTCTGCAATCGCTGGATGCGTCAGGATTTGGGAATCCAGCGGAGTGGGTTCTATCAGACTCGGAGGGGTCTGGCGACAGTGCGGCGTTTCTTGTTTGCTGGATGCGGTTGCGGAGTTCGATCGATCTGCCGAAAACGATGACGACACCCAAAGGCTCGTGGTTGCCTCGATGGCTTGCGTTTTGGGTGCGGATCGCCGATCTTTGTGGTGTTGATGTTTCATTCACCGTCTGCGTGCAAAGATCATGCGAGCCATCGAGTATCTTCAGGAATTGATTCCGTTCCCTTCGGTGAGCACCGAATCCAACAGCGACGTCACAGACTGCGTCGAAGGGTCGCTACGGCGGCTTGGGTTTGAGATCGAACGGCTGGAATATCCGGACGATCAGGGCGTGAAGAAGTCCTGTATTCTGGGACGTAAAGGGCCGGAAACGGGGTGCGGGCTGGCGTATTTTTCGCACACCGATGTCGTGCCGGTGAACTCGTGGAGCTTTCCGAAGGCTGGGCCGTGGACTCCGCTGATCTCCGACGGTCGAATCTATGGCCGCGGTTCCTGCGATATGAAAGGTTCGCTGGCATGCATGCTGGCTGCGGCGGAATCGATGCAGACGGCAAAGCTTCAGTCGCCACTATACATTATCGCAACGGCTGACGAAGAAGTCGGTATGCCGGGAGCCAAAAAGGTCGTTGAAAAGTCGTTGCTCTATCGAGACATCGTGGCTTCGCAGACTCGGTCAATTATCGGCGAACCGACTCAACTGGAAATCGTGTACGCTCACAAAGGCGGTCGAGCGATCAAGGCCACATCGATCGGCCGAGCCGCTCATTCCAGTACTGGGCTCGGTATCAACGCGAACATGGCGCTGATTCCGTTTCTGCATGAGATCGGGCAGATTCATCAGGAAATGGAAACCTCCGCCGCATGGCGAGACGATCGGTTTTCGCCACCGACGCCGACCCTAAATCTGGTGATCAAGGATACAAACACAGGTGTGAATATTACGTCCGCACAGTCCGAGTGCGTCGTGTACTTTCGGCCGATGCCCGGACAGGATGCCGACGGCATGGTTCAACACATGCAGCAGCTTGCGAAACAGCACGGCTTGAAGTTTGAGGTTTTGTTTTCCGGCTCACCGCTCTTCACCGACCCGTCGACGCCGTTCATTGGTGAGTTGCTCGACCTGACATCTCAGACGACCGCTCGCACGGTGGCTTACGGAACGGATGGAGCCATCTTCACCGAGCTCAAGAACATCGCCGTGTTCGGTCCCGGTGATATCGCTCAGGCTCACACCGACGACGAATGGATCAGTCTCGAACAACTCGACCGCGGCACTGACCTTTATCGACAGTGCATCCAGCGCTGGTGCTGCTGAGGCATACAATGTCTGAATTCCCCGTCGTCACGGTTTCTGATCTCGTCAACGCCTTTAAAGAGGTCGTCGAAACTGCGTTGCCTCCCTGCAGCGTGGAGGGCGAGATTTCCAACTGCCGCAAGAGCCCTGCCGGACATTGGTATTTGACGCTCAAGGACGAGCACGCGGAAATCGGCGCCGTGATCTGGCGAACTGCCGCTCAGCGGTTGAGGTTCGAACCGAAGGACGGCATGAAAGCCCTGGCGACCGGATCGCTGCAGGTCTATGTGGCTCGCGGATCGTGTCAGTTTGTGATCAACCGCCTGATGCCTCAGGGCGTTGGCGAACTGGAGATGGCGTTCCGGCAGCTTCGAGACAAACTGTCAGCTGAAGGTTTGTTTGACGAATCACGCAAGCGAGCAATCCCCGTCATCCCGAAACGTATCGCGTTGGTAACAAGCCCGACCAGCGCGGCGGTGAAGGACATGATTCAGGTGATCACTCGACGCTGGCCGGCAGCGAATATTGTGATCGTGCCGGTGGCTGTGCAGGGAGATCGAGCGGCTGATGAGATCGCTCGAGCGTTGCGTTTGGTGCATCGGATTCCCGGCGTCGATGTCGTGATCACCGGGCGAGGAGGCGGCAGTCTGGAAGATCTTTGGTGCTTCAATACGGAAGTCGTCGCTCGAGCGATCGCGGCGTGTCGAATTCCCGTCATCTCCGCAGTTGGTCACGAAATCGATGTGTCAATTGCTGACCTTGTTGCCGATCGTCGCGCGTTGACTCCAAGCGAAGCGGGCGAACTGGTTGTTCCGTCGGCTCGCGATCTGCGGGACACGCTGCAGCAGACGGCTCAGCGAATGCGACAGGTGCTTCGCAATCAGCTCGAACGAGCGAGACTGCAACTGAGCGCAATCGAAGCTCGTTCGGTGATTCAACGGCCGATGTCGGTGATCGATCAGCGTCGAATGGAATGTGATGACGTGGCCGATCGGTCATTGAAAGCCATCCAGTTGATGCTTGAACGCCGCCATCGAGATCTGGCCGCGGTCTCAGGTTCTCTGCATGCGTTGAGTCCACTGCAGGTGCTGGCTCGTGGCTATTCGCTGACTCAGCGCGCCGATGGCTCGCTGCTGCGATCGGCCTCGGATGCGGCTGTTGGTGAAACGCTGACGACTCGACTTTCCAGCGGCGTTGTGGAGTCGACGGTTGTGTCGGTGCAGGAAGTCGTAACGCGATAGTGGACGAGGCGAGGCTTTGTCAGAAAACGCGGCGGCGACGGGGCGAGAGCCACCTGCTGATTGACAGACACAAGTGAGCCGCAAGGCGCTAGCCGCGGGTGTCTCGATATGTCTGGCAGGCAACGACCCGCAGCTAGCGCTTCGCGGCTCACAAAAGCAACAACGCTGACACAACGAGCGAATCGTTTTCTGAAAAAGCCGAATTCTGAAGCGCGCAACGTCGGCCAGAACTCCCTCCGTTCGGTCCGGCCGACGGAAGTCTGCTACGGCGACCATTGCGTCAGAATCTGGTACTGGCGATTGCGGAATCGTTCGTTGTAAGTGTACGCTTATCTCGTTGTTTGGCTGCCGTTCAACTTTCCTGAGGAGTTGGCAATGTTTCGAAATCGTTCGCGTCGTGGTTTTTTGGCGGATGTTGGACGAGGAACGCTGCTGGCGACTCTGGGCCCGGCGATGGCGGTTGATCTGGGACTGGCACCGAAAGCGTTTGCCGAAGAACTCGATTCGCCGCTGCAGTTTGGCGAGCTGGAATCGCTTGTGTGTGCCCTGCAGGAGACTCCCACGGAGCGCTTGCAGTCGTCTCTCGCCGCGAAGCTGAAGGACGGACTGCCGCTGAAGACTCTGGTTGCCGCCGGAGCACTCGCGAATGCTCGCACGTTTGGCGGCGAAGATTACATTGGCTTCCACACTTTCATGGCTCTTGGGCCGGCGTTGAAGATGTCGTCGCTGATGCCAACAGGTTCGGAAGCGCTGCCGGTGTTCAAAGTTCTGTATCGCAACAGCAACCGGATTCAGGAATTCGGAGGCCGAGAATCTGAGGTGCTTCACGGGCTCGCGGCGTCGACGTCAGTCATCGATCCGACGGAGTCCGCGCTTCACGATGCGATCCGCGCAAAAGATGCGAATCACGCCGAACAGATTCTCGCGGCGATGGTCGCCAACAATCCTCGCAGTGCGTTGGATGCATTGATTCCAGCGGTGCAGGATTCACCGGAAGTCCATCGAACCGTGCTTCCGTACCGCGCCTGGGACATGCAGGAGATCGTGGGGACTCAGCATGCACTGACGCTTCTACGACAGTCGCTGCGTTACTGTGTTCGAGCAGAGCCGTCTCGTCGAGCCGAATGGGACGAGCATGGGAAAATGCTGGTCAGTTTGCTGGATGAGTGCCATCTCAACGGGAAGGAGCCCGGCAGCAAACCGGCTGAAGATGCGTTTGTAGAGCATCTCAGTCAGACGTTTGCGACAGCTTCACCCAACGACGCTGCGAAGGCTGCCGCCATGGCGTTGAGCGAAGGCTACGAGCCCGCTGCGATCGGGGAAGCGATTTCATTGGCTGCAAGTTTGCTGGTGCTTCGAGACGGCGGGCGATTGCCGCAGTGGGAAGACAAGTTGAAGCCAGCAGGCTGCGTCCATGGGGATTCCGTTGGCGTTCACGCGAGCGACGCAGCGAATGCCTGGCGAAACCTGTCGCGAGTCAGCAGCGGTCGCAATGTGTTTGCATGTC
>JANMEV010000500.1:0-4349 GCA_031377305.1 Planctomycetota bacterium | reverse complement strand
GGGTACTACTTCTGCTCCACCGGCATCGACTGCTCAAATGGCTATTGTCGTAGACGAGCGGGTTGTGCGAGGTCAGGCTGGCTTTGCTCCGGTTTATGTCAGCAGTGGCTTCAATTCCTCAGCAGGTGCATTCCTTCTGATTGGCGGCGCTACTGCGATTGTGCTGGGGACAACGTTGGGTGCCAGCAATGATGCACCTCCTGCTTTGCCAGCCAGCCCGTAACCGATGCTTGTCGTTGTCCAAAACCGAACCGTGTGATCGCCGAGCCATGTCGCTCGGCTTTTTTTATGGGTCGCGATGTTGGAATTGCGCTGCCGTCAGTTCCATTTGGTCGGCGATAGAAGAATATGCGACGATGGCATCGTTGACGTTCCAAACGTCATCAGGCTTTAAGTAAAGACATCGAGTCGCGCGCATTTCGTCATCTGCGGAGTACCCTGCTTCATTGCGTGATGAATTTCCAGCGACAGGATGGACCAACAGATATTGTTGAGTCCGCAGCGCGGTCCACGAATCCCCGGTGAGCTGCAACAAGCGATCAGGCAGCGGCTGACTGTGCGAGCAAACGCCAGCAAGGCTGAGAGGTGCCCCTTTAAGTCCTCCGGACTGTTCCGAAGGATTGGGAGGTTTGGTTTCTTGTGGCTCCGACAGGTTTCCACTGCCCAGTAGAAATTCCCCGACTGTCGGAAGAAGATCGAAACTGCCCGCCAGTGTTTGAATTCGACAAGCATGGCTGGCACCGTGATCGATCCAAAGCGGCACATGGATCAGGCTTTCGGCAAGCCCGGACGCAAACGGCGGGTTGACCTTGCGAGCATATCCATGGATTGCCGAGACGATCAGTACTGGCGTTGTCTCTGAGCCGGGCTGCGACTCCAGCCTCCACTGTTGAACGAGTTTCAAAAGCCGATCCGAGTCTTCCCTGCAAGCATCGCCGGATGCAATCACTTCAATCCAGACAACGTCAGCCGACAGAGTCGATCGTAGTTCGGGATCGATCTGCATCGAACTGTCGCAGGCCCCGCGCGGCAACCGTCTTTCGATTGTTGAGGGCCACTCGATGCGATGCTCCGGGCGAGTCGCTGATTCCGTCGTCGACTCACCGTGATCGAGCGGCGAATCGTCAAAGCTCAATCGAACGAGCCCGGAAGATTTGTTTAGGGTGTCCAGATGTTTTGCGAATCGCTCAAAGGCTCTCTGGCCACCAAGCACATCCGTCAACCTTGCGGAAACGCGACTGTCCTGAAGTACGTACTGTTCGAATGAGCTGCAACGGAGGTCCAGATCATCGAACGAATTGAAATGATCCAGGGACGGCGGTGGCGATGCGTCGCCGGACTCCACCAACGGTATCGGGTCGGCACCGTCGATCTGCAGATGATCGAACATCAGGATCCAGACCCTGCGAGACGTTGCGGTGCTGCTATTCAAAGGCACGATTGTCTTCCTTGTCCATGATGCCTTCTTCCGGATTCAAAAAACGTTTCCTGGTACTTCAGGTTGAGCGAACTCAACGTAATTCACGGGAGGTCGATGAACCAGACGAGCCGAAGATCTGCAGAACTACACGGCTCGGCAGAAGCTTCACCCTTCCGTCTGCGATTTGCCGCAGCGTGGGGAGTCTAGCGGATTCGAGCATTGCTGTCTTTGATGCCGTTTCACAACGAACGACCGCCTGAAGTGGCCGGCCTTGACGTGAGATGGCGACTTTCCGACAGCATTTCGCGAATCGAAAGTGCCGTTGTTTCCGATTCGAACGGCTTGTGCATAATGCGAACATGCCTTGGTGTTGCTTTTCTGCATCATCTTCGGCCTGAATGTGAGCCTTGTCGTTGCCCGTTTTCACCAGGCCGCAAAAAGGCTCAGGATCGGAATACTGAGCGAACCGCCGCTTTTTTTCGCTGCGGATTCGTCTGACGAAAACTTCTTTTCTGAAAACAAGACCTAAGAGATAAAGAGGACGTTTCCAGTTTTATCTTCAGTGTGAGAGTTTTCACGTGAAAACCAATCGCCACAGTCAGAGAGCCATGGAGGCTGGCAGCCCATCGACGAATCGGAGTTTTGTCCGACGTGGGACCGCAGCGACCGAGATGGCCGTTGTTTTGCCACTGCTGGTGACTCTTGTGTTCGGCTCTATGGAGATGGCGAATGCTGTCTTCCTTCGACAGTCGCTCAACATGGCTGCATACGAAGCTGCAAAAGTGGTAACTCGTCCAGGTAACAACCAGGCTCTGGCAACGACTCGTGCTGGCGAAATCCTGACTCTTCGAAAAGTGACGGGCTACACACTGACGTTTACTCCGACTGTCAACACTGCGACAGCCCGCGGAACAGAGGTGACAGTCACGCTGAGTGCGCCTGCTTCCAATTTGAGTTACGGACCGGTTCAGTTTATGTCCGGAAAAACGATGTCCACCACGGTTGTGATGGTTCGTTTGTAATCTGATTCTTTCGAATCACCACGTTGACGCCATTGTTGAGTGAATTGTGAATAAACAGGGGAATGCCATGTACAGAAATCCTTCGAAATCCGGACGTTCTTCGGATCAGAAAAAAGGTGCGGCGCATGTCCTGATCACGGGCATGTTGTTTGCATTTCTGATTGTTGCTGCGATGTCGGTGGACTACGCGTACATGCAGTTGGTTCGCACCGAGTTGCGAACTGCAACCGATGCGGCCGCAAAGGCTGGCACTGAGGCGCTTGTTCGATTTCAGGACGGCAATCAGGCCAAGGCTGCCGCCGTCGCATATGCCGCGAAGAATAAAGTCGGTGGCCAACCATTCGCGATCAGTACCAGCGATGTCAAGCTTGGAAAAGTGACGGGGCAAACCAACGGCTCCTGGACCTTTGTTGAGAATGCGACCCCTTTCAATGCGTGCCGAGTGAATGCGAAAGTGGGCAACGGCGGAGTCACATCGGCAATCCCAACATTCTTTGGCAGCGCTCTCGGCAGAAGCACGTTTTCAACTTCTCAGCAGGCGACCGCTGGTGAGCAGGAAGTGGAAATCTGCCTGTGTCTTGACCGTTCCGGTTCGATGATGTTTGACATGACCGGCACTGATTGGTCCTATCCTTCAGGAAACACATTGCTGTATCCTTCCGGTTATTACGACAACTGGACTGACAGAAATTACTCTTCTCCACCACATCCAACCAACAGCCGCTGGGCCGTTGCGATGTCATCCGTCAATACGTTCTTGAATACAGTGGGAGCGTTCAACTTTCCTCCAAGGACTGCTGTCGTCACCTGGAGTTCCGCTTCAACGCTGTCGGACTATCCATATTACAGCTACACGATCGATGACGTTAACGTGGCCTTGCCGGCATACTCAGGATTCAGTTGGTCGGCGAATCGAACATCGATCAACAACGCATTGTCGACGTTGACAAGCCGACCTATCGTTGGCGGTACGAATTGCTCGGCGGGGATCGATGAAGCCGTCTCGGTCCTAACGGGCACCAACAGTCGTGCATTGTCCAAGAAGATTATCATCCTGCTGACCGACGGTCAGTGGAATCAGGGCCGAGACCCTCAACTGGCCGCTCAGGATGCAGCAACGGCGGGCGTTACAATTCACTGCATTAGTATGATCACCAGCACTCAGGCGACTTTGACTCAAGTCGCATCGACGACCGGCGGTAGCTACTACACGACAAGCAACGCGACGCAGCTTCAGCAGGCGTTTACTGATATTGCAAAGAATCTGCCAATCGTTTTGACCGACTGAGCACTTGGTTCACTGTTCAATCCGCCAGCGGGTTGTTGATCTAATGGGTTTTCACAACCCGAAACGTCAGTGAGGGATAAGATCTATTGCGTTGTTTCCACAACAATCCCTCGCTGACGCTTCGGGTTTTGATTAAATCATAAGCCCGACAGCCTGGGTTGGGCACAAATCGAACTCGTGAGACTTGTCAGCTTACTTCCATATGAACGCCAACTCTGCTCCTGAACACAATGTGATCCCATGAAACTGATCAGACAAAAACTAAGAGCACGTTCAAAGACGCCAGCCGAGCGTTGTGGTGCGTCGTTGGTCGAGTTTTCGATCGTGGCCCCGGTCATCTTCCTCTTCTTTTTGGGGGGGCTTGAATTAACCTCATTGAACTTTGCGAGACAAACGGTTGGTATCGCGTCGTACGAAGCAGCCCGAAAGATGATCATTCCCGGAGGTACGGTCGCTCAGGCACAGACAGAAGGTCTCCGGCAGTTGAGTCTTGTCGGAATCGGGACGGGAGCCACGGTGACGGTTACTGATTCGCCGACGACGGTCTCGGTCACTGTTAGAGTCCCAGCCAGCACCGTCTCATGGGGGCTGACAAGATTTTCATCGGGCTTCTCACTGC
>JANMEV010000456.1:0-2640 GCA_031377305.1 Planctomycetota bacterium | reverse complement strand
CGTCTTCAACGTGACGCTCAGCAACGCGACGCTGAACAACGACGAACGAATAGACCCGGCGAAAGTGCTGCGGCGATTTGAATATCACCATCCGATCTTCACCGTTCAGCGTGCTGCCGCGCAGGCTCGGCATTGCGACCTAATCAACGTTAACCGGACTTCCTTCTGCGGCGCGTACTGGGGCAACGGCTTCCATGAAGATGGCGTCGTCAGTGCCCTGCGTGTTTGCGAAGCTCTTTTGCCAAAGGAGTCGCGGGCATGAGAAGCTGTCTTTATGAAGGTGTCGTGCAGCATCGACGGCTCGATCCGATTGAGCATTCGTTTCGATATCGGTTGTTTCTCGTCTTCGTGGACTTGGCGGAACTGGACTCGATATTCGGACGACGGGGCGTCTGGTCCACTCGCTCGCCAGCACTGGCGCGGTTCCGACGCGCCGACTATTTGGGCGATCCGGCTCGCCCGCTGGACGACTGTGTCCGCGATTTGGTTGAGCAGCGAACCGGGCATCGTCCATCCGGGCCGATCAGGTTGCTGACCAATTTCCGCTACTTCGGCTTCGGCATGAATCCGGTCAGCTTCTATTACTGCTTCGACGCGGCTGGCGAGCGGGTTGAAACCGTTGTCGCGGAAGTCAGCAACACGCCGTGGAATGAGAAGCACTGCTATGTGCTGAGCTTTACAGGCTGGGACGCTGCTTCAACTGATTTCCACGATGAGCAAATCGGGACGGAATCCCGGTCGATAGGGCGATTCGAGAACCAAAAAGAGTTTCACGTTTCACCATTCATGCCGATGGACATGACGTATCGCTGGCGAGTCACCGAGCCGCGCGAGCGGCTGGCAGTGACCATCGAGAACTACTCGAACGACATCAAACGATTCGACGCGATGCTGTCACTACAACGAAGACCGATCACGCGCTGGCAGCTTACTCGCGCATTGTTGCGATATCCCTTGATGACGATGCAGATTTTTCTGGGCATCTACTGGCAAGCGCTGCGGCTGTGGCTGAAGCGCGTCCCGTATGTGCCGCATCCTCGAAATGTCGCTCCGATGGCGACGGTGTCTGAGCCGCAACTTTCATCCTCGAAACAAACGACATTATGAGCACGACGTGCGCGACCAAATTCTCGAACCCTCCCGCGGACTCTCCGTCGAACGATGACGACTCCGTAGCTGCCCCGAACCGCATGGGGTTTGTGAGTCGCTGCGCCCGACGACTCCTGTTGCAGAAGCTGCAAAATTTGAATGGCGGGACCATTCAATTGGCCGATGCGACTGGCTCAACGACGCTGGGTCGCGGCGGCGACTTGCAAGCGGCGTTGCAAGTCCACAACCCGGCGTTCTTTCGACATGCGGTTCTGGGCGGAAGCTTGTCGGTGGCCGAGTCGTATCTGCGCGGCGATTGGGACTGCGACGACCTGACGGCATTCATTCGGATTTTTGTGCGGAATATCGAAGCAACGGATCGGCTCGATCGCGGGCTATCGCGAATCACCAAATGGGTCAATCATCTGTATCACCGCTGGCATGCGAACAGTAAATCGGGAAGTCGTCGAAACATTCACGCTCATTACGATCTCGGCAACGAGTTCTTCCGGCTGATGCTCGACGACACGCTGGCGTATTCGAGTGGCATCTTTTTGTCGCCCACCAGCACGCTGCGCGAGGCTTCACTGGAAAAGATGGATCGTATCTGCCGCAAGCTCGATCTGCTTCCGAATGATCATCTGCTGGAGATCGGCACCGGCTGGGGCGGGTTGGCAATTCACGCGGCCAAGCAATTCGGTTGCCGCGTTACGACGACAACGATCTCACAACAACAGTTCGATGTGGCTCGCCAGCGCATCGACGAAGCGGGGCTGTCGGATCGCGTGACGTTGCTGTTGCAGGACTATCGCGACCTGACGGGCCAGTTCGACAAGCTGGTCTCCGTCGAGATGATCGAAGCGGTCGGGCATCGGTACTACGACACTTACTTCCGCAAATGCAGCGAATTGCTCAAGCCCGAGGGCACGTTCGTGCTGCAAGGAATCGTGATGCCGGATCGTCGCTATGCCAAGTATTTGAAATCGGTGGACTTCATTCAGAGATACGTCTTTCCCGGTGGTTGCCTGCCGTCGATGACCGCGATGTTGGACTCGATGTCGCGCGCAACCGATCTGCGATTTGTCCACGCCGAGGACTTCGGCACGCATTACGCCCAAACTCTGCGCGAGTGGCGGCAACGATTCCATGAGCGACTAGATGACGTTCGCGAGCTGGGCTTTCCCGACCGATTCATTCGCATGTGGAACTACTACCTCAGCTACTGTGAGGCAGCGTTCGACGAGCGGTTCACTGGCGTCGTGCAGATTCAGTTCGACAAGCCACGCTGCCACCGCGATCCGATTGCGATCGGTTCGCGCGCCGCGGCAGGGAGGTCAGCATGAGCCTGATGTCATTGGGTATTGAAGCTGTAGAACGAGGTTTGATTCCGGACTTGATCACCCGCGCGGCGATTCGGAGGCTGTGCGAGCAGCGCCTGCGTGAATCCGATCGCGGCAGTGACAACGCCGATTCAAGGGAATTCCAAGCGTTTGTCGAGTCGATGCGCGCGGGGCCAATCGCACCCGTTCCAGAGAAAGCCAACGAACAGCA
>JANMEV010000406.1:0-3362 GCA_031377305.1 Planctomycetota bacterium | reverse complement strand
GCAGCTCGGAGAGCTGGCTGGATCTCGTCAAGAACTTTCGCAAACGCTTCCGAGTCGAGATCGGACTGCCAGCCACCCTGCAGTCCGCTTCCTCCCGCCGCCGCTCCCATCGCATCACCGTTCAGGGGTGAGGTGAATTCTGAGAATTACTTTTGGAAACGGCATTGGCTTCTTCGCTCGCAACCGATTGTTGCCTGTCACTCCGTGGCGTGTGCCCGCGTCGGAGACACGGGCAACAATGATGCTTGCTGTGCATGCATCATCCTGAGTAAGACTCAAACACCGCAGTCTTGCTAAGATACGCTTCAAAAGTGATAGGAAATCTGTGGCCATCCCAATCGGGTGACAAGATTGAAGAAGCCATAGCCTCCTTTGCTTCCTGATCTGCGCTTTGCCGTACTACCGAGCGGCAATCGGAGCCGTGGCTGGCTTCGCGGTCGCGTAAAATCTTTTACAGGTCACGAAAAAGCTCTCACACTGCAGAAGCGAATTCTGAAAAATCAGCACGAGTGGCTCGTGTTTCTGGATGATCCTCGTGTGCCACAAATGAAAAATATGGCCGAGCGGGCGCTGCGACCGCGTAACGTCACGGTCACCGCCCGAACGACATCTACTCTCGACCCTTCAGGCGGTCGCCGAGCGAGGCGGTGCGACGACTCTACGAAGATACTAAGACTGCCCTGGCCGCCATGTCCCGCGAACCAGTTCGACGCCGACGGCGTGGTTCACATGCATCCGGGATTCGTTGAGCACTCCCGGGCGATCACTTCCCGCTTCATCAGCAAGCACTCACTATGCCGTGCTCCGGGTCGCCGCTACGCGTTTGTCGGCTCTCGACCAGACCACATCGACCACCAAGCAAAGAAATCCCGACCGCCTGAGCCATGATGTTCGACCACTGCAAATACGATGCAAGGATTGCCCATTATGGGCGCGGAGCTAAGCCGTTACCCTTCTTGCTTACACTCCTTTTTGCTCTCCCTATGTGACTGGAGACTTCAGTTCGACATGGATTCTGCTGAGTTCACAAACGGATCTGCCCGAAGATCCTGAACTCAGGGACGCCATCGACCCTTGGAAAGTCGACGAACGCAACCGGCACTGAACGGATGATTATTCGGGACTCTGTCAGATCCTGTCGTTCTGACCTGACGGGAGAGGAGTCGCAGGTTATTATGTGCTTGACATCTCCAGTGGCTGACACGGGTTGAACGTTTCTTAGAGCGTTCCTGCTGACACAGGAAGAGTAAATGAATGCCGTTTCAGGTGTAAGCCCATGTCGAGATACTGGTTTCATTCGCTAACACTTGTGCTGGCCTATGTAGTGACGGGCTACGTGGGACTGTTGATTCCTGCCTTTGGAACAAGCATCACACTGATCTGGCTTCCAACGGGTATCGCCGTCGCCTTTCTATATCAGGGTGGCTTCCGCTACTGGCCCGCTGTCAGCATCGGTGCGGTCTGTGTCAATCTGGCAAATGGCGTTGTATGGCCGGCTGCGGCAGCGATCGCCATTGGAAATACGCTAGGTCCGCTGCTTACGGCATGGCTGCTCCGAAGGCTCGAATTCCAGCCTCGCCTGGAACGAATTCGAGATATCATTCTGCTGGCTGTCACGGCTCATGCGGGGATGCTGATTTCGGCGAGTAACGGAGTCGCGGTTCTCGCTTTTTTCGACAGGCTCGAAGAGGGGCTCGTCAGAGCATGGCTAAGTTGGTGGGCTGGCGATTCGATGGGAGTGATCGCTGCAGCACCGTTTCTGCTGGTTGCGGGGCGCACGCAGCTCGAAACGATCCAACGGCGATTGGGTGAGTTCCTGCTCTGGCTCATGCTGACCATGCTGGTGACGTTTGGCATATTTGTCCTGAATGGCAGCCAGGAGGGTGCGGCATGGGCAATTGCGTTTGTTCCATTTCCTTTGATCGCATGGGCGACGATGCGATTTGGAGCCACCGGCACATCAGCGGCGGTGATTTTGATTGCCCTTGTTGCGGCCTATGGCACTTCCGTTAAGTCGGGACCATTCTATCGTGTTGATCCGATGCAGCAGGTCCTGTTGTTATGGGTTTATATGACCACCATGGCCACTCTCGGCTGGCTGATTGCAGTATTGGGGTTTTCCCAGTTTAAGGCCATCGATATCCAGCGAAACCTGGAGCATGGCCTCAGGAATGCAAATCTCGGATTCCTGCTGGCTGACGGCAACGGTCTGATTACTTATGTCAACGATTGCTTCACTCGATTGACGGGATACACGACTGCAGATCTGCTGGGAAGAGAATGCCGAATTCTTCAGGGCTCCGGCACGGATGCGGAAACCGTTGATCAAATAAGAATGGCCCTCAGCAGCGGCGGTCATTTTGACGGCGAGATACTGAATTACCGCAAGGATGGATCAGCATTCTGGAACGCGCTGGTGATTTCGCCAATCTACGGTGACGATGGCAAACTGGAAGGATTCCTTGTTACGCAAAGAGACATCACCGCAAAAAAAAAGTCCGAGATTGCGCTGCAGAGAAGCGAATCACGTTTGCGAACGATTCTGGAGCTGGAGCCGGAATGCGTCAAAATTGTTTCACGGGACGGTTGTCTGATCGAGATGAATCGCGCTGGTCTGGAAATGATCGAAGCGGATTCCATCGATCAGGTCCGGGGAGTTGCCATCGACGAACTGATCGTCGATGAGTATCGGGCTTCGTTCAACATGATGCATGAACGCGTTCTTGCCGGCGACCACGGCCACTGCGAATTTCCAATTATTGGACTGCATGGGACTCATCGATGGCTCGAATCAAACTCGGTTCCCTATCGGGATTTCGATGGTGCAATCATCGGACAACTGGCAGTCACCCGGGATACTACCAATCACAAACTGGCAATGAAGGCTTTGCAGGAAAGCAGAGACCAGATTGACAGGATTCTGAACTCGATTGAAGTCGTTGTCTATTCGGCGTCTCCGGCTGGCGATGAAATACTGTTCATCAGTGACTATGCCGAGACTCTGTATGGATCTCCGGCCCGAGAATTCAGGGACGATCCCACGAAATGGTTTTCAGTGATTCATCCTGACGACCGTGAATACGTCGAAAAGGCTTTCGCCGCGATGGAAGTGACGGGATCATTCAATCTGGAATATCGAATTATAAGAGCTGATGGTTCGGTCCGATGGCTTCTGAATCGAAGTCGCATGATTCTGGATTCCGATGGAGTTCGACTGCGACTTGACGGTGTCGTCTCGGACGTGACAGATCGGAAATCAGCGGAATTGGAATTGCGGGCCAGCGAGGTTCGATATCGCCAGTTGTTCAAGGCCAATCCGCATCCGATGTGGGTATATGATCTCGAATCGCTTCGTTTTCTTG
>JANMEV010000391.1:0-8525 GCA_031377305.1 Planctomycetota bacterium | reverse complement strand
CGAGTTGTCTACCTGGCAACAACGCCAAGCCTTTTCGCCGATGCAGTTGAGGGACTTCACAAGGCCGGCATGATCCCGCCGCGTGAACATGATTCGCGGCTGCGAGTTGTCGTTGAAAAGCCATTTGGTCGAGACTTGAAGTCCTCGCAGGAACTGACCGTCGCACTTGCTCGCCGATTGCAGGAAAGCCAGATCTACCGCATCGATCACTATCTCGGCAAAGAGACCGTTCAGAACATCCTTTTGTTCCGCTTCGGCAATGCAATCTTTGAACCGTTGCTCAATCGCAACCACGTCGATCACATTCAAATCACCGTCGCCGAATCTCAGGGCATGGAAGGAGCTCGTGGTGGCTACTACGACACGTCTGGCGCGATGCGTGACGTGCTGCAAAACCATGTGCTGCAGTTGCTGTGTTTGATCGCGATGGATCCGCCGTCGCTGTTTCAGGCTCGCGAGATCCGCGACGAAAAGATGAAAGTCCTGCAGGCTGTTCGACCAGGAACGAGTGGCCCGATCGGAAACTGGGCCGTGCGAGGTCAGTACACGGCCGGCTTGGTCAATCGCCAGCCCGCATTGGGATATCGCGAGGAAGATCGAGTCAGTCCGACGTCGAATCGCGAGACCTTCGTGGCGATGCGAGTGGCCATCGACAATTGGCGATGGGCGGGAGTGCCGTTTTATCTGCGCACCGGCAAGCGACTGGCAAAGCAGGTGACTGAGATCGCGATCCAGTTCAAAAATCCACCGCTGAACCTGTTTTCCACCGTCGAATGCGACGGCGATCTTTGCGACCTTGTGGAAACCCGGCCGAATCAATTGATTCTTCGCATTCAGCCACAGGAAGCGATTTCGCTTCGATTCTCCACAAAGCGACCCGGCATGAACTATCAGGTTCAGCCTGTTTCCATGGACTTCGCGTACGACGACCACTTCGACACACAGTTGCCAGAAGCTTACGAACGCCTGCTGCTGGACGTTGTGCGAGGCGACTCAACGCTTTTCACTCGCAGCGACGAGTTGGAAGCCGCCTGGCGATTTGTGACTCCGATTCTCGAGGCGTGGGAAGGCAGTTCTTCAGCACCAGAGTTCTATCCCGCCGGAACCTGGGGACCAGCCGCAGCAGATCGACTGATCTCCGACACCAAAGCATTGTGGAGATCGCCGCGATAAGTTGCGTCGCCTTCTTTGGAGGCAACGTTTCTCAACGAGGAGTGTCATGTGATCCGTGCAAATCGATAGAACTCAGCCCAATGTGTTGAACCTGTTTTCCTGCCGATTCTGCTATGCTTCCTGTTCTGATTGGCTCAATTGCGTGGCGGGACGGTCTGCTGCCGGAGCCGGGTGAAGACACGTCGAGCGACTAAATTCGTATGTCCGTTCACTTCGAGCCAGTCTGGTCATGGACTTTGACGCTGATTGCCTGTCTGGCAATGGCGGGAGTCACGTGGCTCGCCTATCCTCGACGGATTCGGCATTTGACGCCCGGCTGGCGTCGAGCGTTGATCGCTCTGCGAATCACGATTCTGCTGCTCATTTGTTTGCTGCTGCTGAGGCCGGTTGCCGTCTTCGAGAGCAGCGACAAGTCGGAGGCGATACTCTACGTGCTTGACGATGCCAGTCGCAGCATGCAGACGGAAGATGTCACCGGCGGAGGCACGCGGCGTCAATCGTTGCTGAAGCTTCAGGAAGCCGCGGATCCCAGCTTGAAAGCGATTGCTGAAAAGGCCGAGATTCGATACCGGGATTTCTCGGACTCACTGACAACAATCGATAAGCCAGCCGACACCGCCGATGGCAGCATGACAGCGATCGGCCGCGTTCTTGAGCTGACGTCGGAAGAAATCTCCCGCAGTCGAGTCCCTGCGATCATTCTTCGGAGCGATGGTCGACAGGCTGCGTCGGGTGCCCTCGACGTGGAT
This sequence comes from Planctomycetota bacterium, assembly GCA_031377305.1. Classification (GTDB taxonomy): domain Bacteria; phylum Planctomycetota; class Planctomycetia; order Planctomycetales; family Planctomycetaceae; genus SXXK01. The sequence goes on along the minus strand of JANMEV010000391.1, from coordinate 6,603 downwards.
CCTGTTCAAATTGCAAAACGATTTGGACGCGAACAACGAGCAATCTACACCGTCGGTTTTGGAAGCACAGAAGCTTCCAGTTCATCGCTAGATCTGGCATTGGACGATCTTGACCTCTCCCGCGAAGTGTTTCAGGGCAACGTGTTGATGATTCGAGTCCGCCTGCGTGCCGTTGGCGCTCAGGGACAGAAGATCACCGTTCGCGCGCTGTTGGAGAATCGCACGGGGAAAAATCTCGGTGAAACCGGTCCGATGGAGCCTGTGATTCCCGCCACGGACACTCGCCCTATTGTCACGCTGACACCTCAGGAATCTTCTCTTGAGCAGATCGTTCAACTTCAGATCGCACCCGACCAGTTCGGCGATATTAAGCTGGCCATCGTCGCGGAAGCGTTGCCCGGTGAAGTGCGGCAGACTAACAACCGCGTTGAAACGATCATCCGAGTTCGTCGAGGCGGTATCCGCGTGGCCTACTTCGATACCAGTCGCCCGGAGCAGAAGTGGATTCGCAAGATCAACGATAGCAGCCGCATCCAGGTCGATTTTCGACAGGTGCTCGCCGGAACTTTCCGTGGGCGAAACGTTATTCCCGATCGATTCTTCGAGCCCGGCAATTACGACGCGTTCATCATCGGGGATGTTCCTGCCTCGGCCTTCACACCGGAGCAACTCGCTGGCATCCTGAAGTGCTGCAATCGCGGCGCGGGATTGATGATGACCGGGGGACATAACAATTTTGGGAAAGGCGGATACGGCCAGTCCGTGTTGGCTCCCCTTTTTCCGGTTGAACTACCTCCGGAAAATCAGCAGCTCACTCAACCGCAAAAGATGTTGCCGGCGCGAGACAGTAAGAATCATTACGTTTTGCAGATTGCGGCCCCTGAGCAGAATCGCAGTCGCTGGGAGCAGCTTCCGCCGTTGCCTGGAGCCAACGTACTGACGCCTCGTAACAACTCGCTGGCTCAGGTGTATGCGATGTCGGACCAGGGACATCCGTTGCTGATCGGACACGAGACTGGCCCTTCGCGAGTCCTGGCGTTTGCCGGCGATTCAACATGGCTGTGGTACACAAACGGCTTCAGCGAGGAACATCTGCGGTTCTGGCGACAGACTGTCTTCTGGCTCACGAAAAAAGAAACCGATGACGAACAGGATGTCTGGATCCTTGCGAATCCTCGTGACCTGACACCTGGGCAAACCTCGGAGATTTCGTTTGGGGCTCGTGATGCTCAGAAGAATCCAATTCCGGATGCGACCTTTGAAGTTGAAGTAACCGATCCAAAGGGAAAGGCTCACTCACTAACTCCGCGAGCCGGCGACGGAATGAGTCTGGCTGACTTTGACAAAACGATGGAGCCCGGCGACTATTGGGCTCGCGTCAAGGCCAGCAAAAACGGGGCTGCTCTGGCAGGGATCGCTGTCACACGCTTTCACGTAAACGCACGCGATCCGGAGCTCGATAACCCAACGGCTGACTTTTCACTGCTCCGAGAAATCTCACATGCCAGCGGCGGCGAGTTTTTAACTCCCGAACAACTTCTGGAACGACTCAAGTCGTGGGAAAAAGACGGCCTGCCTGGCCTTTCGCTGACTCGCCAGGAACAACTCAGCCTGTGGGACAACTGGGGCACATTGCTGTTGCTCGTGCTGCTCATGACGACTGAATGGGCCATTCGCAAGAAGCGGGGTCTGGTCTAGCCGGTATTCGCGACGCCTGTATCACCCGTCGTTCTAAAACCAGTCGCTCTTGCTTTTCGGCAACCGATGCTGCTGACCCGCTCGAGCCGCATAGGTCCCCAACGCTGCGCCGGCGGCTTGAGCCATAGTCTGCATCAGAATCTGCGCCATCGGGCTTTGGATCGCAGCAGATGCCTGATCCGCGATCGGCGAATCCAGATGTTGATGTCGATACATGTCCTGATAGACGTGATCAACATCGACTGTCCCTGCCAACAACGCGGCCAACTGACTCTCAAGGCCAAAGTTATCGTCGAACAGTCGACGAGGATGATCAAACTGAGCGCGACGACAACGTGAGACCAATTCGTTGATTCGAGCCGTTCGCTTAGATGCCTGCTGGGCAGTAGCGAAGTATTGATCCAGTTGCTTCTTTTTTTCCGCAACCTGATCGTCGATATGCTTCAATCGAGCAACAACCTGATCATCCGTCAACTCCGGAGTCTGTGCCGCTCGAGCAGCGACCAGCGATCGCTCGGTGCGCTGGATTAACCCCTGAAAAGCCGTGAGCGCTTCTCGATAAAACTGGCAATCGGGTGAATCCAGTTCGGTCAGTTTCTGACGAGCCTGATCTTCAGCATGTTGAGCAGCATCCGCGGCAGCAGCGGCCACTTCCTGTTCGCCTCGCACTTTCGATCCCTCGGCCTGAGCCTGAGTCAGCCCCAATGACGCGGCTGTCTCGGAGTGCCGGGCCTCAACCTCCGCCATCAGTTGTTTCACCAACTTCTGCTGCTCCTCGATCAACTGCCGCATCTGTCGCGATGCCGACGTGAGAAATTTGTAACCGGCCGCGGCACGAGGATAATCAATCAGTCGCGAGATCCAGCGATCAAGCCAACGCGTCAATCCACGACTGGAATAGGCTTCAGCTCCAAATCCACGATCCTTCAAGTATCCAAACAGTCGACTGCGTTCAAAACCTGGAAGCTTTTCAGCGGCATCTTTCTCGACATCCTGAAGACTGGCATGCGCCTGTTCCAGACGAGCCTGCCCTTCAGCAGCCTTCTTTGACAACGTCTGAAACTGACTGTCCTGACTAAGCTGTTCTGCGAACTTCCTGCCGAGATCGTCACACCGAGCTGTCAATTCGTTAACGCGATCACAAAGCTGCTTCCATCGATTCTCTGTCAGAACTCGTTGCTCAGCCGTCTGCTGTAACTGAGTCGTCAGTTGGCGGCGAGCATCATCTTTTCGAAGGAGAATACTTTGCAGAACCCCGCGCATTTCCGACCAGCCATCACGCTCAACGTCATCATCGATTCGAGGCAGATAGAGCTGCGAGAGTTCGCGAAACGAAGCAGACTGGCTGGTCACCAACTGGTCAATTTCTATCGATGTCGCCTGAGCTGCACTGCGAGCTTCCGTTTCAGACAAACCAGCGTTGGCTGCGAAGTCGCTAATCCGGCGAAGTATATCCTGTCCTGAAGTCGGCATCTAACAAATCCGCAGCACGTCAGAGAACAAACTGATAGACCAAATAGGCAAACGCCAGTGTCCCGGCGATCATACCGATTCGAAGTCGACGGACATACAGTTGGGCCAAAAACACCGGAAAGGACATCGGCGGGTCGCAGTAGGTGTTTTGAGTCGAAAAATACTGATCAATTGCGGCATCGATGTCAGACTCGCGAATAGAGTCGCCGGTGATAGCGGCCGAATCCAGCAGTCTTTTCCGCATGACCTCGCGAACCTCGCTGCGAGCCATGGCTGCTTCGGCTGCAGTCCGATCACGGCGCATTCCGCGAGCAACTTCGAGAACTCGCAGCGTTTCCGACAGAGTCAGTTCCGGGGCAAGTTTTTCAATACCGGATTTCGACACAATTCGTGGTGGCATGGGCTGCGGCTGGTGTTAAGACACGCGGGGTTCTATGGACGCCAATTCATCGCGAACGCCGAAACGCAGGCATCTGAATCATGGCTTCGCAGTATACGTCAATGTTTCCAGGAAGTCAGCCAAACGCAGCGCTGCGAGTTCCGCCACATCACCGAACACCGGGACTCAATGCGTTCGAGCCGAGGTACAAGAAAACGACGTACACAATTTGGCGAGCCAGTCCAGACCTAAGTTCCCGCATTTCCGGTTGACAAACGGCAGAATTCAAGCCCAGTAACCAGAGCGTCGGCTTCGTTCGCGTGCAAATTAGGATCGGGCGATGCCTGGGAATAGTTCGGAAACAACTCTCGTTTGCATTTTAAAAGAAGCCCGGCTTTTGAAATCCTGGGCTTCGCAAACGGGAACAATTCGGGGCTGTTTCTAAGCGGGCACCTTTAAAGGCTGCGAGGGCAGTTTGGGAGCTTGATCCTCGTCAGCACGAATCGTGCCCTTGCCGCTCGCCACAAGCCGCTGCTGCCCCCAGCGTCGAACGAGGCATACGACGCGTTCAAGTGTGTCTCTGTCAAAGTACTCCAATCGTTCTTTACCGGCGAAGGGATAGTCGACAGACCGGATGATGCGAATAAGATCGGCATTGGACAGTGAAAGGCGAATGTCAGCCATTGACAATGAGGCGATCGATTTCAGATCCGGCAGATCGGCATTCATCTGAGCACTCCTTGCGTTCAGACTGTCATCCCATTCACAAACTTCGGACGCATCTGGAAAGATTTCCGTGAGTATCAATCGGATCTGGTAGGCATCAGCCGGATGGCAAATGATGTGATCAAACCCGGCTTCAAGACCATCAACAATCACACGAAGGTTAGCGTGCGGCGACAGCAACACCCCCATCGGTCGGCCCACCCGACTCAGGAAGTCTGTGAACAGACTCACTCCGCTACCGTCGGAAAGACCATGCGAAACCAAACACAAATCGAAGCCACCTCGCAAGCTGTGCTCAATCGCCTCAGCTCGAGTGAACGCTACGAAAACTTTAAGCGAAAGATCGGAAAGCAGCGACATGAGTTGACGCACCGCGATTTGGTCACTGTCAACGATTAATACGCTGCCTCGATCCATAGTCCGCCCGACCTTCAACCGCCGCCAACGAATCGCAACGTTCATGCTACGCTCCGGACGCTTTCATCCGGATGCATCGAACGCCACAAAACTCAAAGGTTCACTCGTCACCCTTGATCTAAAAAACAAGCTCGATGCAATATGGATAGCAACTGAGGTGCCAGTGATGAAAGTTTTTCCGCACCCCCATAGGTGACGTGCCGAATGATCGCTCATAAGTCGTAGGGTGAAGCCTAATCCCGAGGCAACTCTTGACCGCAAAATCACTGGAAATGGCTAACAAATCGAATTGAGTTCTACTCTGAACAGGCATCGTGGGCAAAACGCCTTCACCAAAAATCGCCCCGCCGATTCTTTGACAATCCGATGAACGTTTCTGCCCAAAGCAGAGGCAAACCTGCTGCCGAATACCAGATTCGGCATTGAAGCCACCGACATCTAAAAACGAAAAAGGCCCTCTTCCGACGTTCGTCAAAAGAGGGCCTCAATTTCACGGGAATCGAATTCTACCCGACTTACTGAACTTCTACAGTCAACCAGCCATCAGACAAATCGATACGTGAGACGGTCACGGGCAGCATCTTGTCGCCGGCAGCCTGTAGATTCACAGTGGGGCTCAATTCCTTGCGCTTGATTCGCCGAGCCAGAATTCGCTTGATCTGCACGGAGCGAGCTTTGTCTCCGCCTCCAACTGCAATGTTTCCGGGCTCCACAACGATCATTCCGCCCTGCAAGGAAAGGGTCACTGGAATAGTGATATTCTGCTCAGGAATCTCTTCTCGCCCTTCCTGCTTAATGCCCGTCCGCAGCGAAAGAATGACCTTGCCCTTCTCGAATCGAGCACGAATCGGATCGGATTTGCTAAAGACAAAGATCGAAGGAGGTTCGGTGTCTTCACCGGCCACCTCCGCAGCCTGCTTGCCGTCACTCAACTTGATATCGCGCTGAAGCAATTCGCTGAGCGCCTTCTCCAGTTCAGTGATGAAATCCTTTTCAGGAACATCACGCCCCTGAAAGCCAAGAGCGTCAACAGCGTTGTTTAAAGCAGACTCATGAATCTGCGCTGCCAACCCATGAACCACAAGGGCTGCCGGAGGTTGAATCGAACCACCGATTCGCGAAACGCCGATCGTTCGCGAACTAACCGCAATGTGAGTATTGCTGGACCGTGCGCTAATGCTATCAGGAGCGACACCGCGTCGTCGCAATGAATCAAGGGTGTTTTGAAGAGTCTGATTGCCCGTCGAAAGCTGTGTATTCGTTTCTGCTTCGAACTTTGGCAAGGCTTCTTCTCGCAGTCGGCTGGCCGTGAGGGCTTCCGTTTGAGGCTTGCTTTCCGCAATCTTCTGCGAAGCAATCCGCCGCACGATCCCACGGACAATTGGAATGCGATCGTACTTCGTCGCAAGACCGACCGTTTGAGTATTGGTGTCAACGCTAAATCCGGGCGAAGTCGCCGCAATATGGTACCCGTCAAATGTAACTGATCGGCTCATCCAAAAGTAGTGATTGCCGTTACTCCAAACGGTCGCTGGGCTCTTTGAAGCACGCGTATTCGATTGAGTATTTCCACTGACTTTCAGATCGAAATTTGCTGTCGTCATCGACGGACGAATATCCACATCAACATCAACGTTTGTCGTCTGAGATCCAGTAACCCACGCCCCCATGATGCAGTCGGCGATGCTGCCTGTCTCACTGCGATAGTCAGCGATCAGCCGAGACAAAAGGTCTTCTGAAACAGTGAAATGAATGTTATGATTAAAGTAGTTTTCGTTGACCACCGGACGCAGGGCATCAGCAGCGGCAGGATAACGAGTTCGAAGCACGCGCCAGGCCGTTCGGGCTTTTTCAGCATCGGCCACAAGCGGTTGCTTCTCATAAGCCAGCAGCGAGGTCAACAGCGTGTC
>JANMEV010000389.1:0-10852 GCA_031377305.1 Planctomycetota bacterium | reverse complement strand
TTTCTGCCAGTCGGAAATAGGAATCGTCCTGCACAGTGATGTTAATCGCTGTCAACAAGGCCAACTGGTCTGGAGTCAGGCCCAGGTGGGGTACGAAAGCCACGATATCCAGCCGTGCCGTGTTGATCGTCGATCCGGTGTCCGTAATCACGTCGGCATCAATCACGCGACTGTTATCTGCCGTGGAATACATATTCCCGGAAAGTCCCGTGGTTGTCGCTTTGGCTCGCGCCGACGTGAAGGCTCGCACAGCATCCGCGTTGATGCTGACTCGGTCGGTCGCGTTGATCACGGTGCCAATACCTGAGATGTGAGTCGTCGTCGCGCCGGTCGCATCAGTCTCCGCGTCGACCTTGTTTCCACCAGCAAGATTGAACGGGACTTCGCCGGTCGCCGATGAGACGACGGAGGTGTCGGAGTTGGAGTCCAGATTCAGGACGTTCACGGTAATCAAAGCCGCATCGCCAAGATCAACCAGACTGCTTCCTGTAAACAACCCGGCTCGTGCTGCTGTGTTGTTGCTGGCGACGAGGCCACCGACCGTCTGCGTTGTGGTCGCGTCGAGATCGGTCACCAGATTGGTCGTCAGATTCAGCGTCGCCTGCGGTGAAGCCACCGTGACGAAGTCTCCAAGAGCCGCCTTCGCAGACGGCGAATTCAGCTTCACCGTCGATTCCGCAGCGCCGCTTCCGTACAGTCCACCGGCTCCGCCATCCACGTCCACATTCGATGTGTTGTTGGATCGAGCGTCGAAGTTCAGATTTCGCCCGCCCAGGATTCTCGTGCGAGTCGTCGATGTGGCGTCATCTGTCACGGCGTTGACATCGTCGAAAATGTTGGCCGTGAATACCGTCGAGCCAACTCCCACGATTCCGCCAACCGACCCGTCGGCTGAACCTTCCACACGATTTCGCGAACGCCCGCGAACATTCAGGTCTCGTCCAACATTCAGAGTCGCCCCGCGCCCGATTCGGGCATCGACATCGACGTCGATAGACACATTCACATCAGAACCGCGCACTCCAACGGCTCCTCCGCCCGAAGAGGTCGCTGTGGCATCCACAAGACGAGTCGTGTCTTCAACTCCGGCAGCCGAGTGATTGTTGTACGCCGCCAGAGTAATATCCTGGCCCGCCGTCAATGTCGTGTCGTTGCCGATCAACGCATCAATGTTTGGATCCCAGGAAGCATTTGCCTTCGATGTTCCGCCGCCGCCGATCAGGCCGACACCGGCTCCGTAGGCATCCACCGTGGAATTGCCAAGGGCAACGCTGATGATCGAGAGACTTCCATCCGCTGAGATCGGAGCCATGCTGTCCACGACAGCCGCAACAATGGGCCCGACTGTGGATCGAGCGTCAGAAGCATCGCCCGTGATGATCCCGCCATTTCCAGCATAGGTCGACGCCTTGCCGCTATTGGTGCTTTGCGCAAGCACATTCAGGTTTCCAATGGCACTCGTCGACGACCCGGCCTGAAGTGACTGAATCGTATTGAGATCCACTCGAGTCGTTCCCAGCGATTGTGCTTCGGCAGTCACTTCGCCACCGGAAATCAGCCCGCCGGTTTGTCCGTCAGAGGAGGATTCCGCGTTGACTTGAGAAACCGCTCTCAGATTCACATTACGTCCTGCAGCAAGGACAGCACTCGCGCCGACCGTCGTCCGGACATTGGGATTGGTGATTGTCTCTGCGGACGTTCCCACACCGCTCACAATGCCGCCACTGGCCGACTCTGATCTCGCGTACGCCTTCTGACCGCCAGCGTTGTACGACGATTCAGCAAGCAAATCGCCGTTCGTCGATGTAATCGTCGATGCCGCTCCAATCGTTGTCGCCACGGTTGGCGTCATGGTGGCATCCGTATTGATAACGCCAACTCCCGCAAGACCGCCGGTCTTGCCACGACCAATCGCGCTGGTCGCGGTGTCGGCAATACTCTGCAAGCTGACGTTGCCTGTGACTGAGACATTGGAAGCCGACGCCCCGCTCCCGATTCTGGCCGTAATGGAAGGTGTCGCATCGGCCGTTACATTTGCAACATTCACGCCAACGACGCCGCCACCAGAGGCTGAACCCTCAGCTTCGGACGAGTGCGATGACCTTGCGATCACCGACAATGTCTGCCCACTCAAGACAGTGCCGTCCATGCGAGCACTTGTCTGTCCGTCTGCATTTGCGTCGATGGTGATCGCGCCGACACCGATGAAGCCGACAGTAATCGCCGTGCTTTTTGCGACCGCCACATTTCTTGCTTGTGCCTCCAGCAAGAGGTCGCCACTGGTGGATTGAACGGTCACGCCCAAACTGACCAAAGCGTTCACAACAGCCGACGCGATGGCATCAATGTCCGCACCGTTGACTCCAACTAAAGCACCTCCCGACGGATTGCCTTTTGCGGTCGCCTGATTGGCCAGTGGAACCCCATTGCTCGCGATGTTGCTCAGAGCCTGAATCGTGACGTCGTCTGTGGCACGAATGGACCCGCCGGAAACATAGGCATCTACGTTCGGCCGCATTTCGGCATTGGCAAACGTCGCACCGACCGCAACGCCGGCACTCACGCTGACGCCAGTCGCCGTGGCATCGACGGCTCCCGCAGTACGAGCCGAAATGATCACATCGTCGCCCGCGTTCACGACAGACGTTGCGCCCTCAACGAACGAATCGACATCGGAGGTTACCACAGCACTCGCGCGATTGCCGGTGGCTGCGAAGTACAAGCCACCGGCTCCGGAAATTACCGTCGCGTCGGCATCATGAGACCAGTCTGATGTGATCTCAATGGTGGCTGTTGTGGATGTGACGGAAGCACCGTCGATTCTGGCTCGTCCGATTCCCGAGACATTGGCATCAGCGAAGGCGGCTCCGGCACCGGCCTTCAGAACACCGATACCAACGCCTGTCCCGTTTGCATTGGCATCGTTGTATGCCAGCGAAAGAATCTGAACGTTGCCCGACATTGTCACCACCGACGCGGGAGAAATCACCGCATTCATCGTTGGATTGACGCTGGCATCAGCGTCGGCCCCTGCGGCTCCACCAAACGCTGCTCCTGCGCCAGCGATCGCGTCCGCCAGAGCCCCATTTGCCTGACGACGTCCATCCGCACCAATGTTATGCAAAGCACGCTGCCGCAGACTTCGCCCCTGAACTCGCGAGTTGCCTCCGATGGCCACCAGCATCACCGGTGCCAGACTCGCAAACGCCACGGCTGCTCCGACAGCGCCAGTTCCAGCGACGGAAATCCCCGTGGCATCCACGTCGGCGTTGTTACTGGACAATGCGTCGATCGTGATATCTTCCGAAACCCTGACGTCAGAATTCGCCGCGATGGCTGCCGTCACCACGGGAGCAACGTCGGCTCTCGCAAACGCAGCACTTCCTGCACCGACGATTCCACCGCCAACCGCAATGGCATTCGCTTTGGCCAGACTCGTGTTGTCTGCTCGGACATCAAGAGCACGAACGATCGCCGCTGTCTGCCCGATGTTGGATCCTCGGACTTCGGCTGTCGTTGAGCCTCGCAGATCGGCAATCGCAATCGATGCTCCGATCGCCACGCCGCTGGACACGGCCCCGCCGATGGTCTGCACCGATGCATTGCGATCACCGATGGCTTCGACCGTGACCTTTCCACCCGCCTGAAGAATGTTGGCATTGTCTTCGATGTAAGCCGATTGAACCGACGTGTCTCGCAGCACAACCGCCTGGGCAGCGATCGAACCGGCAAGACTGAACGAACCCGCATAGGCTCGACCATTCACATCCAGATCCAGCTTTGCATGAACCAGAACATCGTCCGTCGCACCCGAGCCTGCGGTGATGTTGGCTCCGGTCGCGATGTAGGCTTGAGTTCGCTGACCGATGTTCACAATGGCCACCGACCCTCCCGCCGCTCCCAGTCCCGCTGTCACACCGCCGACGAGTACCGTGAAGTCAATCTTGTCGTCAGCACGCACGTTGATGTCGTCGCCAGCGTTGACTGTCGCATTGGTCCCGATGAACGCCACTGTGCCACTGGCGGCGGCTGTTCCCGTCAATCCCGTTGCGTTGCTGACCAGATTGCTTCTGGACCGGCTGTTCATGGTGCCAGTGACATCGGTGGTCGTGCCGCCGACGAGTCTTGACAGCGAATGACTGGTGCCTGTGGCAGCCCCGGTACTCACGTCGATCGCTCGATTGGAGATCAGGTTATTCCGAAGTGCATTGGAACGACTTGTCGCCAGTTTGATTCTGTCGGCACTGATGTTGATCACATAGTACGTTGAGCCATTCGTCAGGCCGGTGATGTTGCTTCCGCCACCGTTTCGATACACAACGGCGTCGCCGGTGGAGAATCCATGCGCTGGCAAAGTGAATTCATCCGTTGCCGCATTGATCGCTGCTGGCGCGAAGGTCGGACCCGTCCTGTGACCACCCAGCGTTTTGGAGTAGCCATCTGTTTCTTGGCCGCCGCCGACTTTGTCCGCACTGCTGGTGACGTTGACTCCCGTATTATTGAGCGGATTATCCGTCTGTCCATCCGCAGAGTACGACGAATCAAACGCTGAACCGATTGTCCAGACGCTGACCGACCCAGCTGCGGCTAGTCCGCCGAGCGCGCCGCTGATGGCGTATGAATCAATGTCCTTGCTGGCCAACGCGTTGACATCGACGTCTCTGTTCGCAAACGTGGAAGCGCCCGCATCGATAAACGCGGTCGTGTCGTTTCGCAGAATTCCGACATCAACACCAATGCCTCCGGCACCCAATCCAGCGGCACCACCAGCAGCCGCGGAAAGGATTTTTGCCATATTCACGGCTGAAACATTGACGGCCTGCGCGGCGTTTGCACCGGTTCGGTCTTCGTTGATATTGGCGTTGTTATCGATGAAGGCAGACGTGTCGGAATCCGTCACGCCAACCGTCACGCCACCGCCAGCTCCAAGGGAACTGCCTACGCCCGCAGAGACTCCGACGTTCAGAACGTCTTCAACCGCCAGTGCCTGCACCGCCAGTCCTTTGATCAATTCGGTGGCCGTCACGTTGGCGGTGCCGCTTTCGCCCGAATACACCGTCACATTGTTCGCACCGCCGCCCAATGCGTTAATCGTGGCATTCGTGCCGACAAACGCGCGAGTGTTCTTGGTCAGATGAACAACGCCAGCCGAATGCCCCACTCCGGTCCCGCCAACTCCGATGCCCGCACTGCCGCTGATTGAATCGACATCGGTTTCATCGATGGCTCGAATCAGGACGTTCCCGCCCGCGCGAACGATGGCGCCTGTGGGATCTGTTGTGGCATCGAAACCGATAAACGCTTCCGTTGTCGAATCCAGAACATTCACTGCTCCCGAACCCGCCAGGCCTCCACCACCGGCAATCGCTACGCCGCCTGCGATGGACAGAATCTTCTCACGTGATGTCGCTATCACGCTGACATCACGATTCGCCTGAACATTCGCGCTGTCGTCAATGTACGACCGCGTCGTAAACTTCGACACGGACACGTCCGCGCTCGGTGAGACCGATGCAATGCCCGAGCCGGACGCGGCAATACCAAGGCCCATGTGGTAATAGTCATTGGCCGTCGCAACCAGCACATCCTGCTCCGTGCTGGCTCCTGTCTGATTCACATTGACGCGCGCGGTCGCTTCAATGGCGGCTGTTGTTGTGACATCGACAACGTTCACCGCGGCTCCGACCGTCACGGCGACAAATCCTGCTCCGCCTCCACTTGTCGCAGCGCCTTCGATATCGTCACGATTGGTCGCAGTAACGGCCAGGCCCTTGATGCTTCGCAGAACCGGCGTCACAACTCGCCGCCTTGTCAGCGTTGGATCGCTGAGATCATTCGTGCCATCGCTGGTGAAGTCATGCGATTCGACGCCAGCTGGAACTCCGACTTCCAGATTTGTGCCAGTGACTGTTCCTCCCGGCTGAGCCTGCGGGAAGGCTTCATTTTTCACATCCGCCACGAATGTGATTGCGAACTCTCCCGATGGAACAAGGGCCGCGTCGCGGTTGCCTTTCGCGACGATCAGTGCATTCTGGCCAATCGACGCTTCGGTGTTCTTGGTGATGACCGGCACACTGGCAGCGACTCCCACGCCCACTTTTCCAGATCCGGCGACGCTTCCCGCGACCATATCCAACTCATGGAATTCCTGCGCCGTCACAATCACGTTGCCTTCGGCCTGCAGCCTGGCACCGTTGATCGCAGTCGCCGCATCATCGACGATCGCGCGAGTCGTCACGTTCAGAACATACACGCTGGCGGAACCCACGACGCTAACCGTTCCGCTACCTGCAGCCGATGCCGAAACGGAGACGATGTCTTCACGAGACACCGCTTCAACTCGAATATCACGATTCGCTTTGATATCGGCTCGTTCGTCGACGAACGCTTCGGTCGTCTTATTGATCTTGCCGACATCAACGCCAACACCGATTCCAACATTGACTCCTCCGGCCAGCGCACCACCGACACCGACAATGTTCGTTTGATCGGCCGCTCGAACGACAACATCCTGATCCACGTTGGCAGCTCCGTTCGCTGGATTCACCGTCGCGCCGACATCAAGGAACGCGCGCGTCGTTTCGTTCAAAACGCTGACCGACGCCGAACCTGCGATGCCTGCCGTTCCGCCACCTGCTCCGCCTGCAGCAACCACGACAATGTCGTCGAATGAGATGGCCGTGACAGCAACGCCGCGACGAGTCTCGGAGTTCTTGTTTCCACTCGTGTCCTTCGTCCCGATCAGAACCGGAACGCCAGCACCAGCTCCCATCGCCGAAACGTTGGTGTTCAGACCGACAAAGGCCTCAACGATATTGTTCGTCAGGACAGTCGCATTTCCCAGCCCCACGGCGGCCTGTCCCGCCCCCGCGATGCCACCGCCAATGATCAGCAGTTTGTTGTCATCGACTGCCGAAATCTGCAGCGAGTGCGCGCTTGAGACGTTGCCGCCCAGCACATACGCCTGGGTCGTATTGTTGACCTGTCCCAGTGAAACGGAACCGCCCAGTGCAAAGTTGTTTCCACCCGCACCGCCGATGGTGATGGACTGAAGATCGGCGGTCGAGTTCGCAAGAATCCTCAAGTCGCCAGCCGATGAGCCCAGCGTTGCGTTCTCGGAAAACGCCCGAGTGACCGCCGCGACTTCGCTGACGGCCACAGACGCTCCGAAACCGGCCTTCTGGCCAATACCAACACCACCACCGTAAACGTCAATCTCCGAACGATCCGTGGCAATCACATTCACCGCGGTACCGGTATAGGTTCCGTTCGTTGTAGACGCCGTCGTTGGGTTCGAGACATCGTTGATGGAGATCGACACAGCCGCGGCCATACCCTGCGAGCTGGCTCCGATGGCTGCCGTGATGTCGAAAATGTCGGCCGCTGAATTCGCTTCGACATTCAAAGCTCCGCCCGCAGTGACTGTCGATCCATCCAACCGGGCTTCGACTCGGTTCTGAATCTCATTGAGAGCAATCGAAGCTCCAATACCCGCCTTCCCGCCAAACGCAACGGCACCTGCCACGGAAATGATCGAACTTTCATCAAGAGCCCGCACCGACACGCTTCCAGTCGACGTGACAGTGCTGCTGCGTTCAATGGTTGCGAGCGTCTGGTTGTTGATGTCGTTGTTGGTCACCTGCCCCGCAATGCCAATCTTGCCAGCTCCTGTGCCACTGGCCGCCTGCGATGTCAGAAATCCGCCCGTCTTCGCATCGACAGTCAGACTGCCCGACAGCGTCAGGTTGGCTCTGGCAACATAGGCCCACGTATCGGCGTCAATGCTGTTCTGTGAGTACGATCCGGAAATGCCGGTTGAGTTCTTGTCGCTGGCTCGGAAGACCACCGACCCCGAAAGCGACTCGACGAGCATTTGCAGCGCGGGTGACTCTGCCAGAAGAACCGCGGTTATGCTTGTGCCAGCCGTAAAACCTGGACCGACGCTGGACTTAAATGTCAGCGTGATTTTGCCTGAAGTGACTTCCTCGATTTCATAGCGACCGGAATTTGATCCGGCGTTTCGCACAATCAGTGTTTGCCCTGGCCGAAATCCATCCGCAATAAAGCTTCCCGTCGATCGTGTGACCGTGTCGACTTTGAGACCACCGTCAACGAATGTCAGCGTCGGACCAGCCGCCATGGCCGCAGACGCGGTGAACTTCGCGCTCGTTGACGTTTCCTGCGTGAGCGTCACTCCAGAGCCGGAGACTGTCAAAACCAGATCGGACACCGCTTCGATGAAGAACGTGTTGTTGTTACCCGTCGTGCCACTGACCGTGATGGATTGACCGGCACGGAATCCATCCGCAAGCCAGCTTCCTGTCGTCCGTGTCAGCGTGTCCGGAGCCGCTCCGTTGGGAGCAAACACAACGCTTTCGTCGCTGGTTGCTTCATGCAACGGTCGTCCCGTTGTTCCCGCCCAAATTTGTGTGTCGCGAGCCGCCACCGGAACAGCCGCATCAATGTAGGCCAGCGTCGAAGCGGCCACTTTGTTGATTGAAACGTCTCCGGAAGCTCCAATACTGAACTTACCACTGGAACCTGCACCGCCGCTGCTTGGCGCCGATGAAGCACTGGACGCCGCAGCCCCCTTGTCCTTGGTCCCTGGAAGCGAACCCGCCAATGCGACGGAAACCACCTGGGCTCCCGACGACGCATTGATCAGCAAATCGCCAGTGCTTGTGATTCGACCAGTCGACGCGGTGGAGTCGCTGCCGATGCTGGCAACTGACGTCGTCTCATTCGACAGCGAATCTATTGCTCTGAGTGACAACATGCGTGGCGTCACGGCAGCGATGCTGAACGTCCCGTTGTTCTGTCCGGAACCCGTGACCGTGATGACTTGACCGGGCTTGAATCCGTCTGAGTTCCAGTCACCGCTGCTGCGTGAGATGGTGTCCGGAGCAGTGACCGACGCGAACGAAGCGGTCTCGTTTTGAAGCTGATTCCTCGGATCCAGCACAAGCCGGTTACCTCGGAGAATGTCGGCGATCGTGTAGGTGCCGTTATTCGATGTCGTGCCCGTGATTGTAATCTCTTGCCCGATGAGGAAACCGTCATCTTCCCATGTCCCGCTGCTGCGAGTAATGGTGTCTGCCGCGCTGACCGCCGCTCCACTTCGGACTTCCGGAAGCAGTGTTTCACCAGCGTCCAGAGTCAGAACCGTCGCAGTGACGGCGGCAATTCGAAACGTCCCGTTATTGTTAACAGTGCCGCTGACTGTGATGAATTGGCCCGCTTCAAAACCTTCGTTCAGCCAGCTTCCCGTATTTCGCGTAATCGTATCACTCTTCAGGCTGCCATCGGCGTTCGGTGTCGTGCCCGCATCGGCGAAAGTCAGTTGAGCCGATCCCGTCATTACCGTGTTCTGAAACAGCAACGACGGTCCACCTGTGTATGAGACGTTCTTGAAACGGATCTCTGGCGTTCCCGTCAGATTCGATTCATCTCCGACGAATGCACGAGTCACACTGTTCAGATCAACGACCGACAGAGACGCGCCGATACCGACATTGCCTCCGGTCACGACTCCGCCCACGACATTGTAGATCCGAGGATCACTATGAGCGTCAATGATGACGTCGCGTCCAGCGGTGACAGTTGCGCCATCTTCAATGAAAGCATCTGCGTTGGACGTGACGAAGACGAGTGCTCCTGATCCCTGAACGCCCAGTTTCTCAGCAGAACCTGATGCACCTGTGATCGCAATCAGGATGTCTTCTGTGTTCGCAGTCACTGACACATCATCAGTGGCCCTGACGACCGCGTTGTCGTCAATCCAGGCTTTTGCGTTGTTGTTAATCCCAAAGTAAGAAAACGCACCCCCGATGCCGTTTTTGGACGTATTGAGCGTGGGAGTATTAAACTTGGTGCCAACACCGGCCGCGGCTGCAACCTGATTGAGTCGCGGCACAAGATTATTCGCTGCCAGTTTGTCGAGATACCCAAATCCTGTTTGAACGCCAACGCCGTTGACGATGTTTGTTTCTTCATAGGCATTCACGTTGACGGACTGGCCTGGCCCTGAAAATGCGGCATTCGTATTCACTTGAGCACCGGCATCGATCCATGCTTCAGAGAGATTCGTCGCCTGATAGATGACTGCCGATGCGGCCAGCGCCAGATCGTCGCCAGCAGATTTATTGCGTGAGTATGTTGTGAACACGAACTTCGGCAGACCGGTCTTGATTGTGTCCAGCACCGTTTCCGAATCGGTGAATTCGACTTCCCACGGGTATGGCAACACAAGGCTCGATTGAACATCAACGTTCTTCCGTGCATTCACGACCGCGTTACTGCCAATATGTGCTTTCACCGTATTCTGGAAGTCCGTGTAAACAACACTTCCTCCGATCGACTTGCCGTCAGACGTTGCTTCAGAAGCCGCGCTGGAACCGGTTCGATCGCTCAGTGTCGCCAGGACGTTCACCGACGACTGAGAATCCACAAGCGCATTCGGAGCGATGTACGCATCAACGGTCTGCTCTGTCAAAGCCACAACAATGGCCCCCGACAGATTCAAACTGCCAGAGCGGATCTGCGGAAACAGGAAATCGACGACCTGTGCTGGGGAAGATTTTTCATCTCCCGGTGCGATGCTGCCAATTCGTCGAGCGGACTCGTTGGAGAACTTCGAAATGTTGTTGGCAACCTGAGTGCCCGCGATCTTTGTCGAACCTGTATGCCGAGAGTCCGCATCCGTCAGAAAGTTTTGGGTGACGACATTGGCCAGCACAGTCACATCACCAGCTGTCGACACGACGCTGCCAGCAATGTAAGCGTCTGTGTCTGTTGTCAGCTCGTTGTAGGCGGCTGCCATTCCCAGACCACTGCCGCCCGAGTTGGCAACAGA
>JANMEV010000261.1:0-3124 GCA_031377305.1 Planctomycetota bacterium | reverse complement strand
GACGTCGACACCGACTTCTGCGCGATGTGCGGCCACGACTGGTGTAGCGTTCGCATCAGCAAGGAAATTCAGGAATTCGCCAGCGGCAAGGAAGACGCGTTCCAGTGGGACAAAGCCAAAGTGACCGACGCGTTGTCTGCCGAGCAAAAGGAGATCCTCGAAAAGCGAGGCGTCCTATCACCGGAAGAAATTCACCGACTCGCCAGCAAGACTCGCAAAACCATGGGCGCTGAAGACGGCAAAGCCAACTGCCACAGCGATTACGTCGAAGCAGAAGTCGCTCAGTCAATTCAGGTCGTTCAACTGGGAACGACGTTGAAGTAGTCAGCGACGCGGTCAAAAATAACGCAACAGGAAGCCCGACTTTGCTAAAAAGTCGGGCTTCTGTTTTGGTGCACACGGACCAGTTCACACTGGCGCGAGTGACTAAATGAAACTGGCCAAGCCACTGAACGTTTCAGAACCGGGCGAGCGGAGTGGCGTTAGCCCTCCGGCACCTCGCTTTGAGCCGGCAAGCTAACGCGTGCCGCTTGCAAGGCGTATCGGTCTATGACCGTCGGCGATGTCGACAGCAGACGCCGCACAGCGCGTTTTCGGACTCGTTGCAGGGATTTCCGTGGGTTGGTTGCCTGGTGATCGGACACTTCGTACCGTACCGGATGAAGTGTCCTACCGAGTGCTGCCGACCGGCAGAACTCATCAACCTGATAGTCTCATTCGGAGCAGTGAAATCGTGCCTCAGGTGAATCGATGGTTATTGATTGTTGCTGGATTGCTGGTCGTCGGACAGTGTTCCGATTCGATGGCGCAAGGGCCTTCGAAAGAGCTGGCCATCAAGCTGATGTCACTTCCGCCTCGTCCAAAACGCCCGGAACTTTCCGCCAGCAAACTTCCGCTCGAATTCGTCAAGGGCGAACGAGTCGCGTTCCTTGGTAACTCGCTGGCTGAGCGAATGAATCTCTTCGGCCATTTCGAAACTCTGCTGCACACGCGGTTTGCTGACAAAGAATTGGTCATCCGCAATTTCGCTCGCCCGGCGGAAGAAGTCGGCATTCAGCAACGATCGGCGGATTACACGGCTCTCGACGATCCACAGTTGGCATTTGGAGCCGACACGTACTTCTGCTTCTTCGGGGCCAACGAATCCTATGCTGGACCAGAGGGCATTGAAGACTTCAAGGCACGGTATCGCAGCTATATCGACACCATGACAGCCCGATATCCTCGCGATGACGAAAAGTCACCGGCGAGATTCGTGCTGGTTTCGCCAATTGGATTTGAACCGACCGGTGATCCACTGCTACCGGACGGCGTGAAGGAAAATGAGAACCTTGCTCTGTATTCAACAGCGATCGCTGAAGTCGCCGCAGAACGCAAATTGGCGTTTATCGATGTCTTCTCATCGTCTCTGAAATCGCTGAGCAGCAAGCCTGGAATGCAGTACACGATCAACGGATGTCATCTCAATGAAAAGGGTGATCAGGAAGTTGCACGGCTTCTCGACGAACAAACGTTCGGTTCTGCGTCGCCAGCCAGTTTTGGCAGTCCGGGTTATGAAAAGCTACGAGCTGTCGTCAACGACAAGTCGTGGGTTCATCTGCAGGACTACCGCATGCTTAACGGCTGGTACGTGTACGGCGGCCGCCGCACGTTTGACACGGAAACGTTTCCTCGCGAGTACATCAAGATTCGCATGATGGCTGAAGTCCGGGACCGCTACATCTGGGACATGGCTCAGGGCAAACCGGTGGACGACGAACCGGACGATTCGAAAACCGGCGAGCTGATCGTGCCGAAAACTCGATTCGGTGAAAAGGGTCAGGACTACTCCGAAGCTGAAGAACTGCGTTACCTGACTCCTCAACAGCTTGTAGAACAAACAAAGGTTCCTAAAGGCTTTGAGATTCAGCCGTTCGCTGACGAAACGATGTTCCCAGAACTCGCTAAGCCCGTTCAATTGAACTTCGACAACAAGGGCCGACTGTGGGTGGCTTGTATGCCAACGTATCCTCAGTGGAAGCCGGGCGATCACAAGCCGGACGATCGATTGATCATTCTGGAAGACACCAATAGCGACGGCAAAGCTGACAAATGCAATGTGTTTTACGACAAACTCCATTGTCCAACCGGATTCGAATTCTTCAACGGCGGCGTTCTGGTCGTCGATCAGCCTCGTCTGCTGTTTTTGAAGGACACTGACGGCGACGACAAAGCGGACCTGGTTGTTCAATTGGTCGACGGCTGGGCGTCTGATGACACGCACCACACTTGCGGCGCGTTCGAATGGAGCCACGGAGGAAAGCTCCACATGCTGGAAGGCATTGCGACCAGCACAACTTTGGAAACTCCATGGGGGCCTCATCGCAGCCAGGGAGCTGGCGGTGCCTATGTCATGGATCCACGGTCACTGAAGATTCGGCAGTTCTCACTGCCAGGCCAGTACAACATGTGGTGCTACGTCTTCAATAACTGGGGACAGGGCATCGTCGGTGATGGAACAACCGCCAATCACGCCTGGGACACGCCTCTTTCCGGAGCCCAGTTCGGTGGCCGCGCGGGGCTGAATTTTGTGTTCAACAACGAAGGCATGCGCCCGGCGTTGGGCTGTGAATTCCTTGTCAGCCGCAACTTTCCTGATGAAGTTCAGGGTCAGTTTACGTACGCATGCGTAATCAACATGAACGGCATGCCTCGCTTTTCAATCAAAGACGATGGAGGCGGCTATCAAGGTCAGCGTTTGAAGAACGCAGACAATACTCCGGACGATCTGATTGCTTCAACAGACAAGCATTTCCGTCCCGCTGATCCTCAGATTGGCCCCGATGGAGCTCTGTGGTTTGGCGACTGGGCAAACGCGTTGGTTGGACACATGCAGTACAGCCAGCGTGACCCGAGTCGCGATCACACTCGAGGCCGAATCTATCGACTGGTCTACCCGAGCCGTCCGCTGGTGAAGCCAGTGACTCAGTTCGGCAAGTCCGTATCTGAAATTCTCGACCAGTTCCGCGAATACGAATGGCGAACTCGCTACCGAGCCCGCCGCGAACTGCACGATCGACCAACGGCAGAAGTCATCCCAGCCGTGGCAGCGTGGGTGAAGACACTGAAGGCCGATGATGCTGAA
>JANMEV010000253.1:0-31893 GCA_031377305.1 Planctomycetota bacterium | reverse complement strand
GTGCACCGCATCGACAAAGAGACGAGTGGGCTTGTCGTCTTTACGCCAATGGAAGTAGCTGCGCTGCGCGTCGCTATTTCCGGCGTTTTGCTTGCGCCCTTTGCGGTGCGAACGTGGTTGTAGGACCGCAGGGCTGACTTTTTTCTGATCGGGCCAGCGAACTCAGACCGAGGGTGAATAGAATTCCCGCCGGCGGAGCGGCGGGTGTACGGTATGCCCGTGGCTTCGTCGACGGGAACGGCGTGCATGCCAGCCAGACGAGGTCGCCTTTGCGAAGACGCGACTTCCGGGCACCCGCTTTCAGCTTTGGCCGAGCCAGATATAATCCGCCCGGTCATCCCATCAGCGACGCTCTCAATTACTCAAGCTGGCCTTTGCAGAGTCTATGTTCACTGTTTTTCATACGGCCGACTGGCATTTGGGGCAGACATTTCTTGGCTTTGATCGAGATTTGGAACACGCCGCATTTCTTGATTGGCTCCTGCAGCAGATTGTCGCCCAGCGTCCTGATGCGATGATCCTCGCCGGCGACGTTTTTGATTCGATCAATCCATCGGCTGTTTCTCAAAAGCGTTACTACAACTTTCTGGCGGCCGCTCATGCCGCGTTGCCTTCGCTGCAGATGGTCGTCACCGCTGGGAATCACGACGCGGCTGCAAGGCTGGAAGCTCCGGCGGTTGTTCTCGATTCACTGAACATCACCGTCGTCGGAACGGTGAACCGCGATGCATGCGGCAGCATCGATTTCCAGAAGTTTCTCGTCCCGCTGCGAGACCACTCGGGGCAGATTCAAGCCATTGTGCTGGCTGTTCCCTTTCTTCGCCCGTCGGATGTGCCGTTGATTCCGGAAGCGGCTGATCCGTACCTCGACGGGATTCGTGAATTCTATCGACAGGTCACTGACGCGGCTCGGGCGATGAAGCTGGCTCAGTGCCCCGATGCGGCATTGATCGCGATGGGACACTGCCATCTTCACGGCGGCGAAGAATCGACGGACTCGGAGCGGCGGCTGGTGATTGGAGGAGCCGAAGCCATTGGTCCGGACACATTTGCCAGCGACGTTGCGTACGTGGCGCTCGGTCATCTGCACAAGGCTCAGAAGTTTGACGGAGGTCGTATTCGCTATTGTGGCAGTCCGATTCCGTTGTCGTTCGCAGAAGCTGGGTACACGCATCGACTGCACAAGCTTGTCTTCAACAACGGACGGCTGGAATCGGTCGATGATGAGCACGTGCCTCGCACGGTGGCCCTGATCACAATCCCCACCTCCGGCGCGGAGTTAATCGATGACTTGCTACCTCAGTTGGAGCAACTGACGGTCGATCAGACTTTGCCGCCGGAACAACATCCGTTCCTCGAAGTCCGCGTGCTGGAGAATGGTCCGGATCCGACGCGTCGCAAGAGGATTGAGCAGGCTCTGGACGGCAAGCCGGTGCGACTGGCTTCCATCAAAGTTGAAAATTCATCAAAGAAGCCAATCAGCGAGGATGCCAATGCCGCTATTGAAGCGGTCGATCTGAAGACGATCAGTCCCGAAGAAATCCTGCTGAGTGCTCATCGCGAAAAATACGGCACTGAGGCAAGTGAGCCGCTGTTGAAGGCGTTTCGCGAAATCCTGCTGCAGGAGGTTCACGTCTCGTGAAGATTCTGCGCATCACGCTGAACAATATTGCGTCGTTGTCGGGAACGCATACGGTCGATTTCACTCGCGAGCCACTGCGATCGGCCGGATTGTTTTCGATCAGCGGCCCGACAGGTTCCGGCAAGAGCACTCTGCTGGATGCGCTGTGCCTTTCGCTTTATGACGCGACGCCGCGGCTGGAACCGTTTCGACGCTCCCAGTCGCTGGTCGATCTTGCAGCGAAGGAATCGCAGACGGATCCTCGTTCGCTGCTGCGGCGAGGCGCTGGGGAAGGCTTTACGGAAGTCGCGTTTGCGGGAGTTGACGGGCAAGCCTGGACGGCTCGCTGGAACGTTCGCCGCGGTCATAAAAAATCTGACGGCGTCCTGCAACATGCCGACATGACTTTGTATCGAGGCCACATCGCACCTGGCAGCGTGGGAACGGTGGAAGTGGGCGGAACGAAGACCGCTGTGCTCAGCGCGATCAGGGACAAGATCGGCCTGACGTTTCAGCAGTTCACTCGAGCTGTCCTGTTGGCTCAGAATGACTTTGCAACGTTCCTCAAAGCGGACGACAAAGAGCGAGCCGAAATCCTGCAGGCGTTGACCGGCACCGAACGCTTCGAATCGATCTCAAGGGCAACGTATCTGCGGGCGGCTTCCGAAAGGCAGGCGATCGAGCAACTGCAGTCGCGACTGCAAGGCAACGCGCCGCTTTCGGCCGAAGATCGTCTGCTCGCTGAAAACGCCGCGACAGAATCAGCCGCCGTCGTGCGGCAAGCTGAGCAGCGACTGAAAGAACTCGAATCGTTTGCGGGATGGTTTCGCGAGCATGCGAAGATTGCTGACGGTCTGGCGAAAGCTCAGGAAGCTCTGCAACTTGCCGTTGAGAAAAGTGCGGCCGCGTCTTTGCGACGTCAAGACCTGGCACTGACGGAAACCGTCTCGCGAGATGCTCGACCACTTCGCAATGCCGAGCTGCAGGCCGCTGGTGACATCGCCACGGCGGCAAAGTTACGCGAGCTGGCGGATGCAAAACGCAAAACGTGTGCAATCCTCTTGGAGGAATCGAACTCAAAACAGAAACAGGCCGAAACAGTTCAGGCGGCGATCGTCGCCGAACAGTCTGAAAGCCGAACGCTCCTGAATCAGGCTCGCGCGCTGGACGCGACACTCGCGCCGTTGCAGCATCGGTTTGTTGTGGCCAGCGCCGCTGTGGAAGAAGCAAGAACGGCTCTGCTGGCCGCATCGACGAAGTTGCAGACAACGATCCAGCATCGCGAAGCATTCCAGAAGGAACAAGAAAAACATCATCGCGATCGCAAACGTCTGGCGAGCTACTGCCCGTTCATCCGCGACGCAGCGATGTGGCTGGATCGTCTTGATGCTGCAGCGGCCGCGCAGTCTCAGGTCACGGTGGAACTCGCCACGCTGAAGGAAGCGACGGCGCAACTGAGCGAGTTGGAAACCGGGATCAGGCTTCAGATGGAATCTGGACCGTCGCTGCTTTCGGCCTTTGAAGCGGCCGAGCGAGATCTTCACGAGTCGAGTGACGCTGCAAAGCAGTTTGACGTCGAACAGTTGGCTGCCGAGCGATCTCGATTGGATGCTTCGCTGCAAGTCGTCTCCCGACTGGTGCTCCAACTGAAAGAACTGCAGACTCAGCTGGATCAGACTGCGGCGATTCAGACCGAACTTGAAAAGCTGACGTCAGACCAAGCGACGGACGGGGCTGCGTTACGGCAGAAGCAGGACGTGGAACTGCCCGCTGCGGGACAGGCGTACGAGGCGGCGAAGAGTCAGTTGGAGTTGATCAAAGCGGCCATCGATGATCACGCAAAGCGTCTGCGAGCGACGCTGCAGACGGGAGAAAAATGCCCGGTCTGCGGGTCCGTTGAGCATCCTTACAGTCAGCACGAGCCGGACCTTGCGGCCACCGCGGTGAAGGCTGCTGAAACGTCCGTTAGGAACTACGAAAAACGTCGTGACGAGATCAAGGATCAGATTGCTCGTCTGGACGCAGCCGTGAATGTTCGATCGGAGTCGATCGCTCGCAAGCAGATAGAAGTATCGACTCTTCAGCTAAGTGTTGCTCAGTGGACGTGGATTGCGGCAGACCATCCAGAAGTCGCTACTCTGCTGGCTGGGTCGGCCGAAAATCGTCTTCAAAATACTGAGCAGCGAGTTCGTGACATCGAAAGCGAACTTACGGCGATCGTCCAACAGGAGAAAGAACAACGGGCCGCGGCAAAGCGAACAGAGGTTTGCCGGAAGAAGCTGGAGCTGGCTCGCGATCAGTTGCAGGCACACCAGCAGCAACTCGCGAAGCTCGAACAGAATCGGGGCGTTGCAAACGAAAAACTTGCGAATGCTCAACGATTGCTGGACGCTGCCGAGAAGCGATGTGCCGAGGGACTGAATCAGCTCAGCAGCGTCTGGGATGGACTGCCGGATTCTCGAGCCGCGTTTGAAAAAGAGTCCACCACGTTCCGAACCCGGTTTCAGACCGCAACAGCTGAATGCAGTCATATTGAAAAGCGACTTTCGGAGTTGACAGCAGACATTCAAAAAGCAGACGCCGCGATGGAGCCGCTTCAGGCATCTCAAACGCTGGCTCAGCAAACAGGAGAGCGGTGCGAATTGGATTTGAAGGCCGTCGCCAGCGAGCGGGAACTGCAACTTGCCCAGCGAATGCAGCTCTTCAAAGGCAAAGCCGCGGATCTTGTCGAAGCGGAGATTCACGAGCGACTTCAGTCTGCTGCAAAGGCGCTGGAGAATGCGGCGTTGCAGAGGAGCGAAGCCGATAAGAATCTGGCGACGGCGATCTCGGAACTCGATTCGATTTCTCAGAGCTATTTGCAGACAGAAACCCGGCTAGCGACAGCGCGTGACACGATGACTTCGTGGCTTGCAGACTTTGCCAGCCAAGCGTCGCGCCAGTTGACGCTGCCGGAACTCGACGAGATGCTGAATCGCAATGACGAATGGTTCAAGGCAGAACGCGCGGCTTTGGATCAGCTTGAAGCTGCCGTCACGTCCGCCAACGGCGCCGTCAGTGTTCATGCATCGCAATTGAAGGATCATGTGGCGTCGCGGCCAACAGAAGATCCGGAAGCCACTGTCCAGGAACTGCTTCAATCTCAGCAGGCCGACTTTGTCGCAGCAAAAGAAAAAGCGGATGCCGCTCGAGCTGTGCTTCGAAGCGATGACGATCGACAACGAGACAACTCGATCATCAGCGAACAGATTCAACGTCAGCAGGCGATTGCGGATCCGTGGCTGAAGTTGAACGAGCTGATCGGTTCGTCGGATGGTGCAAAATTCAAGATGATTGCTCAGCGGCGAACGCTGGATGTCTTGCTGGGCTACGCGAACCTTCAGCTCAACCATCTGGCCGCTCGCTATCGGGTCGAGCGTCTGACCGAGTCGTTGAATCTGGTCGTGATCGATCGCGACATGGGCGACGAGAAACGATCGATCCATTCGCTGTCCGGCGGCGAATCGTTTCTGGTCTCACTCGCATTGGCGCTGGGATTGGCATCGCTCACGTCGAATCGTCTACGCATCGAATCGCTATTCATCGACGAAGGTTTCGGCAGCCTTGATCCCGAGACGCTCAACATCGCCATGAGCGCGCTGATGCATTTGGAAGCTCAGGGACGCAAGGTCGGAGTGATCTCGCACGTGACAGAAATGACCGACGCGATTCCGGTTCAGATCAAGGTCGTCAAAGGCCGCGGCGGGGCATCTCGTATCGTCGTTCCCGGCGCGACGGCGGAGATGGTGGATGATGCCGAGCATGCTGGACCGAGCAAGCAGCAATCGGCGGAGAAGGCAACTTCATCGCCTGAAGCGATCTCTGCCCGCGTTGTAGAAATTCTGACACGCGAACGAGCGCGAGGAAAGGACAAGGTGGCGACCAAGTCGCTTCGCGATGAGATTGAATGCGATCCAAAACTAATGAACGCAGCGCTGCTTTTGCTGGGGGACAAAGTGGTCGCGGATGGAAGAAGCCTGCGACTGGCCAGTGATGCCGGAACGAGAGACGGGTTGTAGTGGGCTGCGTCAGGCGGCGGCTGATGGACGACCATGTTACGCAGTGCGGAGTAGAGATCCGTAGGAATCACTCGGGGTATTTTCAGCGAGGCGGTTTCTCGTCGATGTGGTTCGCAGTTTGATCGCTCAATTCGATGCGAAGCCGTGCGGCTTCGGCGGTTCGCCCGGCGAGGTTCAGGGCCGTGATGGCATCGGTCAGGCTGGCGGCGGTGGTGGGTGGGTCGAGCGGTTCCAGAAACGGCACCCACAAAAGGCTGGTCGCCGCGTTGTCATAGTCATGAGTCGCCAGCAGCGCGCGGCCGATGATGAATTCAGCACCGGACCGCGTCCGGCGGTCGAGAAAGCGAACCTGCTGATTCCATGATGCGATGTCGCTCGATCGAAGTTCATCGGGTCGAAGCAACGGCACTCGCCAAAGCTGCATTTCCGCAAGGTCTCGCAATCGACCGTGGGCGTTCTTTTTCAATGACTGCAACGTGGCAATCGACGCCGTTTGGTGCTGTAGATCCTGAAGCAGGGCGGAGGCGGCTGCTAGTTGCCGCGCGAGCGACTCGGATTTGAGATCGGCAACGGCCATCGAGATTCGGTGCTCGGCCGGCAGGCGTTCGTCCCAGACGAGCGGCAGTTCGACGACGTGTCGCGAGTCGGCGTCATCCTTGAGAATACGCTCGATAGTTTCCAGGCATACGTTGAGCTGCCCGATGCCTCGCTGAGCATTGGCAAGGGATGCGCGGATTTCCCGAGAGACCCACTTGCGAGGCTCCGAGTTTGCCGCCGCTTGCAACGCGGTGACGGCACCCTTCCAGTTTCGAGCACGAATTCGCCGAAGTCCTTCGTCGAACTCGGGGGACTTCTGGAACCGCAGGGAGACGACGTCTCGCAGGTTGAAGACATCGACCGTGTTGCCAGCTCGGCGAAGGACGACGGTCTGGCCGGACAGATCTTCGATCACTCCCGACATCGTTTTGGCTCGCTGTGAACCGGCTTTGCGAATCACGATCTGGTCAGACGACACAAAGGGCAGGGCGGAGGCTTCGTCGGGCGGCTGAGCGTGCGCTGGAAGGCAGAGTACCACGAAGGCAATCAGACTCAGCAACGCCTTCGTTCGACCATCTGTGACGAGTACGATTCGCATGCGATCCTCTGGCTGGTGGCCAGTGAAAGGATTGTATCAGCCGGAGTGCGCTAGCACCCGGTTTTTTGGGCAAGTAAGGATTCAACCGAACGCTAGCGCGTTCCGGCTCTACTTCGCGCGGTCAGACTTGAGGCGAGCCGGGGGACGTTAGTCCCCTGATTTTTCGTGCTGCCAACAATTAGGGGATTGACATCCCCCGCTCGCCGAAAACACTGTCCATTTGAGCCTTTGAATGTGCAACGACTGAGTCACGGTTGCTTAAACACTTCGCCTTCCTTCATCACGAACACAACATCGTGCATTGCCTTGATCTCGGTGAGCGGATTGCCTTTGACGGCGATGACGTCTGCGAGTTTTGTGGCTTCCAGTGTGCCGAGCCGATCTTCCACTCGCAGCAGTTTTGCGCCTTCCAGAGTTGCCGACTGAATGGCCTTCATGGCAGGCATGCCGCCCTGGACCATCAGCTCGAACTCGTGAGCGTTCTCACCATGTGGCGACACGCCACTGTCGGTGCCGAAAGCAATTTTGACGCCCGCCTTGTAGGCTTTAGTGAATGTCTGACGAATTGCCGGTCCAATCGCTGCCGCTTTGGGGCGAACAATCTCCGGGAAGTAGCCGGGTTCCTCAGATTTCTTCGCCACCCATTCGCCCGCCATGTTGGTCGGAACCCAATACGTGCCTCGTTGCTTCATCAGGTCCATGATTTCGTCTGTCATGTAGGTGCCGTGTTCAATAGAATCGACGCCAGCGAGCACCGCGCGCTTCATTCCTTCGGCTCCGTGAGCATGAACGGCGACCGCCATGTTGTAGTCTTTGGCGGTCTCGACGATGGCCTTCAATTCCTCGTCGGTAAACTGAGGATTCTGACCGCTGGCCGCGAGACTCAGCACTCCTCCCGTGGCCGTTAGCTTGATCAGGTCTGAACCATCTTTGTATCGCTGTCGAACAGCCTTGCGAGCATCATCGGCACCGTTGATTACGCCTTCGACCGGTCCAGCATCGCGTCGGTAATCACCCTTCAGTCCGTTGGTTGGATCGGCGTGACCTCCAGTCGTGGCGAGCGACTTGCCGGCAGTGAAGATACGAGGCCCCATGATCCAGCCTTCGTTGATGGCCTTTCGCAGCGAGACCGAATTGATGCCGTTGTCGCCCAGATCTCGCACCGTCGTGAATCCTGCCATCAGCGTGGCTCGCGCGTACATCGTGGATCGAAGAGCGTAGTCTGATTCTTCCATGAAGAATTTTTCGGTGTAGGAATCCTTCGAATGCTGCGACATCAGGTGCGTATGCATATCCATCAGCCCCGGGAGGACTGTGAACTCCCGGAGATCGATTAGCTTGTCACCATCGCCGGGCGGCAGAAATCCTTTGGCAACTTTCGCGACCTTTCCGTCTTCGATGACGATCGACATCTCGGTTTGCAGAGCATCGTTCCGACCGTCAATCAAACGTCCGGCGTGAATGATCGTCGCGGCCGGCAATTGAGTGCAGAACACTTCTGAACAAACGAGAAGAAGAACCGAAAACCATCGCATGGCAAGACCTCGTCCAGGGCCAAAACAGCACAAACCGCTGCAGGGCATTTTAGACGGAGCGGTTGCCAATGGAAGCGGCAGCGGCGACGAGCGGCAGTCTCGCTTTCAGACGCACCTGTACTGAGTTGTTCGTGGGCGGAAACGGTTTGGCAGATGTAGGCTAATCTGTCGTAGGCGAGCGGCAGGAGACGATTTACCAACGTAGAACGAGTGTCCCAATCGTTCGTGAGCAGTTCAGACAACTGCTCTACAATGGGCTGGTACGCCATTTCCTGCCGCTCGCCGTAGATCAGCAAAAGCGTGTTTTGTAATGAGAAAGCCACGTTGGATTTTCTGCCGTTTGGGCTAAGTCACCGTGATCCAGTGACAGGTTTCGCTGACGTTACTGGAGTTTCATGGAACATTGAGCAGTCATTTCCACGGCTTTAACAAAAGCACTATGCCAACCACTTTGCCAATTGTCAGTACGAGTGACCCATCGATTGTGTTTCGACGTGTTGCTTTGCCCTTGTGTTGGATTTCGACGGGTACTTTGAGCTTTTGAACAGAGTAGAAGTATCCGAGGATCAGAAGCGAGACAGCACCCGAGGCGATCGGTGCCGCTGGACCAATAATCGCTCCAACGGCCATCATCAATTTTGCGGCACCACCACCCGCAAATCCAGAAATGAAGAAGGCGACGCCGATCACGAAGCCAAGCAAAAGACCGCACGCATGGGTCAGGAACAGTTGATCGAGTGCCGCGAGCACGATCCCCGAAGTTAAGCCCAAAAGCGATAGCCAGTTTGGGATCTTCTTTGTGCGAGTTTCGATCCACCCAGCCAAAAGCAGCAGTATCGCGACTGTGCAAATCGCGGGCGTTGTTAGGACTTCGTTTCCGAACACGGACTTTTCCCTTCGATTCATTCGCAGAGTATTTCGTTGCATTTCATTATGGAATGCGGAGCCAAACGGTTTTCGCAGGACTTCGTCTGCTCGCGGATGAAAATAAAGTCTGTCTTCGGCGAGCGGGGGATGTCAATCCCCTGATTGTTCGCCTTAAGTGATGCTTCACCTTCGCCAGCACAACCCTCAGCGCAAAAAAATGGGCACCGGTGTGATACCGGTGCCGCGAGGGGACGCATTAGCTTTTGAACAGAAAGGAGAGAGAGGAGAGGAGAGAGGGGGAAAGGGTCCAGTGGATACATTCGGGGAGAATGCACCGTGATTCATATTTGAGGCTGAGCCTCGTCATTATTTTTCGCGAACAGAATCAGCCATCGAAATCGCGGGCTTATCGAGGCTGCTCTTCGAAACGTTTCGTTCGCTGGTTTTGCGAGTTGCTCGCCAGCCCGAAGACGGTGTCGAAACGGGCTTGGACGCTGCTGTTTCTGTGGAGGCTTCTTTGCGATAGACAGCCGGAACGATTGGACTGTTTGATCGGTCCTTGCTTCGGCGAGTTGATGACGGGAACGCTGGCTCATCTTCATCGCTGTTTAGAGGCTTGCGGTTCTCGAGCGATGAGCCACGGACATTGTTTTCGTCTCGCTTGAATCCTTCGCCGGTGCCCTCTTCGTCGGACTTGAAAGCTGATCGTTCGCTGCTGATCGGGTCTGGTTTTGGAGCAAGAGCAGAACGTGTCGAAGTCGTGTTGTCGATAATTGGTAAGCCGTAAGCCATTTGAGTACCTCCGACGAAAGGAGATCCGTAGGCCATGGATGTTCCAATCGGCACGGTGTGATAGGCCGTTTGAGGTCGCATCACGGTGACTTCCTGCTTCTTCATCACGAGTCGCTGCACAGGAACGCGTTCCGATTTCTTTTCAGCCACCATCTTCGTTTCCTGAACCGTGACTCGCTGAGTTCCTCGCACTGCCACCTGCTTCGTGACAGGGACAGAGCAGGTCATCATGTTCGGAACATACTGGCGTGATGTTCGATAGTTGGGAGTCATCGCGGACTGCATCGAGTAGCCTGTGCGGTTCATCCAGCCAAGAACGCCCGGCCTTGGATCAACCTGACACGGAGCACACTTAGCCACAGGATGATAGTTGGTGACCCAGCGACCGGCGTCGCGAGTCACGGTCTTCATTTCCACGACGTTCTGGTAAGAGACCGTCGGGACTTCGATTTCTTTACTTTGAGTCACAGGTCTTAACACGGTGACTTCGCGATCTTCGTAGGCGGTTTCGTAAGTGGGCACTTCAACCGTCTGCTTGTGCTGAGCGTAGGTTGTTACAGGCACTGTCTGATAACAGGTCGCCTGAATTGGCTGAATAGGCGTGCAACTGGCAAGCGGTGCGGCTGCAACATGTGAAACCGTTCCACAGCTACCACAACCACCGTCGTAATACTGAGCCTGGGCGGCAGTGCTTTGCAGCGAAACAACCAGCGCTCCCAGCGCGGCACCAAAAGAGACTCTTCTGGATAGCATGAGCTTCTTCCCTGAAGAAATGGTCACAAGCTCGCAAGCAGTTTCAACGAAAAACTGCCGCGTGCGGGTGAGAGAGGAACCGATTTGCAGTACAGTCGCTCGAAAGATCAGTGCGGCTGAAATCTCGAAGGGCTGGTCCGAAAATCTGTGAGATGAGACGGGATGTTGGCAATGCTCTGCGGGTTGCAGTGGATTGGCCAACCAGTAAAGAACAGCAGAAATTGGAAAGGAGTCGCAAGCGTTTGGCCGAATCTGCCGAGTGACGCGTTGCGTGTGGGCCGAGATTTATCCCAACTGAAAAATTGGGTCAATAGCGATTAAAGTTTTGATCACGATTCTTCGACGGCACTGCCTCGTGCGTGCATCAATCGTCTGATCTTGTAGGTTTCACAGGCAGTATTCGCGACTTCGCTATTGCAGTGGCAATTTTTGCCGAAATGCCTTTTCTGCGATTGCCGTAAAGTGCCTGTGCAGCGGCACACTTCGACCCTATTTCTTGCCGAGTGCTCGCTGTTGCCGAAAAAATTCCTGCAGGATTGCTTTGCAATCCTCCTGCATTACTCCGCCAAGCACCGCAGACTGATGGTTCAGGCGAATATCGGAAGTTAGGCTGAACAGAGAATGACAGGCTCCGGCCTTGGGATCCGCAGTTCCATAGACAACTCGTGGAATTCGTGCCTGCACAACAGCACCTGCGCACATGGGGCAGGGCTCAAGCGTGACATACAGCGTGCAGTTCAGGAGCCGCCAGGACTGCAACACTTCTGCGGCCTGAGTAATCGCGATCATTTCCGCGTGAGCCGTTGGGTCATTGAGTGTTTCCCTTTGATTGTGTGCTTCGGCTATCACGCGTTCTTCAAAGACAATGACCGCACCCACGGGAACTTCGCCCTGATCGAAGGCCATGATGGCCTGATCGAGTGCTTTCTTCATCCAGAAGTCATGCGGCGCAAGCGGATTGACGGGAAGAAGCTCTGACAAAAGACCAAGTCCTTGGGAGAATTCGTCGACGCGAACACACGGGCTAACAGCACTGGAGGATAAGCGTCTGGCAGTTTCCGTCAATCGTGTTGCGTCAATCGTGACGGAAGTCATTCATCAGGCAGGGCTGGCCGCGGATGTTCGGTCGCGAGCCTTACGCGGCGGACTTCTGTGAGTGTGGTTTTTTAGTGCTGATTTCGGACGTCAGAAGAGCGTCCGGCGTCGGGAATGTTTTTCGTCCGAGTGCTTTTTGCAGCAGAACAGCCGCAGTTCGCAGCATCACACCGACATCGGAAATCGATGTTCCTCGCTCCAGATACTCAAGGTCAATGGCCATTTTCAGTGGCAGCAGTTTGGCGACGTAGAAGTCTTCCGCTTCGCCATCCGCCAGCAGGCTTTCTCCATGTGTGTAATAGAAAATACTGCCTGGACTGGTGAGCCCCGGGGGAACATTCAACGATCGGCGAAAGTCCGGCGTGTAGTATCGATCCACGATATCCGGAGCTTCGGGACGGGGCCCTACGATGGCCATGTCACCCGTGATAATGTTCAGCAATTGAGGCAGCTCATCGATCTTGAGGGCTCGCAGGATCCTACCGACGGCGAAAACTCGCGGATCATTTGCCGACGTAATCGAACTGCCGGCCGACGCACGACAATGCATTGTCCGGAGTTTGAACATCGTAAACAATTGCCCGTATCGACCGACTCGCTGCGCACGATAAAACACGGGGCCTGGGCTGGAAAATCGAATTCCGATTGCAGCCAGAAGCAGAATCGGAGCGAGTCCAATCATCGCAGGAATCGCGACGCAAAGATCAAAGAATCGGCGGACCATGTTGATCGTGTCTTCCTCTGGCCGTTTCCTGTTTTCACGCTGCATGGTCGCTAAATTCGGGATGCAAGTGCTAATTCTGGTCAGGAAGCCGGACTGCGGGAGTTTCGCTGCTGACGGGCGATGACATCAAGACATCTTTTGGGAGGGCGTCGAAACATCTCATCGCCGGTTTTGGGCAAACGCGGCCGTTGCGACCTCGTGGAATTGCGAATCATGTTTGTCAGCCGCTACAACGCGAGACCATCAGCTGACCCCAACTTGAGAGACAGTCTTCTATGCCTGACGCTACTGAGTCGCCAATGATTCCGAATTCCTTTGAAGCCATCGCTGCGTCTCGGCGAAACTGGATTGATCAGGTCCTTCGAGTCTGGTGTCAGCAAGCTCCGATAAAGGAACTGCGAAAGGCCGAAGTAGAATGGTTCGACATCGCAGGCCGTGCGGATGCGAATGCGACGCTTTGGACTTGGGCCTGGGAACGTTTTCCCGAGATCGTGCATCCGGAACTTCCCGGTGTGCATGAGACTCACGAAGTTCTCGTGACGCTCGCCGACGGAACGCGGATCTCAGGATTTCCTGACGCAAGAAAGAGCCTGCGCGGGATGTTGGTGATCGTTGGCGCCGATGGCTCAGGTGCAATGCTGACACATGAACCCGTGAGCATCGATCAGGTACAAAGTGTTGTGAAGTGCTGAGGCTTTGGCGACGCTTGCCTTATCGCGACGAGATGACGTCGATCTGCGAACCGACAGGGACCGTCGGCCACAGTTTACCGACAGGCTCAATTCGGAAAGCAGCCAGTGTCTCGCCCGTTTCGCCAGTCGTGTCGGCCATCATTGGGATTTCAACAACCTGGCCTCGGAACTCCTGATTGCCAGGGAAGCGGAGTTCGACTTCGTGTCCGGGCTGCATTTCGTTGACTCGTTTTGTCGGCAGATAAAGCATCACATAGCGACGATCGGTGTGCAGGATTCGCAGCATGATCTCGCCAGCGGGCAAGTCGTCACCCTGTCGAAATCTCACCTGACCAACGACGCCGTAGTTTGGAGCCTGCACCTGAATCTCACGGCTCACAGATTTCATGGAATCCAATTGCTGACTTGCTTCGGTGAACTGACCCTTCAACGACGTCACGCCAAGCGCTTCGCTGATGGTTGATGGCAAAGTGGTTCGCACAGTTTCGAGCCGCAGTTGTTCACTTCGCAGGACCTCAAGCTGAGGATCCACAGGCATTGGCACGGGCGAATCGGAGACGACGCCTTCGCGAGGGACCATCGCCGTTCGAATGGGAGCGGGTTGAGGAGCTGGAGTTGCTAAAGCGACTGTCGCAGTTATCGGTGATGATTGGCCGCTAATGCCGCTGAAGAATGCAATTCCCCCGGCTTGAGGCCTTAAGCTTGTGCTCATTTCGCTGCGAGACGAGATCCGAGAAACCTGTGTCCCCTCGCGCGAAGTCCATGCATTCATTGGCTCAGTGGGCTGCTGCCATTGAGCAACCGATTCTCGCTGAGCCACCTGCAGTCGAACTCCTGTAAGCGTCCGGTCAAGATCGCGCGTTCGCCATTCGAGTTCAATGGCTGACTGAGCTTCGATGCGTTTTAAGTCGCGTTCGATATCGCGTACCAGGCGTTCCTGATTTTCAATTAATGCCAGATGTTCAAGCTTTTCCAAAGTCAGCAATGGCTGCCCCGAAAATACTTCATCGCCCGGCTTGACGCTGACGGTCGTGAGACGGGATGCGGCAGGGACGCGAATTGATGTGATGTCGGCTGACAGGATGCCGGTCAATGCCTGATTTCGGTAACGACCCAGAAAGTAAACTGACAGGAACCCGATCAGAAGTGCGCACGCAAGAAGCGCAGCTGTTCGAAGGATCGACGCTGAACGGTGCGACGACGTCCGAACGGTCGGACGACACAGTTCTCGTGCCTGCTCGGTCCAGCCTTCATCAACGATTCGAGAAACGGGTACCTGCAATTCACCAGCGATCGCGACGATCTCGCGGTGACGCCAAAGCGAGACCTGACCAAACAGGTAGATCCCCATTTGGTTCAACAGCACGGCCTCACGAGTTCGCACTCCGTCAATCTGAGTCAGATCGTCCGCGTAAGCAGGCGCGCGGTTGTAGACGACACCGAACTGTCGGTCCATGTGGTGTCCGCGAGGAAGGGTCGCGATGATCGGCGATTCCATGGCTCTGTCCATTGGGAGCATCCGAGAACGTCATCCGCGCCGCTTCAGCGCAGACTGACCAACGGCAACCCAAACGACCAGCATCCGCAGTGTCCGTACGGATCGCGCATGGCCGCGCAGTGTGCCTTTTTTGTTTTTCGGCCCCAGGATCGTTATGAGATGACCAAATCCTAAAATCAGTCCAAATAGAATATCCTGCCGATAGGCAAATTCGGCAGTTGAAGTTGAGATCTGAACGGCCGAGCGAGCTCGCTTCAATCGATGTGGGTTTGAGCCAGTTTCCTAATCGGCTTCGACTACTCAAAATGGCATTTCAGACCACCAGCCGGAACTCACCGCGGTCCTGTTAATGCAATTTAATGCAATATGACGAACGAAAACCGGGCGATGGGACATTGCGGCTGATAGAGACTCAGTCAAGAGGACGGGATTGCCAGCAGCTGCGGTCCGCTTGCTGACATGGTCCATCCCATTGAAAAACTGTTTTACGGCTGCAGCTTTGATGGGATGTGGCAGAAGTTGTGGCATCCCAAAATCCCCGAATTGCCGGATGTTCCAGAAATTATGGCACTAAGGGACCGGCAAATTCCACTGGAGTTCATCTCGGAGCTGTTCCTGCCTAGAATGTCGCTGCCGGTTTCTGTCGGTACGGTTTTTCCGGTCTGGAGTTTGAGTGACGCCGTTCACATCGCTTGAGGCCGGGCGCGGGGCTTTGCTGGTTTCCTGAGCCATTCAACACCCGTGTGATCACCTCTGAAGACGAGTTCGAAAACATGTCAATTCGCCGAGTTCTGACGGTTTGCCTTCTGGCATTGACCGTCAACGTAGCGTCCCTGGCTTCTCGAAATGCACTGATGTTCGCTGATGAATCGGATGAAACCGTGGCCTCGGACGAAACAGTTTTCACAGATTCCGCGACGAAAAATGACGAGACGAAGGTCGTCAAAACCGATGAAACGGCCCCTTTGACCCCTTTGAATCGACTTGGTCGAGAATCCAGCCCGTACCTCTTGATGCACGCTCACAATCCGGTGGACTGGTATCCGTGGGGAACTGAGGCTTTTGAGAAAGCTCGCAAGGAAAACAAGCCCGTCTTTTTGTCGATTGGCTACAGCAGTTGCTACTGGTGCCATGTGATGGAGCGACAGACGTTTTCGAATCAAAAAGTAGCCGACTATCTGAACGAGCATTTTGTTTGCATCAAGGTGGACCGAGAAGAGCGGCCTGATGTCGACGACATCTACATGACCAGCTTGATCGTCTACAAACAGGCAGCAGGCGGCGGTGGTGGAGGTGGCTGGCCGTTGTCGATGTTTCTGACTCCTGAAGGAGATCCAATCGCCGGCGCAACGTACCTTCCTCCAGAAGACACTGCCGATGGTCGAACGGGATTCCTTTCAGCCTCAGGCCGAATTCACGATCTGTGGGCCAACGACAAGGAGTCGATGGAAAGTTCGGCATCCATGATCGCTCGCGAAGTGCGACGACTTTCCGGGCCGACCGTGCTTGCTGAGCCCAAAGAGCTGACTCGCGAGCAATTGGATGCTGTCGTCGCAGATATTGAAAGTCACTACGACGCGGTCCATGGCGGAATTGATTTCAATGCCAGAAATCCGGATGGTCCTCGATTTCCCAACGTGCCTCGGTTGATGTTCCTTCTGAGTTTGTATGAGGAAACGGCCGACGCCAATCTGCTGAAGATGGTGGATCACTCTTTGACCGCCATGGCGAAGGGCGGCATCCGAGATCATGTGGGAGGCGGCTTTCATCGTTACAGCACGGATCGACGCTGGAATGTCCCTCACTTCGAAAAGATGCTCTACGATCAGGCTCAGATGCTGGAGGTTTATGCTCAAGCCGCAATGGTCACAAAGAATCGGCTTTATCTGCAGGTCGTCGATGAACTGATTGGCTTCATGGATCGCGAGATGACTTTGCCGGACGGCGGATTTTGTTCGGCTCTGGATGCGGAAACAAACGCCATCGAAGGCGAGTACTACGTTTGGACCGAAGAGCAGGTGCGATCAATCCTCAAGCCTGACGAAGCCGATCTCTTCATGACGGCTTACGGTTTTCACGAACAGCAGTCGTTTGAACACGGCCGAGTGCTCTATCTGCCGATGACGCTCAGCGATTTGGCTGCGAAGAGATCGCTTGATCCCTCTGATATGGAGGCGAAGCTGAAGACGATGCGGGCTCAGTTGCTGGATGTCCGATCGGAACGCCCACGGCCGTTGCTGGACGACAAAGTTCTGACCGAATGGAATGCCCTGATGATTCAGGGGCTTGCCGTCAGCGGTCGGCTGCCGGGTCGCGAAATGGACCTGCAGCGAGCCTCCAAAGCGGCCGATTTTCTGCTGACAAAAATGAAAGTCGCGAATGGCCAGATACTGAGGTCATGGCGGAACGGCATCGCCGGCTCGCGCGGATATCTCGACGACTATGCCTGCCTTGTTTCGGCTCTGCGGGCTCTGCATCAATCAACCGGTGAAGCTCGCTGGCTAACCGCCGCGACGGAGCTCACCGAACAACAGATCGCGTTGTTCTACGATGAAGCACAGTCGACGTTTTTCTTCACGGCGCATGATCAGGAAAAGCTCTTTGCAAAGACCAGCTCGCCGTACGATTCCGTCACGCCGTCCGGCAACAGCATGACCATTCGCAATCTGTTTGATTTGAGTCAGCACAACAAGAATCCGAAGTTTCGTGAATTGGCCGAATCAACCCTCAGGCATTTCAGCGGCACACTCAGCAGTTCACCGGCCGCGTGTTCCGGCATGGGCCTGGCGCTGCAGGACATGCTGCGATTGCAGTCTGTTGCGGTGAACCAGCCTGATCGCAGTTCTGTTCTGATGACGGGCTCGGCAGTTCCAGTGTCGCTGGTGATTGCTGACGAGGATCAAAAGGATATTGCTCCGGCCAATGGTGAACAACAGGCTTTCAAACCTGTGATCCCTGATCCGGCGAATCCGTCGCCGTTCAAACGCAGTTACGATGAGCGTCCGGTGAAGGCGAAGATCTATCCTTACTTCGACAAACTGGCACGAGGCGGCAAATGTCCTGTGGCCATTGAATTGACGATCGCCAACGAATGGCACATCAACGCCAATCCTTCTAATCCTGACTTCCTGATCCCCACAGAAGTGAAGCTGAAGAGTAGCCAAAAGGTGAAAATGACAAAGATCAAGTATCCAAAGCATGAGCTTCTGAATGTCGATGGCCAGGAAGACGCGTCCCATGTCTACGGAGGCAAAGTCATCATCTATGCGCTGCTGGAAACGGATGCTGAGGAAACCGCCGAAAAGGCCGAACTGGAAATTGAGATCCGCTTCCAGGCGTGCAATGAAAAGACCTGCGAACCACCCGATACGATCAAGCTCAAAGGCAAGCTGCCGCTCGCAAACATGAGCGACGAGATCAAGCGGATCAATGAGGAGAAGTTCCCAAAGAACGATGATGAGAAGGACAAAGAGAAACAGGAAGACGGCGAGAAGGATCCAGCGGATCCAAAATAGTCCGTCGTTTGGAGGCCGTGTCGGAATCCGAATGGTTGCGCTGTAGTTCGGTCGCGTGGCGGGAATTGCGGTAAACTCTGAAGGCGACCGTTAGTAGGTTGCACCACGCTGTTCACAGCTCCATTTTCACGTGCCCCGCTTTGACGTCCCTCAATCACTGCTGAATTGCGGGAGTCGTCGAAGT
The DNA here is from genome assembly GCA_031377305.1 of Planctomycetota bacterium. Classification (GTDB taxonomy): domain Bacteria; phylum Planctomycetota; class Planctomycetia; order Planctomycetales; family Planctomycetaceae; genus SXXK01. The sequence goes on along the minus strand of JANMEV010000253.1, from coordinate 13,424 downwards.
CACCCGCGGAACATTCCAGCGAAGATGTATAGAACACGAGCAACACTCAGTGAAGCACTCAGTTTCTCGAGGCGATTCTGAATCTTCATTTGCGCCGATACCGACTCCGCGGCGGCATCAAAGTTGTTGTGGCCACAGCCGACACAATAACGTACTCCGGGATCCAGCAGCTTTCCGCACCCTCCGCAGGGTTGCCGTGCTGTCGTCGCTGGATTGCGATTGGCGGACGATTCGCTGGAAGCAACAGGCTGTCCGGAGGGCATTTTCCGGACCTGTTTTCTGACCGGCGGGAGTTTCGAGAAATCTTCCGATGACTTTTCGTACGACGGCAATAGTTCAGAAAGATCAAAGCTGTCGTCAAACGTCTCTGTTGGAGGTTTATCGAGGCTCGGGTTTGATTCGCCGGATGGAACCATGATCGGCAGTCCGCACGAGGGACACTTGCGACGGCGACCTGATTTGTCGGCCCGGACCTTCAGCCGGGTGTTGCAGGATTCGCACGTGACTTGAATGGTCACAAACGGCTCCGTCGATCCCTGTTCGATCCAGAGTGGCAGACTTGATCTGATGTTTTAATTTGATGCAATCAATTGCCGTGTCGGAATCATCCTGATGGGACTCGGTTCAATAAAACGCCGTCGCTAGTTTACGTCGAAACTCGGAAGCCAGTTTGGACTTGGGTCCCATCACCGTCAGCAGTCCAACCATGGCTTCCTTGGCCTGAGTCCCCACGCCGGCTCGGTCGGCTTTAACGATTTCGAGCATCATGGTGCAGGCTTCCTCAAAACGACTATCCGCGCCGTAGGCTTCGGCGAGCTTTAGTTGCAGCTTAAGGTCGCTGGGATTGGCTTCCAGGGCCTTCTTTGCTTCGATGACTCCGCCGGATTCTTCGACCTGACTTCGCATTTCAAGCTGGGCCAACAGAGCCTGTGCTTCGGGTTCGAGGAAGCCTCGTTTGTTGAGCTCATCCAGGATCTCGCGGGATTCCTGATCGCGGTTGAGTTCAATCAGCACTCGAGCGTGGGCAATGCGGAATTCGGCGGCGTCTGGTTCCAGGTCGGCGGCGATGCGATAGCTGGCTTCGGCGAGTTCGAGGGATCCGTCGGCTTCGTGCTGCTGGCCCTGCTCAAACGCTTCGATGGATGGCGACGGCATAAACGCCTTCAACCATTCGCGCAGTTGAGGCTCGGTTTGGACTCCGGCGAAGTGGCTGGCTGGCTGGCCGTCGACCATGGCAACAACAAACGGAATCGACTGCACTCCAAACGCGCCGGCGATCTCGGGACACTCGTCGACGTTGACCTTCACCAGGCAGAAGGCTCCCCTGGCTTCGTTAGTGAGCTTTTCGAGAAGTGGGATTAATTGTCGACATGGTCCACACCATTCCGCCCAGAAGTCGACAACCACTGGACGAATCTGAGACTGTTGAATGACGTCCTCGCGAAACGTCTCCATTGTGGTGCTGATAATATTCGGTGCGTCAGACATGGTTGAGCTTTATTGGATCGAGTTGAGATTGAGGACACAGTGAATCTGTTGAATGATAGATGCTTGATGCTGCAAAGTGATGCACACGGCATTAGTGCGTTGCCGAAAACTCAGTCGCCCGCGACTCGCCGTTGAACGGCGATGATCTCATTGACGATCACAGCGGGAGCCAGCAATCGGCCCATTGACCGAAGTTTTCCTCGACGCTGATCCGCAGACGAGCCAGCCCATGCTGCGCATTCAGCTTCAGACGGGAGATTAGCGTTTGACCCATCCAGCGGGAAATCAATTCCGCCGTTGTGTTGGCGATCGGAAGGATGCTGCAGTCTTCAAACGGGAAAACCCAGCGACGATCTTCGAACGTCGCAGTGACTTCACGTTGATCTTCTGAGACTGAAACCTTGATCGTCGGATGTCGATCAGGCAGCAGGACTCGGTGATCCAGTTCATGGACAATCGCCTGCAGCCCATCTCGCAGGGCGATAAAGTCGAACACATAATGGTTTTCGTCCAAAGGTCCTTCGATCGCCGCTTCGACTCGCCAGTTGTGCCCGTGAATTCGTTCGCAGATTGTTCCGTTGAACGTAATGAAGTGTGCCGCGCTGAAAACGAGAGTGTCTTTTGTGACGCGTACGCCGTAAGTTTCTGTGGATCTTTGAGACATGGAACAGTCTGATAGAGGCCGTGAGCGGGATGCGAAAACGAATGAATTCGTCACGTTATTCTGCGAGCGAGCGGACTACATCGCAAGTGACGGGCAAACTTGAATGCACGAACGATAATTCTGTGCTAGGCTCCGATTGCGTTGTGACGACCACGGAACTCAATTATTTCGATGGCAGATGAAGGCGATGCGAATTCTATTGCTGGCAGACATTCATGCAAACTGGCCGGCGCTGGCTGCCATTGATGAGCGATTCGACGCGTGTTTGTTTCTTGGCGATGTTGTTGACTACGCGGTCGACCCACTGCCATGTATCGAGTGGGTTCGGAAACATGCGACCGCATTTGTGCGGGGCAACCACGATCATTCAGTGGCTCAGCGGGTTCTCGTGAAGCCGGGCGGAACATTTCGTCGCATGGCGGCGGCAATGAGGCCGCGTCACTTTGAAGTGCTTGGAGATGAACAATTGACATGGCTGGCACAAATGCCGGTGACTCGTCATTTGACTTTGGGAGATCACCGTTTCCTGCTGGTGCATGCGACGCCTCGCGATCCAATGGACGAATATTTGAACGACAATGCCGAGCAATGGCAGCAGCGTCTGGAGCACGTGGATGTGGATTTTGTGTGTGTGGGCCACACGCATATTCCAATGCAGTTACACCTGGGGAAAACTCAGGTGATCAATCCCGGCAGCGTGGGTCAGCCTCGTGACGGAGATCCGCGAGCCGCCTATGCGATCATCGATCACGGGCAGGTCGAATTTCGACGAGTGCCCTACGATATCGATTTGACCGTTCGTCAAATGCAGGATTGCGGAATTGATGAAGCCGTCATCGCGAAAGCTGAGATCGTCCTGCGGAGCGGCGGCAGTCCGACATCATCCGGGTACACGGAACTTTGAGTGCACCCGGCACAAGGACGAAATCCGGGTCTCAAATGGTGTGTGGCAAGTGGTGTGTGGCGAGCAGAGCCCGAGGCTATGGGGGCAGAAAGCGACTATCCAGAGGCTCGCGGAACGACGGAAATCGCTGAATTATCCGACCTGTGGCACCTCGACGATTCTTCCCGGCGCTGGAAATGCCGTTTTTTGCGACATGGCGAGCGTCTTTTGCTATTGAGACGACGACAATTCGCCGATCAGGCTGGAAATTTCGCGAGTTCACGATTATCCTGCGTGGCTCGATTCAATTTGAGCGACCGCGCTCGCGCTGCATTTGAGCGTTTTCCCAGCTTTTTGACCCGTTTTCGATCCAGTTTACGCCATGCCTAATTCAGCGTCCGCAGAAAAGTCACTTCGTAAGTCTCTCGTTCGTCGTGAACGAAACCGCCATCAACGCGGTGCATTGCGAACTCGGATCAAAAAGTTTCGCACCTTCATGACGGAAAAGCCGACTCAGGAAGCCGCCGACAAGGAATTCAGCCTTGTTGTGAAGGCTCTCGACCAGGCTGCTGCCAAGAAGCTGATTCACAAGAATGCAGCGTCTCGCACCAAGTCACGTTTAGCCGCTCTGAAGCGGAAGACGTTTGTTGGTTAGTTTGACGGCTCGCTAAGAAAGAACGACATTCTAAAGGCTGCAATCTGACAACAGGTTGCAGCCTTTTTCGTAGGTCCGCTGACAATGGCTTTGAGCCGAGACAGTTCTTCCTGAGAGTGATTTCATGACGTTCACCCTGCCTTCGATTGATCGTGGCGAGCTCGCCGGACTCCTCAGCCCTTCTCTGGTGATCTTTCGTGAACAACTGCTGGCGAACCTCGACGGCATGCTGGCGATGGCAAAGAGTCCGAGTCGACTGCGGCCTCATTGCAAGACTCACAAGATGGAACAGGTCATTCGACTGTGGGTCGAACGTGGCGTCACGAAACACAAAGCCGCCACGATCGCAGAATGCGAAATGCTTGCCGCCGCAGGGGCAACTGATGTGTTGTTTGCGTACAACCCGGTCGGTCCCAATGTGGCTCGAGTGGTGGCTCTGGCACAGAAGTTTCCCGGGTGCGAATTCATCGTGACGAACGATCACGAGAAGCCTCTGCGTGAACTGTCAGGCGCCGCTGCGGCGGGCGTAGTCACGATCGGCGTGATGCTGGATGTGAATGTTGGGATGGATCGAACGGGCATTACGCCGGAAACCGTCAGTGCCGTCGAATTATATGCACTCACCGCAACGCTTCCCGGCCTGCGCCCGGCCGGTTTTCACGTCTACGACGGTCATCAGCGACAGCTTAATTTTGAAGAACGCAAAGCCGCAGTCGCTCAGCAATGGCCGCGAGTCGTCACGTTGCGGTCAAAGTGCGAAGCCGCCGGAGCCATGGTGCCCGCTTTGGCCTGCGGAGGCACTCCAACGTTTCCGTGTTATGCAGAGATGACGGATCCAACCATTGAGCTGTGTCCGGGGACCTGTGTGTTCCATGATGCGGGCTATGGAATGAACTTCCCGGATCTTCCCTTTGCTCCTGCAGCGGCCGTTGTTACGCGAGTCGTCAGCTGTCCTGCTGCAGATCGAGTGACTTTGGACATCGGCAACAAGGCTGTGGCCGCGGATCCCCCAAAAGGCGCTCGCATGTTTCTTCCGGAACTTCCCACTGCAGTGCAGGAAATTCACAGCGAAGAACACATGGGACTGATTACTCCGGATGCCGCAAAGTACCAGCCGGGTGATGTGCTGATGGCGATTCCAATGCACATTTGTCCGACAAGTGCGCTGTATCATAGGGTCGCGGTGATTGAAAACGGCCGGATCGCGGAGTACTGGGATGTCACCAGCCGCAATCGCAAACTTACGATTTGACGTGGCATCGCTTCCGCCCGCGCGTTGCTATTCGATCAGCGGTCTTTGTCGCGGTGAAGACTTGCGGTGGAAATCATCGAATTCCGGCGGAAGAAGGGCGAGCAGCTCTTCGGTTGTCAGCGAATGAAGATCCCACGTCAGGTCAAGCTGGCTGAGGATATCTGCAAAGCGGCGAGGACTGCCGGGGCCCTTGCCGGTGAGGCCTGTGCGGTTCCGGCCTTTTGAAGAGTCGTAGTAGAGTCGCGTGGCCGCTCCGACGACGGCTTTGCATGTGACCAGCGACGGTCGCGATGCAATCAGAGTTACAAGGACGCCGAGTTGCTGTGGGAGCCCGCAAAGAAGTGCGAGGGCTCGCGTTGGTTCATCACGATGTGCTCGAAAGACCTGATAGGGTCCAGCCAGAATATGCTGGCAGGCCTTTCGAGGGTTTTCCAGATCGGCAATCCAGCGGCTGCTGTTGCCCGGTTGCCATCGCCCATTTTGAGAAGGACAGAGCGTCTCGAACCAACACAATGCCAGCCACGTCCAAAAACCGCCATCCGTGCGAAGGTTGGTCGCATCAATGCGAAGAATGCGATTGAGATACTCGGCGACTTCCAGACGTGAATGCAGTTCTCGTGCCTCTGCTTCGACTTCAGCATCAATGGCTGACGATGATTTTGACCCCGTCAGTAATTCCATCGGGGCGTCGAGAGTCGGGTCGCTTTTCAGGCTCACCAGAAACGCTTCAAACTGCTCAGTTCCTTCGGTTGTCAGTCTGCGGGCGAGCATGATTCCTTCACAGTTGCCGTGTACGCATCGCGATTTAGTATGATAAAGCCGTGAAGGTCTCTGAGAGGAAGCAGGACCTAACGAATTTGGTCGAAGTTCGGCTGGACGGTGCCAGCTCGTTAGAACCAAAGGTACTTTTGAACGAACTCAACGGCATCCCCAAACGCGAAGTAAAACGCTGAACTCTTCCCGCAATAGATCTTGACGGTGACTTCCGCTCCGATGCGTTTCTCGGGCAGGTTCTGACCCTCATCGGCGACGGCGAAGAGTTCGAACACGGTTCCGTCTTCCGCCTCGGTCGTGGAACGAGTCGCAACCTTCGTTAAGTGGCACTTAAACTTGTCCGCAGGTTGAGTGGCCATATAGAACCCACCGGGAAGGTTGGTTGATTCGTTTCTGGCTGCTGCTTCTCGCTGAGCACGCAAAAGGTGCCCCATTCTTTTTTCCGGAACAAGCAATTCCATGTGCCAGTCACCATGATCGTTCATGATGTCGAACAGATGATCACCCGGCTTGACAGGTCGATCTTCCAGCAACTGACGCAACTGGAAATTTGGGATACGGCCATCGGCCGGTGCGCGAACAACCAGCTTTTCTTCTTTGCGTTTTCGGAGCGTTTCCACTTGTTGTTTGGCAATTGCAAGATCGCCGATGATCCTTTGTTTTTCGACGTTTAGCCGCTGGATGGAGCCCGCGCTGCTGCGCCTTTCGTCGTCAGCCAGCCTGCTTAACTCCCGCTCCGTTCCCTCAATCTCATCCTCTTTGCGTTCGACCAGTGCTTCCTGTTTTCGAACGGCTGCATTGGCTTCTTCGAGTTGTCCGTCCAGTTCATCGTTCTCGAGGATAATCAGAATGTCGCCTTTCTTAACTTCCTGATCGCCATCGACCTGGAGTCCTTCTTTCGTGATCAGGCCCTCCCATGGAGCAAAGATGGCGCGTTGTTCGACGGGCATCAACTTTCCCGTGGCTTCGATCGGATAATCGACTTTCCAATACGTCAGCCCGACTGAGATCGCTGCGATGGCGGCGACGACCGCTGTGGTAATCATGAGCTTTCGACCACGGAACCATTCCAGTCCCTTGCCCAGCAACTTCCAAATGCTGAGCCCAAAGATTCGACCGTGCTGGCGTGAGTTCCAAAGGGCGGCTCCCACATGGTCGGCGATCAGTTCAGCTCGCTGCTCCAGTTGCGGAGCAGGTTCTGATTCGGCAATCTGTTCGATGACAATGCAGCCCGTCGCTTTGAGACGGTTCTTTCGTCGCTCACGATCGGCCTCCTCACCCTGCTTGCGCACCATAGCTTCGTTTTCGAAGGTCGGCACCAGCATGATCATTCGGGAACCGCTCTCCTGAACAAAGGCTGCGAGTGGCTCTTCAATCTGAGGCGCAAGGCCTTCCACTTTTCCGGTGTAGAGCAGCGTTTCTCCCATCTCAATCACACGCTTTGCCAGTTTGTTCATCGCGGCAATCAGGTTCGCGCGAGGATTCACGCTGCTTTGACCACTGACAGCACAAACTTTGACGCTGCGACCTTTGCGGAGCACTACGCTGGTTCGATCACACCCGAGAAGAGATCGACTATCGCTGGCGGCAGTATCCGCGACTTCCTGTTCAACCAAAGAGCGTTGCAAACGCAATGAGAACTGTTCGAAGTCTGTCCAGAATTGGTTCTTCAGATCGGCTGACTCACCCTGGTTGCGACGTCGGCCTTCAATAAAGCGAGAACCGTAGCCGCACATTTGTTCCAGAAACTGCATGTATCCGGACTGTGCTTTGACGGGCACGTCGGGTCGTTGAAACAGCTCGACAACGCCGACACATTTTTTTTCTTTGTGCAGAGCGGAAAGGACAAGAACATGTTCGGTCGGAAGCTGAGCCTCACCACCATGAGTCAGCGTTCGGGCTTCACCGGTTTGCAAGACATCGACCAGCAGTTTTTCATTCTGTCCAAGAGCACCCGGACGTTCACGAAGTCCGGTTTGTTCCAGATTCACCTGAGCCATCAATCCCAGGCGATTGGATTCATCCAGCATCCAGACAGCGCCGGCCTTCGCTCCGATGGCAGTGACGACTCGGGCCAGAAACTCCTGAAAGAACGTCGGCGGTGCGAGATCCTGCCCGGACATCTGTTCGATCTCACGAGCCAGCTGCATGACCCGCTCGCGGACTTTTTTCAGATTTTCGTCGGATGGAACGGGCTCTGTCATGGAAATTTCCAATGCACTGTGGGTCGTCCTGCGGCCAAAAAGGCAGCCGGAAGTGGCCGATCAACGATTCAATTGTGCCACGCGGGTGTATCAGGGTACTAGAGACAGGGGACAAATGCGTCCCCTGTTGACGCGGAAATCGGACAACTCCAACACAGTTCGCCCGAATCGCCGTAACCCCTGAATTGTTCCGAGGTTGTCAGGCACGGTCAAGACCGGCATTTCCCCCGATTTGAGCTCGAAACAAGGCTTTTGAATGAACGACTGGATACGTGAGATAGGTAAATCCGGCAACGTCCGGCCCGGAACAGTCGGACGACAGTAAAGCTGACGATATACTGCGCGAAGCTTGGCGATGCGTAGCGGTCGCATCGTGCTGAAGCGGGTAAGTCGACCTGGTGAGCTGTATTCCGTGCGGGAATGCGGGGCTCATTGAAAGATTCATTGGAATTCCAGGGGTCTCGGGACGACGATCCGCGATGTCGATAACTTCACCGTTTTGTCTTAACGAAAGCATCTCAGGGAGACTGTCCATGCGAATCACGATCACTCAAACACTCGCGCTTGCATTTTTGCTTCTGACCGGTTCAGCCAGCGTTTTCGCGCAGGCGCCTGCTTCTCCTGGCAAGGAGCATGAGGAACTCAAAGCGATGGAAGGTAAATGGGACGCGGTCATGGCGATGCCCGATGGTTCGGAAGTGAAGGGCTTATCAGAGTACAAGATGACGTGCGAGGGAATGTGGCTGTCGTCTGATTTTCACGGTGACTTTGGCGGCCTGAAGTTTCATGGCAAGGGCCTGGACAGCTATGACGCATCAAAGAAGCAGTATGTTTCCATCTGGGTGGATTCCATGAGCCAGTCGCCGATGGTGATGACGGGCACGAAAGAGGGCAAAGTCACCACAATGACGGGTGAAGGCCCCGGACCGGCAGGCATCACGAAATACAAAACGATCTCCACCAATGATTCGGCTGACAAAATGAGCTTTAAGATGTTCACCGTGACGGATGGCAAGGAAACAGAAATGATGACCATCAAGTACACGCGTCAGAAGTAGCACGTTGCAGAATGCTGTGGCAGTGATGGACGGGCTCTCGTTTGAGGGCCCGTCGTTGCGGGAAAGAGGATGAGTGTCTCGATTTGCAATAACATGACGGGAACTTTCAGGCGGGCTCCGCTGGCAGAGTTCAGATTGCAGTGGAGCCATCCGTGAGCGTTTGGCAGCCACAGGTCGCCCTATGGGTTCGCACGGCCTGTTTGATGGAAGTGTTGAGCCCGAAACCCGGCAACGTTGCGCCGGGGGCTGAGTTTGCCGATGCCTCGATTCGCGATTTTCTGCGTTCTGCCGAGGCGATCGCATCGCCCATGTCGCTGGCTGGAACGAGACCGCTCGGCGAGACGATTCTGAGTTCTGTTGCAGCCACGCGTTCGGTGGTCAGCCATAACACCAATCTTGGCATCATTCTGCTGATTGCTCCCCTGGCAGCCATTCCACCGGAGCAGTCTTTGTTCGATGGCATCACGGATATCCTGAACGCGACAACGGTCGAGGACAGTGTCCTTGTCTATCGTGCCATTCGAATGGCTCAGCCGGCCGGGCTGGGCGAAGTGCCCGATCAAGACCTGCAGCAGCAACCGACTGTAAACCTTGTCGACTGTATGAGACTAGCGTCCGATCGCGATATGATCGCCCTGCAATATGCCAGCGGATTTCATCAGGTTCTGGATTGCGGACTGGGCTGGCTGAGAGAAGCGGCCAGCATGACGTCGTGTCAGGCGACCCAGATTGCATGGCTGGCAACTCGGCTGATGGCCGAGTATGGCGACAGTTTGATTGCTCGAAAATGTGGCGATGAAATGTCGGATCTTGTTCGTCTGAAAGCTCAGGCTGTCCTCGAAAGTGAATGGCCCGTGCGCACCGATTCTGCGACGGCGTTTGCGGATTTCGATTCGTTTTTGCGATCCGACGGACATCGTCTGAATCCGGGTACTACGGCTGATTTTGTGGCGGCGATCCTGTTCGCCTCGCTTCGAGAGGGCTGGATTGTTCCGGATGAGACGTGGACATTGGCTGAAGCGGCGGTCGAGTAAAACAGAAACTCATGAAGGTCTCCGTGATGCTTTTTTCTCCTGATCGGTTGGCGTTGTTTCTTGGGACGGCGTTGTTGCTTACGCTGAGTCCGGGACCGGACAACCTTGCGACGCTGAGCATCGGTTTGTCGCGAGGCTGGCGATCGGCGGTCGGTTTTGGTGTTGGCTGCGGTGTTGGATGCCTGTTGCATACGGCGTTTGCCGTACTGGGAGTGTCAGCCGCCATTCGTTCATCACCCGTCGCGTTCATCGCGTTGAAGTGGTGCGGCGCTGCGTATTTGGCATGGCTTGCCTTCGGCGCGCTGCGAAGTCGCGGGTCAGGAATTGGCAACGTTCAGGGCGAGGAGCATTCCGGATGGCAGTTCTTTCGAAAGGGGCTGGTGGCGAACGCCATCAATCCGAAAGTTGCGATCTTTTTTCTTTCGTTCCTGCCTGGTTTTGTGAACCTCTCAGCAGGAATGCCCGAACTGCAGATGGCGATTCTGGGTGTCCTGTTCACGATCGTTGCCATCGCTGTGTTTACGGCGATTGGTTTCTTTTCAGGACAAATCGGACGCTGGCTGCAGGGGCACGCGGGCATTGGCATCTGGCTGGATCGAGTAACCGGCGTGGTGTTCCTGATTCTTGCGGCCAACCTCGTTTGGCCGGCGGCGTCATGAGCAGAATGATAAGAGAATGCGAGCCGACGATGCGGCTCGCTGGTGTCGCCCAGCCGAACGCAGTCGGCTGACGTTCTTCACTGCTCGGCCTACGCTGTTGTCGCTTCGGCCGATTCAAGGCACTTATCGATCTGGCGAACGGCCTGACGCAGACGCTGGCTGTTTTCCACAATCGCCAGACGCAAAAAGCCTTCACCTTCTGGACCGAAACCACGGCCCGGGCTGACGGCAACTCCACCTTCGTTCAGAAGCTTCATGGCGAATTCAATCGAACCCATCTGCTTCCATGGCTCAGGGATTTCGGACCAGACGAACATGCCTGCCTTGGGAACAATCGGATTCCAGCCAATTCGACGAAGACCATCGCACAGAGCATCACGGCGAACCTGGTATTCGGCCGCCATGGTGTCAATCGCCTGATCGCAGTGACGCATCGCGACAATCGCGGCAATTTGGATCGGTGCAAAGATGCCGTAGTCGTAGTAGCCCTTGATCGTTGCGAGGGCTCGCACCATTTCTCGATTGCCGCAGCAGAAGCCAATACGCCATCCGGCCATGCTGTAGCTTTTGCTCATGGACGTCAATTCCACTCCCACATCCAGCGCGCCGGGCGTGGCGAGAAAGCTGGGAGCCTTGTAGCCGTCATAGCAAACGTCGGCGTAAGCAAAATCGCTGATCACCAGGAAGTTGTGCTTCTTCGCAAGTCGAACGAGTTCAACAAAGAAGTCCTGTTCAATCACCGTCGATGACGGATTGTGAGGAAAGTTGACGACGACAACCTTAGGCTTCGGAGTCAGGTGTTCGCACGTGTAAGCGATGTTGCGAAGGAATTTCTCCGGGTCGCGAACATCCAAAGCGATCACGTTGCCGGATGCAAGCATCACCGAGTACACGTGAATTGGAAATGACGGAGCTGGCACGATGGCCGTGTCGCCAGGTCCCATCAGGGCCAGACACATGTGGCTGAAGCCTTCCTTCGATCCAAGGCAGGCAAGCACTTCGTCGTTCGGGTCCAACCGCACGCCGTATCGCTTCAGATAGCGGGCGGAAACTTCTTTACGAAGGTTGCCGATTCCGTTTGAGACTGAGTACCGATGATTGCGAGGATCGGCCAAAGATTCTTCGATCTTCTTGACGATCATCGGATCCGGCGGATCGGTCGGATTTCCCATGCCAAGGTCGATGACGTCAACGCCGGCGACTCGCAGTTGGTACTTGCGTTTGTTGATCGTGCCGAACAGGTACGGCGGCAATCGGCGTACTCGGTCAGCGACCGGAATGGTGAAAGGATTGTCTTCGAAAAGGACTTCTGATTCGCTGCGCATGGTGGATTTCCAGGGATCGGCAGGTCCGAGACGCTCATTTCATCTGAGCAGTTCGCGCCCACCGGTGGATTGAGAGGTTGCGAGGATTCTAGAGACACGGCAGGTTCGCCGCGATGGCAGCTTTCCCGAAGTTTTTGCTGCACAATTCCTGAGAAATTCCGCGTCCCTCAAGCCTCACCGCTGCGAAAGCCAGAGAAAACGTGCAGAGATCTTCAAATGGATCGGCAGCGTGTGACAATCTTTGGTGCTGTAAGGCACCTGCATTGGACGTTGGACGTTCCTGTCTCCGGCGATTCGGCGGGTGAGGAATGTCTGTCTTGCAATAGAGTAGGTGCCGAGTACAAAACTGCCGTCGTCACGAATTGTTCCGGTCGCCGTAATATTGTGGTCACGGGATTCAAGTTCCACCGTGCCTGTGCGGACGGGTGAGCCATCTTCAAAGACGACTGTCCCGGCAACTGAGTATGTGGCAATCTGGCTTTATCCGCAGCCAACCGATATCGAAATGCAAATGATTGCCAAACTGAAGTGCAATGCGTTCATCGGTGGACTCCCTGACTTGAAATTCACCCACGTTGGACCCGTCGCTGCGGTTGCAAAGATCGCCGAGTACACGGGAGCTAATCGATGTGAAGATGCCTCGGACACGACCATCGGCCAGTGAAAACTGCACAACGCCGGAGTGGGCACTGCCGAACGAATACAAGATTCCTCGCTGATCATTCGAACTATGTGCCAGAGGAACTCCGGGCCCGCCGATACGGCTGAAGTTCTGCAAATGTCGTCCGAAATATGCGGGACCGTTGTAGGGGCTTTTTGTCAGTTCGCCGTCCGGAATAAACGGTTCGCCGACCATCACCGTATTTGAGGCTGCGTCATGAATGTCTCGAATGGCGACCTGATCTTCCCAACCCGCTGCGACGTCTGTTCCCTTGAGTTTTGGATGGCTGGAGATGATTACTCCCGTACCTCGACCGCCCCAGTAGAAATCGGTCGGTAGCCCGGATGCACCCGGCGAAATGTCTCCGTGGTTTCCAACGTAGTCGACAACCGCCCCGCCAGGAATACGCTGAACGCCCCCGCCACAGCCGCAAGGCATAGTGATGACCACTGTCGAATCGGGCGCTATCGGAGATGTTCCTGCATGACGCTTGGGGCAGAGGTAGGTCTGAACGACAGCCTGTCGAACTTCCTGTGAGTGCGTTCCGAACGGCTTGTACAAATCCCACTTGCTGAAAAGCGTCGCCTGCTCCAAATGAGGCAGGATGCGAACCAACTACGACGGTTCATCGACACCGACTGTTGTTCCGTTGTCCGAAAGAGTGCGGATACCGTCCAGCACAAGGCGAGCCGGAGGAAAAGCTCCCTGAAGGTCGTGGAAATTGTGGAGCGCCAAACCAATCTGTTTCAGGTTGTTTTGACACTGCG
>JANMEV010000252.1:0-7555 GCA_031377305.1 Planctomycetota bacterium | reverse complement strand
TTCAGCATCGCGTTCGAGAATTGGATGCAGTAAAGGCCAAAGTTCAGCAGATGGAAACGCGGCTTCAGAAACGACTCGACATGAAGAACGAAGCGATCGACCTGCAGCTCAAACGCATGCAGCACGAAGCCGATGGTTTGGAATTCGTTGTTCCCAATGAACCCGGTTCTCTGGATGGCCCCCGCGGCGGCATGTCCGGCGGGTATCCAGGCGGAAGTGGTGGACTTCTAGGCGCAGGCGTTGAAGATTCGAGGGCTCTGGAGGGACCTAAGAGCGTCTTGGGTAGATTGGGCTCAGAAAACAGCGAAGTACCAGTAAAGCTCCCAGCAACAAATCGGTGAACAGGACTGCCGCAAATTCGCCAATGCTTCAGGGGGCAACAGTCGTCTCGTCGTCTTCGGATGAGTCGACATCATCCAGTCTTCCCTGACACCCACAAGTTGATCGCTTGCTGTAATCCACAAATGCTGCCGCCGGGCTCACCCCGGCGGCAGCGGCGATTCTTTAGCGATCAGTTGTTCGCTCCGCCAAGGCAAGCCGGACGGAAGCGGGCTTTTCTCTTTCAAGTTCAGATGTAGCTGCAAGTTTCGGCTTCCGGCCGGGATAGACCCGGCGGAAAACACAATTCACGTTGCATCATGGCCAAGTGCTTTCGTCTGGCTCCCCTCGCCAGAATCAGCGATGTCAACTATTTGCCCGATACGGCAGCGGCATCTTCGTCAATCGAACCCATGAATTCGAAGATCATCAGAGCAACGTCTTTGGCGGGGTCTTCCATGGTGGCGCTTTGAGGTCGCTCCTTAGCGTCAGGGTTATTATTGAACGCGATGAACAATCGACTCTCCCGGAACTGATACCGCCCCAAACACGGTGCACCGAGACAATCCTGACCAAATAGGCGCAGATCAATCTCCTGCTCGCCCCGGAGCGTATACAAATATTTTTGTGACGAGTACTTTTGTGACGACCCGATCACGATGCTTGCAGGACTGATGACGCAGGGAGCATTCGCGGGCAATTTGGAGTGATGAAACGTGTGGGCAAGCCGCCATTCTCCGGGGAACCTGGCTGCATCTGGATTCGCGAGAGCTCCACTCTCTGGAACGTCGGAATCACCAGAAGCGACATCAACCGGCAATGGACTTGCCGCAACCTGATGTTCCTCATTGCCTTTCTGACCGCTGGCTCCAGCACTGTCCTCCTCACCGGGCATCTCCTTCCGTATTTCATCTGCTGGTACTGCTGTGTTGGGACTGTCAGTCTGTTCGGTGTCGGGCTGAGCTTGCCCCTCTCGTGATGAGGGTCTAGGCTCCTGACCGAGATAGTGATCCAGCTCAAACTTTGCGCCGTCCTTCCGCCATTTGTCGAGTCGGTCCTGAAACGCCTTGGGATCAAACTTCGCCTCGGCCTCTTCCTGTGTCATCCCCGGCCGCCGATCCAGAAGTTCATTTTGTATCGGAACGACCAACGTCGCGTTCCAGAATTTCTCTCCATCTCGTTCGACTTCTTCGAAGGCTCGCAGAGTGCAATCGTGGGCGATGACGACTGTCGCAGGAACATCGGTATCGGATCCTTCGGCCCGTACCATGACGCTTGCGACGTAAAGACTGAGTCCCTGATAGTTCAGATTCCTTTCCAGCATGTCTCGGGGATGTGTGGTAATGTCGATAGGAATCTGAACCGTAACGGTCTTCTTTGGTGAATGTTCGTTGTTTCTGTAGAGGTCCCCGTAGGCCCTGGATGAATGGCCATTGCGGTCGTACATCAACTCAAGCGGTCGCAGAACGACGTACCTGTGACCTCCGGATCCGTCAGACAGAACGAGTGCCGGAACAATTTGTTTGGTCTCGGGCTTTCCGTCCTTATGGCGCTTTCCATCCTTCTGAAAGAGGTTTGCGATGCCTCCCGCAAGTACGACGCCTACAGCGTCGTCTGTTGAGATAACGCCTGTCTCAGAGATCTTCTGCAATGTGTCGGCAATATGCGATTCACCAGCATCTCGATGCTCATTTGCTGCATCTGCAAATCCCTGACTTAGCTGCTCCTCGGTCATGTCCGGAATCGGTGGGTTGAACAGCGTGCAACGATCGTGAGCGGATTGTTTATTGAACGCTGTGACGGCCTCTGCGAGTGTTGATTGCGATGAGCTTTTCGGCGGAAAATCGCTCTCTTTGAACAGATCACTACCACCGGCGTTGGTGCCCGCTGTCTTTCCAAATGGCTCCAGCACCACCGAGATTACAGGATGTCCAAGTTCCTTCGCAGTTTTCAGTACGTCATCGTCCACCTTCGCGGACTTGACCGTGTCAATGCTGTCGTCGAACGCTCCATCGTTTTCTGGCAGATAGAGCACCATGTTGATCGTGCCTCCGTTGGCAACAAACTCAAAATCTTCTCGAGTGACGGGGACCTCGATCTTCTTTCCTCGAATGTGGCCCCAGAAACGCTCATCAGCGTCCTCGCATTCCATGGAAAACGATGACCTGATCTTGAGATCCTGCTCGTTGATCATTGGGACGTTGCTTGTACTGTTTGGCGATAAGTTAAAGCAGTACGGGAACGAACCAAGTTTCTCGCGCTGCAATGGCGATTCTCTGAATAGCCAGGAGATCCCTTCGTCAACAGCCCATTCGACCTGAAGACTCGGCTCGTTCTCTGAACCTTTGACGACGTTGAGTGCTGATAAATTTGTTTTCCTGGCAAGTACTAGGTCGGCATCCGGATCGAAGAAGGCCACCGAGCGTGGCCCAGGAACTTCTGCTGCCGCACGTCCTCTCACGTAATAGATCGGCACAGAAATCAGCACACCGACCAGCAGCAATCCAAGCACACCGCCGACCGTAACAAGCACAATCCTGCTGAACGATTCGCGACGGCTCATCACGGCAAATGACAACGCAAGCAGCATCGACACGCCCGCGAAGATCATGGCGTGTTCGTCTCGGCCAATGGCAGCAATCGGCCACGGCAGAAGGAACGCAGCGATGAAGAGTCCAAAAGCTACCAGAGATAGGATGCGTTGATCGTTCATGAGGGTGGTCCACAGAAAACGGAGGAACGAATGGGACGCACCAGCCACGCGATCCTGAGCCTGAGGCGCTAGCCGATTCCTCACACGGGATGCAGATGGCGGGCGACTGAACGCAAGTTCGGCTAGCGTCTCAGGCTCAACGGGCAGCGGATTCTTCAGCGGGCTGCTGACATGGGCGATGCATGCTTCCAGAATTTCCGCCACTTCGCTGGCCGAGGCGTACCGGTCGTCCGCGTTCTTCGCCATCAGTTTTTGCACGATTGACCACAGCCAGGTCGGAATGTCGGGGTTGATTTCGCGAATCGAACGAGGTTCCTCGTCGGTGATCAGCCTCAGAATTGCGTAGCTGTTGTCGGCTCGGAACGGAGGATGGCCGGTGCAAAGGAAATAGAGCACGCAGCCAAGGCTGAACAGATCCGACCGAGCATCCACGCTGCCGCCGCGAGCTTGTTCGGGCGACATATATTGCGGAGTTCCAGCGATGATTCCGGTGCGAGTGATGCTGGCGTCGTCGACGGCTCGAGCCAGCCCGAAGTCCGTTAGCATGGCTCGTTCGACAGAACCATCCAGCAGAACGTTCGAAGGTTTCACATCCCGATGAACCAACCCCTGAGCATGAGCCGCCGCGAGTCCTCGCGCGGTCTGCATGCCGAGTCGAAGGATCTTTTTCACTTCCAGCGGGCCTTCCGTCTGGACTCGTTTCTGCAACGTTGTGCCACGCGAAAACTGAGTCACCAGGTACGGCACACCCTTCCATTCCGCGACGGCATAGATTGGCAGAACGAAGTCATCGACTACCGCCGCAGCCGCCTGTCCTTCGCGAGCGAACCGTTTGCGAGCCGCCCCCGAAGCCGCCAGATGTGGCAGTAGCATTTTGATCGCCACGAAGCGATTGAGTCGCGGATCGAAAGCTTTGAACACGACTCCCATGCCGCCTCGACCAATGATGCCGATGACTTCGTATTCCGCGATGCGTCCAATTTTCTCCGGATCATCCGTCGGGCCGAGCAGCGACAGCATTTGCTCGCTGCTCGTCGGCTCCGCTTCGTGAGAACCTTCCGCTTCAGACCGAGCACGCGAAGAGAATGCAGCAAGGGACTCTTGCGCATCGTTCCACCACTTCGAATCGGCAATCATGGATTCGATTGCGGTACGACACGCTTCGCAATCTGCGATGTGCTGTTCGGCGGAAGCTGTTTCATCCGGCAGCAAGTCGCTCGATAGCAGCGCCGATATCTCGGACTTTGATAAGCAAACGTTTGCAGGCTTCATAGAAACTCGCTCCACATGTCCGAAACCTCATCCAGTTTTTCTTTCAGCCGCTTCATCACGCGAAATCGCGCCAGGTAAACGGCGCCTGTGCTGCGATCGTGATTCCTGGCGACCTCATCAATGGTCCGCTCTTCTACGGTCGACTGCCAAAACATGGCCCATGTGGCCGACTTGAATTCATGCCGTACCTCCTCCGATGCCCACCGAAACGCCTCCATACGACTTTCGTGCAGCAGTTGGAGGTTCGTGTCGGTCGCATGCTGTGGAAGCCCAAAGAGCATGCTCTGAACACTACTCGAACCGGCAGCCGCATCGGGCTTGCGACGAGTCATCGCTTTCAGGCACTCGTTATGAGCAATGCGATACAGCCACGCCCGAAACGGCGGCCCGTCGGCTGCTGGCTGCCAGTTCTGAACCGTCCTCGAGATGGAAACAAGCACCTGCTGAGCCAAATCCTCCGCATCGGCATCCTGCAGTCCTCGACTGCGAGCCAGCCGATAGATCACCGGTCGATAGATAGCCAAAAACGCCGACCACGCAGCGGCATCCGCTGGATCTTTCACGCGTAAAATCAGGCTTTCGCTCGTTTCCGGCCAATCGTTCATGTGATCTCCATAGAGGTGGCTTCAAAACCGGGACTGGCTCCCGTTGGCACCGGAAGTCTCAACAAAGCCGGCAACTATCAGGGTGCCTGTCCCGGTTTTGAAACTCGCTCTGAGAGAATCATCCACGATTTGCCGAGATCTTTCATGCAGACGGCAGAATTTTAGAGGTTTAATTCTTCTCTATGCGACGAGCCAGTAATGCAGGAGTACGGCACGCGACGAGGCCGCCCGCCAGTCCAGTGGCAAGTGTTGTCGCAATCGGCGGGATACAGAGCACAGACTGCCATAACGATTGGGCTGTCGTTGTCGTTTCTTCCTTACCCGCATAAGCCTGTGAGTTCACGTTCGATTGGGTCGAGCGCTGATATAGGGCAATTCAGCTTCTGACACCTCTGTCGTGATCGCTTTCTCGGAAGAAAGTTGTCGCCGAGTTCCTTTCCATCGCTGATTCAGATCGCGAGGTAACGACCAGCAAGTTCGCCAAAGGATCTTCAATCTGCCATTCTTCCCGCCCAATTGGATTGTCGTCCCGGAACGCCGAGTACCTAACGAATTGAGGAAACCAGATCGAACTGTTCTGTTCAAGAGTCACCTTGATATGCTGACGATACCTACCGCCGCTATGGAAATCTCGAATCAGCTCTGTTTCGATCACTGAATCGCCCTTTGAGGGGACAGTCAAAAAGGAAAGGCTCAATGGCGTGCAGCACGGCGGTTCTGGTCTCAGTGGCTGGCTTGATGAAACGCAAAACGAATTCGGTTTAAGACGGCAAATTCCTTTGAGCCGCCTGAATCGACGGACAGCACGAATCGCTCGCCTGGTTGCAGCGTGACAGGTTCGTCGAATCTCAGCACCAACGAATGGGCTTCGGCATCTGCCGGCAGAGCAGGAACGGTCCAACCGGTATCGGAGAGATAGTCAATGCAATGGATTGTTGTTTGGTCATCTGGATTCAGCAGAGAGATGCAACAGGAGAAGTCGCAACTCTTCCATTCTCCGGTTTGCTTTTCCACTCCCGCTTTGACTTCGAACAGGAGCAACTGCTCGCCACCGCGTCCGAATTGTGGCCCCGAAGGAGTATCGATCGGCAAAAGCTCCAGACGCAATTCATCGACAGTGGTCGGCTTGTCGAACGCGAAATGAGTGGTCGCTTCTTGCCACCTGTCGTTTCCTTCAAGTCGAATGCTGAGGTCGTCAAGGATGCTTAATGAACCGCCAGAGACAGTAGTCTTCTGCGGCCGGGCTGGAATCCAGCTCGCGGGTTTCTCGGTGGGATTGCCTCTAGTGGCAGCTTTTTCGGTCACGGCATTATTCTGCTGCTTAATCTTCCTCAGTTGGATGCTGCGATTAATGACCTTTCCTGGATGCTGCTTTGCATCATCAAGTAGTTCCTTCATCGACAACTCGGCAGTGCCATCAGTGTGCTCAAGACGGAAGATCCCAATGTCGGCATTCGGAGGAAACTTTGTTGTCACGATTCCTTGCGCGTCAGATCGCAGTTCATGATCCTGAAGACAATCCAATTCGTCTGGATAATGAAAAGTCAGTTTTGCTTTTTCGGCAGGAGTGCCATCGAGCATAAGCACTTTTAGCTCAACGTCGGGCATTGGCTTCAGGCGAACGTCGCGCCGGATCGGTTTACTTCGGTCCAATTCATCGGGTAGCCGAAATACTTTCGTCTCGTAACCCAACGCGGAGATCCGAATCGTCTCTCGGGTGATCTGCGGCGAGATCGGGATGAAATTGTGCTGTGTTTTCGATCCATCGACCAGCCCGAACTGCCACCAACGGATTGTTGTCGGATCCTGATAGAACATCTCCGACCAGACGACGATTTCATCGGTCGCGTCATCAACGATGTTGAATTCCAAATCGACGTGAGGCGTCCTCGTGAACGTCACAGTCAAAATACCATCCTTGATTTCGGTTTGCACGTTGGCTCGCGGCGGGTTTGCTTGAGTGCATTTGGTCATTGTGGTTGAAATGAGCGTGTAGCATTCCGCGAGATCGTTACTCGAGGGCGAGAGTTGTTGACATCCGAAGCTGTTTGGTATCACCCCAAAATCGGCCACGCCCGACTCGTTGGTTCGCTTGTTTACCATCTCGAACTTCTGTTTTTGGCCGGCACGATGTGAATTTCGGTCGTAGAATAAAACGGTTGCACCCGGAACCGGTTTTCCATCGGAGTCAACCGTTTTTACGATCAACTTAGGCAGTTGGGGCTTGTCGGCTGACTTATCTATTTGATTGACTTCGTCGTGGTCATGGTCATGGTCGCGATTGTCGGAGACAGTGAGCGTTCCCAGGTCCATTTCGTCGTTGGCGGAGCCCGTGCAGTCGAACGGTTGTTCCAGCAAGATTGCTTCGCCAGGGATAGCTACCACTAACACCATTGGTCTATCGGGCACGCCATAAACCGTAAACCTACCGTCGTCCGTTATCGACCCGGGAACATTCGAATTCATCAATATGAAATTCTTGTCCTCCAACGCGCATCCCTCCGCAGTGCTTGACCACTTGATCCGCCACGCACGTCTCTCCTCTTTGTTGACTTCGTCAGTCCAATCTTCCGGGTAGGGAATGGGCAACAAATGGTTGCGAGCGTACACCGTGAGTTTGTTTTTCGCCACGTGCTCCTGGAAACTC
>JANMEV010000342.1:0-23977 GCA_031377305.1 Planctomycetota bacterium | reverse complement strand
GCTTTTGAGCATCAGGCATAGCACGGTTCGTGGTTCATCGGCATCCTTGCAAGAAATGTGTGATGTAGGGAAAAAAACACGATTGATCAACGCAAAACACTTCAACCAAACGAGTTACGAAGAACTGTCGCGACCATTGTCCACATTCGGTCGTGATTGGTCCGCAGGCTGCTTTACCAACGACTATCCCAAACGAAATCGGTGACAGTGACGCAGAATTCAGCAAACCCCTGCTTCACTAACCCGACCCCCATCGAGTTCGTTCAACCATGAAAAAAGCCGAGCATGACCCCGCTCGGCTTTTTTCATGCGCGCTATTCGGGCCAAGTTTGGTTACAATTAACGGTTTTCCTGCTGCCGTTCGCAATCCAAGAGACCGCGCGACAGTGTTTCTGCCTTCGAAATCGCAAAGTTGCCCGTTCCATGACACTCCCATCGGAGACCCTTTCACAGATCATTCATCCGCCCTCCATGCGTGAATCTGTGTTGTCCGCGTGCCGAATTCGTACTTCCATTGAAGACTTTCAGGTCGAAGAAGTTCCTGCCTATCAGCCAAGCGGCGCGGGTGAACACGCTTACCTTTGGATCGAAAAACGAGGCGTTTCATCGCCGGAACTTGTGAGCCGGATTATCACGCAACTCGGCGTACCATCCAAAGACGTCGGCCTGGCAGGCCAGAAAGATCGTCACGCGGTCACTCGGCAATTTGCATCCATCCCAAAACGCCTGGCACTGAACACAGACAAACTGAATTCGGCCGACGTCACCGTTTTGATGGTGACTGCCCACTCGAACAAGCTCAAGACGGGCCATCTCAAGGGGAACCGATTCACTCTGGTGCTCCGCAGCGCCGATGCGCCGTTCACAACAACGGATGCAGAACGAGTGCTTGAGCGACTCAACTTGCTGACGACGGAAGGAATTCCGAACTACTTTGGACCACAGAGATTTGGCCACGGCGGAAACACCGTGATCGACGGTCTTCGACTGCTGCATGGAAAACTTCCCAAGGATCACTGGCCAGAAAACCACTCCCGCACTTTGCGACGGCTGGCTCTCAGCGCGGTTCAGTCGGCTGTGTTCAATTTGGTGGCTTCTCAGCGAGTCACTGCGGGAACGATAGGGATTCCGCAATCGGGTGATGTCGTCATTAGGAAAGAAGGAACCAAGCCGTATCGATATCCTGATGGAGCTGATTCGACCAATATCGTCCCTGCTGGTCCGATGCCCGGGCCCGAAATGCTGGCAGCCGGTGGCGACATCGCCATCATGGAAAATGCGGCTTTGGAAAAGCTCGGCCTTCGCCCACGCGACTTTGAACGCTTTGCGAAGCTGACGTCTGGCGTTCGCCGCAAGATGGTTGAATATCCAACAGATGTTTCGGCTTCCCTGACTGTCGACGGAGCCATTGAAGTTGGGTTCGTGCTGTCGGCTGGAACCTATGCGACCATCGTCCTTCAGGACATTGCTGCCAGTGTCTTTGACGTGCCGCTGGACGAGGTGCAGTCATCAGCGGCCACGAGTGACGATACGTCCGGAGATTAGTGCCGAGTGAAATCGTCTCCCAGTTATTTCAAAGTGTTGGGACTTGTGACCGCATCAGCGTTCGCGGCGATCTTCGTCATCTGGGGATGCCTTGGTCGTGATGCGGCAGAGAAGATCGGCACTGGACTCTTCATGCCGTCGGGTTTCCTTTGGCTGATGCTTGTGGCGCTGGCCATTCAGCTTTGGCCGATTCGAAAGAGAGAAAATCGTCCAGTCGGAGGCGTTGCCACACTCCTTTGCTGCGTTGTCTATTCGCTGGCTGGCAGCGGTATCGTCGCGGATGCTTTGGCCTCGGCTCTGGAAGCACCGTATTTGCACATCAATCCATTCAACGAACCAGCGATGGACACAATCATCGTACTGGGCGGTGGCGGAGGATTGGGTGCCAATGGTCGCCTGCAAGGCAACGGATCCGGGGACCGAATGATCCTGGCCGCTCAACTTTACCACCAGCATCCGACAACAAAATTCATCTGCACCGGCCAGCGAATTGAATCCATGAGCGCATCGGGAGTCGATCCTGCTGAAACGTCGCGCGACATTCTTGTGCGGTTGGGAGTGCCCGACGCGTCCATCGAACTATCCGGCGGGAAGAATACGTCTGAGGAAATGCTGAACCTGAGAAAGCGGTTCAACGGATCATCGGAGCGAATTGGACTATTGACTTCTGCATGGCATTTGCCGCGAGCATCTCGGCTGGCGGCCAAAAATGGCCTTGTCACAATTCCTCTGCCTGCCGATTTTCGATCTGAACCCTTCGACAAGCCGCCGACAGTTGGAAAAAGGATTGAATCACTGATCCCAAACGGCGGGGCCTTCGGGAGCACATGGGCCTATGCGAAAGAGTTTCTTGGAATGCTGCTTGGGCGTTGAACACCGACTCCGTCGAACAGTCCAGCCCGCAACATCACCCGAACTCTCCCGAATCAACTCAACCGAAAAACATGATACTGGAGGAGCGACCGGTTTCGTCCGACGCACAAAACAAAAAAACACGGCGTTGCACAGTCGGCAACGCAGTGTTTTTTAATGGCCATTGAGGCTTGAACGAGTCTATTCCGCGTGTTCTTCGTTATAAGCAAAGCACATGCGAATCAGGTGAGAGACATTATCGGCACGCATTTTGTCATTGATGCGAGCACGATGAGCTTCCACGGTTTTTGTGCTGACGCCCAATTCCTGAGCAATTTCACGGCTGGAAAGCCCATCGACAACGTGATCCAGCACCTGGCGCTCACGTCCGGTCAGGCGATTGATGCTGTCTTCCGTGTCTTCGAGTTCGTCTTCCAAAACCTCTGGGTCGACGTCGTAAAAATAAGCGTAGGCACGGGCAACGGCAGCAATGAGGTCCTCAACCTTGACAGGTTTGCATAGGAAGTCGAATGCTCCGTTCTTCATGGCTCGCACGGCCATTGGCACGTCGGCGTGGCCGGAAATCATTACGATCGGCAGGTCGAAGCCGTCTTCCGTGAGTTTTTCCTGCAATTCCATGCCCGTCATGCCAGGCAATCGAAGGTCAAGAATCAACACTCCCGGAACGGATTCACGGTAATCGCGATAGAATTCCATCGCGGTCATGTAGTCTCGAACTTCGAGCTTATGCTCGCCAATTGCTTCAACCAAAGAGGCCCTCACAGCCTGATCGTCTTCTACCAGGAAGACGGTGAACGGCTTGCGTTTCTTTGCTTGTTCGAATTCTGTCAACGGCGGAGCTTTTTTCTCCGACCGCCTTCCGGTTCTGCGTTTGCGCTGCATCAAACTATCCTTTTAGAGATGACCTCCATGTAGAAATATACGTTGCATGAATCCATCCACAACGCGCCTCAACTTAACAAAAGAGAAGCCAGTTACAACGCTGGAGGCGAAATCCGCGTTGATGCCGAGACGAAATTCCTCGTCATGCCCAACTCTCTGAATGGGATCCCCCAAGAGATTATTACCCATAAATCCTGTCGGCGGGAAATGAAGACACACTCCTGGTGATCACAAAATCACTTCTATGGATTAATACTCTCCTGAATTGCAAGGGACAAGTGGGGAGTACCAGATTCTTTGGAGATTCGACAGCTCCAAAACAGTCCATGAGCGCTCTGCGAGCACGGTGACTTCCAACAACGAACCATCCTTCAAAACACGGAGATCCGCCTTCGCACACTACGCTATTTATAGACCATGGTGTAGACATGGCCATCAGGGCCCGTACAAAGCCGTGTTGACCACTCCTGACAAATGATTCACGATGCGTTTGGTTTTCACGAATCCGCCAGTACCTGCCCAGAAGCGATATGCAATCTTCCTGCCGACGCCTTTTCCTTCTGATGACCGTGCTGCTGTCGAGTCAGTGCAGAAGTGAGGCTTTTCAATGGGCGGTGGATCACAAGCACGAAAACATTGAAATATTCGCTGAGTTTCAGATTGATGTTGCAGGAGTGCTGAGCCAATTCCACGACGTTGCAAAGGAACTTGAAGAGCAAATTGGAGTCAAGTCGAACGGCAAACCCGTGCAGATTGTGCTATTTCGCACGCATCAAAACTATCTGAACTATCTGGTTCGAGGAATTCCTCAGGCGAGACACCGAAAGGCGATTTACTATCGCAACGCCGACGTCAGCCAGATTTATGCTTATCAGAACCGGACTCTGACCACGGATCTTCGTCACGAGATTACACACGCTTTGCTCCATCAGTATTTGCCGTTCATACCGCTCTGGCTGGACGAGGGCCTTGCGGAGTACATGGAAGAATCGGGCGACATCCGTGGCAAGTCGTCGCGTGCTGCCAGTGTTCAATGGAAGGCGCGGATGGGGGCCACCCCCTCGCTAAGGTCGCTTGAGTCCATCCCGTCGGCAGAAAAAATGGACGCCGATGCCTACCGAGACAGTTGGGCGTGGACCTGCATGCTTCTGAACGATTCCCCGGAATCGCTGGAGCTTCTTCGGCAATATCTGGCACAAATTCACAAAGGTGAAGCGCCGGGCCCCTTCAGTGAGTTCGCCGCGGCAGGGAATCCCGGTTTTCAGGGGAGAGGAAACTCCTATTTCAGGAAAATTAAGATTCGGGTAGCTTCCGACTCAAGTCGTGAGCAGTAAGTGAAAACAGCTGTGAGACGCGGCTGCAGATTCAGCTGAACGTTTTCCGTTCAAACTGTTTTCACTTTGCCTCAAGACGGCTCAGAAACAGATCCGCCAACCCGCGGGCGATCTGTACTATTTGTTTCACTGATGTTCTGAAGGATCAAACACCATGTCGACAATCCGCACGACACTTTCCCGATTTGCTGCCATTACTGCCGCCGTGAGCATGATCGTTCAGGGGCCAATTCTCACTGCTGCCGAGCAGTCTCAGTCAGACCGAGTTCAGGATGTGGAACTTCGAAGCGGTGGAATGCTGACCACGCGTGTTGTCGATCTGCAGGGAAATCCGGTCGTTGGACAGCAGGTATTAATTGAACACAAGGGAAAGCAAGTCGCTTCCGCGGTAAGCGACGAAAATGGTTTGGTTGCGATTACGGGTTTGCGACCTGGCCTGCATGGGATTGTGACTCCACTGGGAGCTCCCACAGCATGCCGATTCTGGGCTGAAGGCTCTGCTCCGCCGTCAGCGATCTCGCTGCCAGCAGTAGTGTCCGATGCTGAGGTCATCCGTGGCCAGTTTGGCGCTTTCAACCTGCCGATGGTTGTTTATGGTGCGATCTCGATTGCGGCCGGCGTGATTGCTATCGATGCCTCACGAAACGCCAACGACGCTCAGAATGAAGCTGACGCTCTGGCTCGCCGAGTGGCAGCTCTGGAGGCGGCCAGCCCTTAACAACAGTCCTGATGAAACACGTTTTCCTGCATGTCAAAAGAAGCCCGGCCCTCTGAAAAAATCGGGCTTCGTATCACTGGCAACTGTTTCTGCATTGCTCCATAGTAAACTTCGCTTTCCGCAATGGTTACTCCCGCCATTCTCTCAAAAGTGTGCCCATTGAGAAGATACAGACGCCGCACAGCAATGAGATGGGCATGACAATCAGCTTGAAACCATAAAACAACTGAAAGATCACGATCGACGGCAACAGGCCCAACGCAGCGAGTTGCATGAGCATTCCGATCGTCTGCTTCAATTGTTTCATAGAGAACGGATCGTCAAAGAGTATTGGTGGTTCCCGGAATTTTCTGCCGGCAGCGATGCGGTATCCTGTGTGGGACAACCGACTGAAACAGAACGCTGTCGGGCGAGGAAAAACTCGCCCCGAGATGACCGCGGATGCGGCACGGCGATGAATCGTCACAGGGGAACGCTCCGTGACACGTGGCGACATGACCATCGCTGTCGGGCAATTCTCCTCAGCCTATTGTCGAACTTTTCGCCATAGTTTCAAACGACTAAACTCGTTCCTGCCGAACGAGAATCGACCACCGGACTCAGGCACGCTTGCCTTTGCGTGGCCGCGGGTAACAATGGTGATCAACAGCCCCGGCGATTTTGTCGACCTGCATTGACACTCAGATGCGCGGCAGAATCCGACAACTTACCCATTTTTGGTTGGAGAAACACTGATGAAGTCCTGGCAATCACTCGCGTTGACGGTCACATTCGCACTAATTTCAGGAGGCGCCTCTTTGGCTGCGGAATCTGTTCATGAGTTCAAGATGAAGTCGATCGATGGCAAAGAAGTCGACATGGCGGAATTTAAAGACAAGGTTCTTCTGGTTGTGAACGTTGCCAGCGAATGTGGACTGACAGATCAATACGAAGAGTTACAGGCAATGCAGGACAAGTATGGCGAAAAAGGACTTGTGGTGATTGGCTTCCCATGCAATCAGTTTGGTGGCCAGGAACCTGGAACTGAGGCCGAGATCAAGAAGTTTTGCACGGATCGATTCAAAGTCACATTTCCGATGATGAGCAAGATCGAGGTCAACGGCGAAAAGCAGGCGGAACTGTATAAGTTCTTGAAGAGCCAGACAGATAACAAGAAGGACATTGGCTGGAACTTTGAAAAGTTCATCATCGGAAAGGACGGCAAGGTCGCTGGTCGAATCAGCCCACGCGTAAAGCCGGACGCCGAGGAAGTGGTCAGCCTGATTGAAGCGGCGTTAAAGAAATAATCAGCGGTACCCGCTGAGAAATGTTCTCCCCCTGAGATAGCCAGGTTTTTGCGTTTGGTTGATTGGATAGGAAAAGTAATCTCGGGGAGGGGATTCATGAATAGGCAAATGTCTGGTGAAACGCTGGAGTCATTGTGCTAACCACTTGAGTTGTGGACGCTATTCCGCTATCGGCATTGTCAGGGCTGAGATGACCGACGGACAATGATCCGCCAACGATGATCAAGATTGCAGTGATGCAAATGATTGCCACAGCAGTGTTTCGCCTCAGTTGAGCGGCATGATGAATAGTGCCCTTCGAGCGAGGGGCAATGACCGGTTCGACGTCACGCGCTCGGCTCACGTCGGAGGCTCAAATCGGGTTCGCATTGATCGCTCGCCTTGCAAGCCAATCTTGCACCTTGAGTCCTTCTCGCTCAAAGTCACCGGCAAATCTGAGTTTCGTATTCCTGGATTGATCGGTTTCTGTGCCAAAGAGCCCGCTGGCTGGACAAGCAGTGGGCCCGCTTGGCATTCTACGCCCCGACCAGTCGACGCGTGACATGGAACTTTTGGTGTCGGCGTTTCCTCAGCAGCAGACGGTTCGGTACTTCGTAAGGATCGCATCATGAACACGGTTGTCGGCAGAGTGCTTTTCCTGATGCTTTTCATGTCGCAGATTGCATTGGCTCAAAATGCCGGGCAGGTAAACACTCCCATGTCAAAACGTCCCATCACCGTTGAAGACCTTTTTCTGTTTCAACGAGTTGGGCCACCGAGCATTAGTCCCAACGGTAAGTTTGTCGTCTTTGCGTCGTCGGAAATCACTGATTCGAAAAACAACAAATCGGTATCAAAGCTCTGGATATGCACGACGGATGGAACCGGGACGGCGCGACAATTGACGAACCCAACGGCCAAAGACTTCAACCCCAAATGGTCACCGGACGGCAATTGGATTCTTTTTGAATCGACTCGATCCGGCAGCGGACAATTGTGGGCCATCAGCCCTTATGGCGGAGAAGCCAAACAGCTCACAAAGATCAGCACAGACGCTTCCAGCGGTATGTGGTCGCCGGATGCTCGTCACATCGCGTTTGTGTCGGCCGTCTATCCAGAGTTTTCCGAACGTCCATTCGCTGAAAGTGACAAGGCGAACAAAGACAAAATCGACGCCATCGCAGCATCGCCAGTCAAAGCACGAGTTTTCAAGCGAATGTTTTATCGTCACTGGGACAGTTATGTTGAAGATAAGCGGCAGCACCTGTTCGTTATCGATTTGTCCGAAGACGTTCCAGGCGTTCTGGTCGCCAGTGAACCTCGCGATGTCACTCCCGGTGATCGCGACGCCTATCCAACTTCGACAACATTCTCCTCGCCGCAGGACTATTGTTTTTCGCCCGACAGTTCTCATCTGATTTTTTCGGCCGTCCCTGCTGTTGATGAATCCTGGAGCACCAACTACGACCTTTGCCGCGTCCCCATCAGCGGCGGCACGACTCAATGGGAAACACTGACGGCGAAGAACCCGGCAGCAGACGGTCTTCCTGTTTTCTCGCCAGACGGATCGAAGCTCGCGTTTCGAAGCCAGCGAAAGCCCGGCTACGAGGCAGACAAGTGGGAACTGATGATGGCAAACTGCAATTCGGACGGTTCACTGCTGGATGATCCACGATCGCTGACACCGGACATTGATCTCTCGTTCGATGAACTGGTTTGGCGAAACAACGATCAGATCATCACCGCCGCAGAATCCAACGCGATGAAGCCGCTTTATCAAATTACCGTCAGTAAACCGAACGTGGCTGAACGAGCCCAGTCAGTGGGCACGACGATGAACCTTAGCATCTCGGCCGATGGCACCACGCTGGTCTGCAACAACAGTCGGATGTCAGCTCCTTCCGATGTGTTTGCCGTTCTGCTCAACGAACAGTTCCTGCGCACAAAAGCACCAGGAGTGAATCTGTCGCGTGCGAACGAAGTCCTGCTGGCTCAATTGGATCTGCCGGAACCCAGCAGCGTCACTGTCAACGGTGCTGACGGAGATCCAATGCAAATGTGTCTTCTCACTCCACCAGGCTTCGACAAAAACAAGAAGTGGCCATTGGCGTTTCTCGTACACGGAGGCCCTCAGGGAGCATGGGCGGATAGCTGGAGCTTCCGCTGGAATCCGCAGGTCTGGGCCGCTCAGGGTTACGTTGTGGCCGCTCCAAATCCTCGTGGAAGTACCGGCTTTGGCCAGAAATACACTGACCAGATCAGCGGAGACTGGGGCGGACGTTGCTACGTTGACCTGATGGCCGGTCTGGAATCTATGGAGCAGCAGCCTTACATCGACAAGGATCGTATGTTCTCGGCAGGAGCATCGTTCGGTGGCTACATGATGAACTGGTTCCAGGGCAAGACGACTAAGTTCAAAACGCTGGTGACTCATTGTGGCGTTTACAACTTTGATAGTATGTACGCAACGACTGAAGAATTGTGGTTCGACGAGTACGAACACGGTGGTCCTCCGTGGGGAGCCAACCGAGATTCATACGAGAAGCATTCTCCACATCGACTGGCGGCAAACTTTAAAACTCCTATGCTGATCATTCACAACGATCTTGACTTTCGAGTTCCCGTGAGCGAAGGTCAGCAGCTTTTCACGGCTCTGCAGCGTCAGGGCGTCCCAAGTAAGTTCATCAACTTCCCGGATGAAGGGCACTGGGTCTCAAAGCCCGCGAACAGCCGCTTCTGGCATAATGAGATCTTCGAATGGGTGCAGAAGTATTGTCCTTCTGGCGGGCGGTGAATCGCTGACCGTTGCTATCTACCGTCGTCGGGACTTCGGACGCGAAATCCAAAGCAGGATTCCGCCGACTGCAACGATCGGGAGTAGAAACTTGATACGTTGAATTGCGACTGCCACCAGAACAATTGCGGCCAGTCGTCCGCGAGTGAGCGACGTCCACGTGGCGGAACGATTCGCGGCCGGCAGGGACAACCACAGTGAACCCAGTACGATGCCCACTCGCATGAACGCTGACGGCCAGGCGGAGTCCTTCGTCGCCGTGAAAAATCCCACCACGGCCACAGCGAAACATCCGACCGCGATAGCTCCAACGCGCCGACGGCGATCGATCAAAAATGGTTCTGAGGCTGTCATCCGGGGCACCTGTCTGGTGATCATCAAAAGGATCTCGGCCAGTCTAACACAACAGCAAACCAATTGGGGCGATCCTTAACGGACATTCCCACGACTTTGAAACGCCTAAAAAGCGATGCGTTTCCCGTTCGATGATCTTGCTTCCTCAAGTCCCTGATGTTGCTGACAAACGTCGACTCGCACCTCGGTGTGTCGTAACGACCGTGCTGTGAGTTGATTCATCGCTGGTTATTCGCGGACGCGCTGTGTGAGTTGCCGTGTTCCGAAGGCTATGGTGCTTCACCAGAACAAAACAGCGTCGGGCTTCCGCTGGGAATGCTGAGTGCCCCTAACCGTGCCCATGACCAATTCGTCGTCGCTTGTTTCAAGCGGCAAGCCGCTCGAGCACCCTGATGTCTGACCCAACCCGGTTAATCGAATTCAAGTACTGGCCTCAAACAATAGCATGACTGGTACAACCGCTACAGATCGCCGTCGCTCTGAGGCGAAGATCTTAGTCGGTTGTTGCAAAAACTCACCGCCGCGATCCATGTGCTAAGTTCCATCGGTTGAGATTCTTTGCTGCGGTCTGCTGGGGTAGCCGAACACCTTTACCCGAAAAGGTTCCCGGATGCGCCGTACCGCTCACCGTTCATTGCTCAAGGGCAGTACCACATGGATCCGAGTCATCTGAAGGAATTGGTCAGCCTTGAGGATAACTACTGGTGGCACGTGGCCAAGCGGCAGCTTGTGACTCGCCTGCTTGAAAAACATTGTCCTGCGCCCGGGCGTCTGGTGGAAGGCGGCATCGGATCCGGGAGAAATCTTGTCGAGTTTAATGAGCTGGGCTACGACGTCACGGGCTTTGATCTGATGCCGGAATCGGTACAGCACGTGCGAAACCGAGGCATCGAAGACGTGCGCGTTCATGATCTCGGAAAACCCTGGCCGGTTGATTCAAAGTCGCTTCGCGCCGTGGTGCTGCTGGATGTTTTGGAGCATGTGGAAGATCCCGCTCACGTCCTGCGTCATGCCCATGCCGCGTTGGAGGACAATGGAGCAGTCATCGTCACGGTGCCGGCGCATCCATGGTTGTTCAGCCGCTGGGACGAGCAGCTGGGCCATTATCGACGTTACACAGTCAAGCAGTTTCGTCGGCACGCGAACGAATCTGGCTTCCGAGTCACATGGCTCAGTTACTGGAACAGTTTCACAATGCCTGCGGCCGTCGCCGTTCGAGGCTGGGAGAAGCTATTTCCAAAACGTACACAGCCGGACTTTCCGTCGGTTTCACCATTCACCAACCGAGCGTTGCTGAAAGCCGCGGCGGCTGAACGATGGTGCCTGAATCACATTGGCGTGCCCACAGGACTGTCGCTTGCGGGAGTTTTGCAGAAATGAGCACGGCTCTGTCAACGAATCAGCGAGATCGAAAATCGGTCGTCATCTCGCTGGTGCTGCCCGTCTACAACGAAACCGCGATCCTGTGCGAGCTGACTCGTCAGATCGTCGGCGTGATGGAAACCCATGCGCTGCAGTTTGAGATTGTGTACGTCAACGATGGATCGAAAGACGGGTCTCGCGAGAATCTAAACGCGCTTTCTGCGGAAGATTCGCGAATTACCGTTGTGCATCTGTCTCGCAACTTCGGACATCAGCCAGCCGTACATGCGGGGCTCGAGCACGCGACGGGCGATGTTGTGATTGTGATGGATTCGGATCTGCAGGATGATCCCGCGGCGATACCTCGCTTTCTGGAGCAATGGGAAAAGGGCTTCGACGTCGTCTATGCTCAACGATTCAACCGCAAAGAGAACATCGTCAAGCGATTTCTGTTTTACAGCTTCTACCGTATTCTGAACTCAATCGCCGACAGTCCGATTCCATCTGATGCTGGCAACTTCGGCTTGATGGATCGCAAAGTCGTCGCCGCACTGGTTCAACTCCCGGAGCGAGATCGATTCTTTCCCGGGCTTCGAAGCTGGGCTGGGTTTCGGCAGATTGGAATCCCAGTTGAACGAGCGGCACGGCACGATGATACGCCTCGGGTTTCACTTCGAGGCTTGTTCCGACTCGCAAAGACCGCGATCTTTTCGTTCTCCGGATTCCCGCTCAAGTTCTTTTGCGTGATTGCCGGGATCTCAGCTGCCGTCTGTCTGGGTTCGATCTGTTTTGTGCTTTGGCATAAGGCGTTTACTGGACTTGCAGTTCCAGGATGGGCGTCAACAATCATCACGGCGTCGTTCTTTGGAGCTCTGAACGCGTTGGGAATCTCGATTCTCGGTGAGTACGTCATTCGGATCTACGACCAGGTCCGAAGTCGACCGGTCTACCTGACTGACTCCGTCATCAATCGTCTTCAGCTTCCGCCGTCGACGTTACCATCGCCCAATCTTGACGCCCAAAACAACGTTGAGCGAATTGAGTTGTTGCTGGCGTCGCTCGAAAAAGAGTACCGAACCGTGACGGTCGAGACGTCGCGTGAACAGAAAACCGACTCGCTGACGTAGCGGACTGAGAACTGTTCGTTTTGACACCTGAAACTGATACACTCCACGAACTGGCTGAGTCGAGACATTTATGAAACTCACGATGATTGGAACGGGCTACGTAGGACTCGTTACCGGCACCTGCTTTGCCGAAAGTGGCAACGATGTCACCTGCCTCGACGTTGATCAACGAAAAGTGGATCTCCTGAACCGTGGGGGCGTTCCAATCTACGAGCCGGGCCTGGAAGAACTCGTAAAACGCAACGCCGCATCGGGACGGTTGAAGTTTTCAACGAACTACGAAGAGTCCATCCGAAATGCGCAGTGTATCTTTATCTGCGTGGGAACTCCTCAGGATGAGTCGGGTGCGGCCGATCTGAAGTATGTGCAAGCCGCCTCAGAGAATATGGCTCTATACCTCAAGGCAAACGCGATTGTCATCTGCAAGAGCACCGTTCCCGTTGGGACAAATCGCAAAGTTGCTGAGTGGATTCGATCAAAGACGGACACACCGTTTCACATTGCCTCTAACCCTGAATTCCTCAAGGAGGGCGCAGCGATTGATGACTTCACCAAGCCGGACCGAGTGGTCGTTGGGGTCGATTCGTCAGAAGCATCCGACATCCTGCAGGAAGTCTATCGACCATTCCTCCGCACTGAGAAACCGTTCATCGTTGTCGGTATCGAGAGTGCAGAGATGATCAAGTATGCGGCCAACTGCATGCTGGCGACAAAGATCAGCTTCATCAATGAGATGGCGAACATCTGCGAAAAAGTTGGGGCCGACATCAACGAAGTTCGCAAAGGCATCGGTCACGACGCGCGAATTGGATTCTCGTTTTTGTTCCCGGGTGTAGGCTACGGTGGCTCGTGCTTTCCAAAAGACGTTCGAGCACTCGCGTCGCTGGCGGCCGAGTACGGAGTTGAGCCTCGAATCCTGCGAACCGTAGATGAAACCAACAACGAGCAGAAACATGTTCTGTTCCGCAAGTTGATGGACTATTTCGGCGGAGATCTCAAAGGACGCACGATCGCCGTCTGGGGATTGTCATTCAAGCCCCGCACCGACGACATTCGTGAGGCTCCATCGCTGGTGCTGGTCCACAGTCTTCTGAATGCCGGCGCGATCGTCAAAGTGCATGACCCGGTGGCTCAGGAAAATGTCCGGAAGGAACTTGGCGAATCCGTAGACTACTGCCTCCATCATTACGATGCGTGCGATGGGGCTGATGCAATTGCGATCGTCACGGAATGGAACGAGTTCCGAAATCCTGATTTCGATTACATTAAGTTGAAGATGAAGTCGCCCGTCATCTTCGACGGACGAAATCTGTACGACCGCCGCAAGATGGCAGCTCGAGGTTTCTACTACAGCGGCATCGGCCTGAGTGCGTTGCCGGTTGAAAAAGTGTAGACGTCGTTTATCCCTTTACGCCGTAGCACGGCGGTAACAAAGCAGCACAGGGGATGCTAATTCGCCGATTTCGGGACACACAAAAAATCAGGGGACTCACGTCCCCCGGTCGCCTTAACTCTGTTGTCGGACAGGCATGTCCAACCTACTTGTTGGGATCGAAGCCTTCTGCCGTTCGTGTTGCTGACTTTGGTTCGTCCGGCTGCGTCACGTTGGCTTCGCGCATCTCTTTGGCTCGTGCAGAATCTGTGTTCGCGTCATCGACTTCGCCAGCTTCACGGCGTTTTTCAGCTCGTTTTTCGTAAGCAGTCGCAACTTCTTCGTCAAACCGCCCCGCTGTCTCGAAGTCTGAAATTGCCTGATCAAGGTTATCCAGACGCATCCACAAATCGCCTCGCAGGGAATAGGCTTCCTTCGTGGGGCGACTCACAAGCGACTCGTCGCAATCAAGCATAGCCTTCTGCAAATCCCCCGTCCGAACCCAGCCGCGGGCTCGACCGAACAAAGCTTCAGCGTTTCCGGGATTTACCACGAGGGCTCGTGTAAAGTCCTGAATCGCTGCCCCGAACTGTTCTCCGTTCATCAAGTGCCTGCCACGCTCCAGCCAAGCCTGTGGATTGCGAGCGTTGCGATTCGCCTGCTGGGTGAGCAACTGCAGGTCGTTTAGCCATTCGATCTTTTCTGCATCCTTCTGAGCATCGGCAAAGCGATTCTGTTTGATCAGGGCCGTTCGATGATGGTTGAGCCATCGTACGTCCATCGGATCAAGCTCAACCGCGCGGGCGAATGCCTTTTCCGCTTCATCGAAATTGGACATCTGCATTGCAATCAGCCCACAATTGTTCCACGCCGTCACGTAGTTGTCTTTCAGGCGAATGGCCTGCTTGATATCTGACATGGCTTCGGCGGGTTGTTCCTGTTTCATGCGAGCAAAACCACGATTGTTCCATGCGTCTGAGAACTTTCGATCCGCATCGATGGCTCGCGTAAAGTCAGCCTCGGCCGCGTTGTAGTCACCAGAGGTGAGCGACATGAGTCCCCGGTTGTTGAGTGCAGCAACATGCGTTGCATTGAGTTCAATCGCTTTGTTAAAGTCGGCTAGAGCTTCCTTGGCAAGTCCCTGAGCCATCAGGAAGTAGCCTCGAAAGTTGTAAAGATCGGCGTTTTTGGGATCGATTCGCACGGCCGTGCTGAAGTCTGCTCGGGCATTCGCATTCTCGCCCTGCAACGCGTAGACGTCGGCTCGCATGCGAAACAGTGACGCATCGTCTGGGGTGACGCCAATCGCCTGGCTCAGCGATTCAATAGCCGTCGTATTCTGGCCGGCAACGACCGCAGCGTTGGCTCGTTGCAGCAACTGAGCAACTGCTGGAGCATATTTGTCAACTTCAGCCGTTGCTTCCGCCTGGCCGGGCTTTGGTGCTGGCTTTGTGCCGGAAATGGAAAGTGGAATGCCAGGTGAAGCGGTCTCAGCGGTCTTGGAATCTGATCCACAGCCAGAAGCAGCCACGGTCATCACAAGGGCGATTGCCAAACAACGCATCACTTCGCTCCATCGAAATTGGTTGAAATGCACGAGCCGTCAGACATTTTGACTGGCTTGGCAGCTCCCGCCTGAGTTTTCGAGTCCTTCGAAACATCAGACAACCAGCCTTTTAGCTGCGATACGCGCTTTAAGTCAATTCGACTTTCGATTTCCCCGTCTATCACACTCATTCGGCACGTCCAGTGGAGCCAATGCCATGCCGCATCCACTGCCGAAAGCGTCGCTTTTCGCATCCTCGCCTCGGGCAGGATGGTCATTTCTGCCAGTCGAACTGCAGCAAACCTATCCATTGTGCAGGAATGTCCAGCCCACATTTCCACATTTGAAGTGTCAGACGGCCCGGCAGAACAAGTGAACGTTCTCAACCAGCCTTGAGTGACTGTGCGGCTGGTCCCAAATTGGCTGAATTGATCCAGGACGTGACTTCTTCCAAGTCGGGCGCAGCGCTGTCGCGAAGGATGCTTCGTCCCTGAGATGATTGAGCGACGGCCTCAACCGCTTGCAGCAGTGATGTCACCTGAGACTTACTCAATGTGGCTCGATCACGCACATTTGCGGCGACCAGCAACTGAGCGTCATGGCCTCGCAAACCGGGAACGGTCACCATCAGGTTTGACTGAGCCTGCCAGTCACGCAGCAGATCGGCAGTGATATGACGAGTATCCAGCCTCTTCGCAGTTTCGGTCACCTCGGCCTGCAGCAAATCGGCAATCGTCTGCATTCCGATCTCGTTGAATCGCGTAGCCGTCTTCGGGCCAATCGACGGTGCGTCGACAATCGGCGATTCGAAGGCCAGATAAAAGTTTTTCGCCTTCGCACGGCTTGTCGGAGACTGTGGAAGAATCGTTGCTCGTGCCGGAACTGTTCTCGACGACTCCGGCTTTTTCATGTCAGCCGTTGCAACGGGCGACGTTTGAACGACTGAATTTTCCACAACAGGTTTCTCTGCAACAAGCTCTTCAACCGCCTGAGTTGTGACAATTGGTTTCTCGGGCTTCAAGTTCGCGGCGACTTGTGGAACCGCCAGTTTGGGAGCCAACGCGGCAACGGCAGCGGCTGGCACGATGGCGGCAGCGGCGAGCTTTGAAAAATCCGGCCCCGCCTTGGATGAGACTGCTTTTGCAATTGCAGCGGATATTAAAGAATCCACTTTGCTGAGTGCAGGCTGAGGTGGGGGACCAGAAAACTTCTGTCCCGCAGGCTTCGGCTTTTCTTTGTCCAGAACGCCAAGAGGCACTTTCAGGACTTCGGTCGCGTGGAACCGCCGGACAAGTTTTTCGCTGTCCGGCAGCGATTGAACGGCCTTTCCGGTCTGCTGAACCTCCTTGTAAATTGCTTCGACAGTCTGACGATCTTTGGAATCGGCCAGCTTGTTCAACACGTTACGAATGGGCACGTTGATCGTCGCCAACACAGACTCCGGGGTAGGGTTGATCACGGGCGGCGACACAGCAGCCTCAGCAAAACCTCGCTCAAGAATTCTTGCAAAACCAATCGTCGCGTGAGCCAGACATTTCGCAATCACTTCCTGAGCGGCTCGATCAAAACCGGCCGGCGGATTCTTCACACCGACGGCCAGATTGTAGTGGTCGATCAGCATTTCATAGTTAGGATTGGCCATCACAGCGCCGGCTTTGACCATGTCGCCGAGCCAATCGCCGGAGGTCGGCACGTCGACCGCTGGATAGCCCCCAATGTCGTTTTCGATGATGTCGCGAAGATGATCGTAGCTTTTCGTCACCGTCCATTCAGCGGCTCGGTGGACAGCGCCTTCTGATTCGGTTTGGCCGGTGTGAAAGGGCATGTGCGGGTCGGTGTAGTAGTGGCTCAGCACGCCAGCCGAGTACGCCGCGTTCTTCCAGTCTTCGGCTCGAAGTTGATCGACGAATTGTCCGTACCACTGTTTCGAAGCCGTCACTGCTCCGCCCCAGAACTTTTCTCGCACATGCAGAACGTGATTCTTGAAGTCCTTAAAGTCATCATCCGGCGCCTTGGCGCCCGTCAGATAGGCGTTGTGTTCACTGATGATGACGTTGGTCCATCGTGGCGTGTCGCCTCCCTTGAGATGTCGGAGCGCATCCAGGGCCAGCTTGTGATGAGTACTGCGAGCGTGGCTGGCAAAGATCAGATTGATCAGCAGGGACATCCGTGTCTCCGGGAAGTAAAGGCAGGGCTGGCGAAGCCCGTGTTTCACCA
Source organism: Planctomycetota bacterium (assembly GCA_031377305.1). Classification (GTDB taxonomy): domain Bacteria; phylum Planctomycetota; class Planctomycetia; order Planctomycetales; family Planctomycetaceae; genus SXXK01. Next base: position 6,588 of record JANMEV010000342.1, on the reverse strand, counting down.
GCCAAATTTAGTCGGGGCCACGTTTTTCAACAATACTGGTCATGCTCGACGCCAGCCGCTGGGATCATCATACTCTCTCGGCGCGGCGGGGATCCGAGTGCTTCGGAAGGCCCGCGATTTCCATTCATTCGTCGACTTTCGGTGGTTTTCAGTGGTTACAAAACAACTCAATCAGCGTGCCAATCACCTTGCGGCCTTTGCAGCATCTCGTATCGAAACTTTGCGAATCAAGTCGCATGAATTCGAAGAAGTCAACCTGCTGGACTTTGGCGTGAAGGCCGAAGGCGGTCTGGAGGCTGGCCTGCTGCTGGCTCGGCTTTGCCTGTCCGGAATGGCCGATGTCAGTGTAGTGTCCCACGATTCGGGGCTGCCGCCCGTGCCACAGGTCTTTGTTCGCACCGACCATCCTGTGGCGGCATGCCTGATGAGCCAGTATGCCGGCTGGAAGATTGCGACCGACGATTACTTCGCGATGGGTTCCGGGCCAATGCGAGCTTTGGTCCGCAAAGAAGATCTCTTTCACCACCTGCCGGAAACAGAAGACGGCCGAGTCGCCGTTGGCGTTCTGGAATCAGGAAGCCTTCCGTCAGAGGCAGCAATCGCGATGATTCGAAAGTCGCTTCCGGAGTCGTGCCGATTGACTCTGGCCGTTGCGCCAACGGCATCTCAGGCGGGCAACATGCAGGTTGTCGCACGATCCGTTGAAACAGCTCTGCACAAGCTTCACGAACTGCACTTTCCGCTGGAAGCTATCGTCAGTGGATCGGGCGTCGCGCCATTGCCTCCGGTGGCAAAGAATGATCTTCATGGCATTGGGCGAACCAACGATTCAATCCTCTACGGAGCCACGGTGAATCTTTGGGTACGTTGCGATGATGATCAGATCACATCGATCGGTCCCAAAGTTCCGTCGAATGCGTCCTCTGAGCACGGTCAGACTTTTTTGAGTCTCTTCAAGGCAGCGAATCACGACTTTTACGCCATGGATGCGGCCTTGTTCAGCCCGGCGGTTGTCGTGTTCCACAACCTAAAGACCGGACGGACCTTTTCGTTCGGCCAGCGCATGCCGGAGATTCTGGCTGAGTCCTTCGGGATGTCGACTTGATTCTTTCAGATTTCGGAAATGAGCAAGGAGAGCGGTGCAAACCTCTGATGCCTCAACTTGTACCGGCAGGCAACGCATGCCGCTCGCCGGTACTGTCAGTGTTGACCAAGCGATGTGTGATCAGTACTGACTGTCCGGTGTTCGAGGCTTCCTTGGCTTCAGCGTCCAGAGCTGCAGCATTTCCACGCCGAACGAGAATGACATCGCGAAGTAAACGTAGCCTTTCGGGATGTGATGACCGAAGCCTTCTGCCACCAACAGCATTCCGATAAGCATCAGAAACGACAGAGCCAGAATCTTGATCGTTGGGTTATGTTCGATGAACACTACAATGGCCTTTGAGAACGTCAGCATCCCAATTACTGAAAGCAGGATGGCGACGACCATGATCGGAATCGGATGCGCCAGTCCCTGAGTCATTCCGACGGCGGTGATAACGGAATCCAGCGAAAACACCACGTCGATCATCAGAATCTGAAACAAGACCGCTTTCAGGCTGCTCAGTTTCTTTGGCTGACTGTCATCGTTATGAGCATCCTGCATTTTGTGGTGGATCTCTTTTGTCCCTTTGAAGACAAGAAACAACCCTCCGAAAATCAGAATTAGATCTTTGCCGGTTACGGCATGACCCAGCATATTGAACAGTACTTTTGTCAACGTCATGACCCAGCCGATTGCCAGGACCAGCAGAATTCGTGACACAACGGCAAGCAGCAGTCCCAGGGTTCGGCCTTTGTCTCGCTCAGATTCGGGCAGTTTGCCGCAGAGGATGGCAATGAAGATCACGTTGTCGATGCCAAGCACCATTTCCAGCGATGTGAGTGTTAGCAAAGCGGCGAGCGACTCACCGTTCAAATACGCGTCCATAACTAGAGATTCCTGGGTTCAGCGTCGTGCTCTAACTCGTTCACGGCCATCAGATTCTCTGACATACAACCGCCGGGGCGAGTGCTGATGACGACTTGCGGCTAACGCTCAAATGATCATCGACAGATGAAGCATATTCGAGGAATTCAAGAGAATCGATCCAAGTTGTGCCGCAAACGAAGATGGTCGCCAAGGTTTTTCAGAAACTGCTCGATTCCTGTTCCACAGAAAGTTATGGGCAACGGTCAGAGGTGAGACTGTTCGGTTCGCTGCTCGAGGCTCCGTGACCCAACCAGTTGACAGGTGTTCGTAAAACTCAGCGCGGCCTTGAGCCTTTCAGACATTGCCGGTTTTCGCGGCGCATCGGTCGACTTTGCCGAATCGAACAGGCATCGCAGAACGGAGACGCGAATTCCGGAAACGCCGGCATCCAAAACCGCTTGTCGGCGTTGTTGATTGGAGTAAGGGGCTGCTAACCTTCCGTGTATTCATGAGCGGAGTCTGCTCGGATGCATGGATCGCCTTCGCCTCGTTCGCATTCGACTCCAACTTCGCATTCGAATCGTCGTTGCCGTGAAGTCGTAAGCCACTTTGCAACGCAAGGAAGCCTCGCAATGCCATCGGAACGTTTCTGCCTGCTTGCTTTGTATGGAACAATGTGTCTTCTCCTGACCGGCTGCTCGATGGTCATGGCGGCTCGCGCTCCTGAGCGGAAGGATATGTCAGTCCTAATGCCCGGCATTCCTCGCTCGCAGGTTGTTGCGACGCTGGGAGCGCCAAGTCAGACTCGGCAAACGGACCAGGGCGCGGTCGACGTGATGGCCTTCAAGCAGGGATACTCGACGTCGTCCAAGGTCTCGCGAATGGTTGTCCATGGCGTCGCCGATTTATTCACCATCGGCTTGTGGGAAATCGTCGCAACGCCGCTGGAGTCGTCTCTCCAGGGCGAAGCCGTTCAGGCCGAAGTTGTCTACGACCAGAACGACCGAGTTCGTGCCGTTCAGTACTATTCCGGAGCGCATCTGGCGAATGGCAATCCTGCTCTCGCCCCCTGGATGCGCAGCAGCAGCGTTATGCAAACTGGCATCGTCGGGGATCGCTCTGCACTGGAACATTCGACACAGGCAACGTCTCCGCCGCAGCAAAGAATCATGCCAGCGAGTGCAACTTCGTACGAAGCGGCCAGCGGCTACGAGAAACGCAAGGCAGCCCCACCCCGTTTATGACCGGCTGAGTAACAGCTATAGCGCATACCATTCCTGCACCGCATGCCCGATCTTTGCGAATCTTCTGACGTTACCAAAATATCGACGTGTCAGTCTGGCTACTTCGCGAGATCAACGCAGATGATTTCCTTGTCGTTGCGAATGTAGGCGTGCCTATTCGCGAAAGCCGGCATGCTCCACACAACTTCGCGACCAAAGGCGTTGTTGGTCTGATCGATGACCTTTGCTCGATCGATCTCGGTGTAGCCTTCTGGCGATAGCTTCGCGATCAAAAGTTCGCCAAGTTCGTTAAACATGAAGAAACGGTCCTCGTTACGAACGATGAAGGCTGTTTCCGAACCGGCTGCACGCTTTCCAACGGGCCCTGGTGTTTCCCACAATCGCTTGCCATCGGGAATGCTGATGGCTCGTAAAACACCTTTCTGATCCATCCCATACAGGACTTCACCGTCGAGAAATGGCTGAACGTTCACCGGGCAGATCACATTTTGTTTATTCCTCCAAACTTCCGTTACGCCGGGCTTCGATGAATCCAGTTTCATCAGCAGACTTTGATTGCTGTAACCCGCGGCATACAGGTACTCACCAGCCATGATCGGCGACATGATGATCGAACCACTCGAAGCTTCGTAGGGAAGCGACCAGTATTCTTTACCGGTCTCCGGATCGATCGATGACACAGCATCAGGCCGCAGCAGAATGAGCTGACGGACGCCCCCGGATTCAATGATTGTCGGCGGTGAATAGCCCTGTTCGGGTGAGGTCGAGCTTTTCCAGATTTCTTTGCCGTCGGTCTTGTTGAAAGCAACGATATGGCTGCCTTGCCCACCGGCAAGGCACAGCAATTTATCGCCATCAATCAGCGGATGAGCCGAGTAGCCCCAAAGAGCCGCCTTCGTTCCGTATTCCTTCTTCAGATCCTTAGACCACACCACCGCACCGTCGGCGACGTTGAAACAAAACAAGTCGCCTTCAGCCCCCAACACGTAGACCCGATCTCCATCGAAGTTCGGAGTGCAACGTGGACCGGCGGGATATGAAATCGTGTACTTCACCGGATACTTGTGAGTCCAAAGAATTTTTCCTGTTGCCTCGTCCAGACAGAGGATGCGTTCTTCGCCTGTGAATTCCTTTCGCTCAAAGTTGTCAACCTTCACGTTGGAATCGCTGACGTAGTCCGTGATCACGACTTTGCCATTCGCCACGGCGGGGCCTGCATAGCCGCCGCCGATTTCCTGTCGCCAAAGAATCTTTGGTCCCCCTTCTGGAAACTTTTCAACGATGCCCGTTTCTCGCCAGACGTTGTCCCGCTTCGGGCCCATCCATTGAGGCCAGTCGTCGCCAAACGCTGTTGATACGGTCGTGCCGAACGCGACGAGGGCAAATAAAACAATCGACATTCGCGTAACGGCCATTGTTCGCAAGCAATTCATGTTTGCATCCTGTTGGTTTTGAAGTCTCTGTTTCTTACGTCGGCAAACTCGCTCCACCTGCGGACCGAGTTGAATTTCAGTGGCTACATGAGTTTCTGTGAAGAAGGAACTCTTCCCGGAGTGACTCACGACTTGTATTGCATGAATCGGTTAAGCATCAGTCACGAACCGCCCTCGAGCTTAGTCACTAACTTATTGTTCTTGTCGAACCCAATGCAGTAGTACCAGTTGACTCCATTTCGCCAGAGAAAGTATTCCACGGCATTCGATTCTTTCGCGCGAGCGAATTCACTTTCGAATCCCGCACTCTGGGGCAGGCAACATTCGGTATCACTCGTGATCGGTTCTCCCAGCAGTGTGAAGACTCGAGATTTGTCCGTACCTATATTCAAATCACGGAGAGAAGCGTGTAAATCGCGATCGAACTGCATTACCAAGTCGTAAACGCGCGGCATGAGTGCCAGCGGGACGGCAATCGCTGCAACGAGAATGATTGTCTTGACTTCGACTCTCATGTCTTCATGACCATGGGTAAATCGCATAGCAGAAGGCTTGCGTAACGCATCTCTAAAATGCTCACCTTGGTTCGGCAAGTCGTGTTCGGACAAGTTCTGGCAAATACTTCATGGGTACTGAGCCGTGAGACAGCACCGCTTCGTGAAAACGTCCAAGTTCGAACTTGTCGCCCATCTCGCGCTGGATCTGTTGTCGCAAACGATAATGAGCCATGCGTCCGACAAAATAAGTGCTGAGCTGTGTTGAACTCTGTTTGGCACGAATGATCTTCAGCTTCGCTTCGCCCTCGGATTGATACGCGTCAACCGTTAAAAGGTCATACGCTTCGTCGTCAGTCATCGCTGTGCAATGCATCTTGTGGTCAAGAATCGTGTTGACGACGGCTCGAAGATAGAACTTCAACTGGTTTAGTCGAAGCGGCAAACTGCCATCTCCGTAGCCCTGGTCCAGCATCATCTGTTCGGTGTACACAGCCCAGCCTTCGATGAAAACCCCTGATTGCAGCACCTTTCTGATCAGCGACGGATAACGGTTGGAATATTCAAGCTGGACATAGTGTCCTGGATACGCTTCGTGAATCGTCAGCACCTGCAACATGTGCTCGTTGTACTCTTCAAGGAAACTTCGAACTCGTTCTGCACCCCAATCAGACGGCGGCGGACTGACCGCGTACGAACTCACACCAAGCGGGTCCAGCGGAAGGGCCGATTCGAGGTACGCCAGCGAGTTGCCTCGACGAAATTCGGGCATCTCGATGATCTGGCAACGATCCGGTTCAGGCAAACGCAGGATGTCGTTGGAGCGGATAAAGTCTTGAATACGCCCTACAGAAGCGCGGGCGTCGGCGACCAGAGTTTCCGGAGAACCGTGCTCCTGACTGACAGCTTTTGTCACGAGTGCGATGGTTTCACGTCGACCGGCTTCGTCATCTGGCGGAAGCACCTTATGAGGAAAATACAGACTCCAGAGTTGGCGAGACACCACGTACATTTCTCGCTGCACTCGAGCAAACTCCGCTTCCGCTTCCGCCAGCACCTGATCAGCGCTGAAGCCTGCGTTCAAAACGAGTTCCAGTTTCTGGGCGAAAAGATCACTCCCCAGACGCCACTCTCCGTTGGCTCTCAGTCGACGACTGTCTTCCAGGAATAACTGATGCTCATTTACGGCGACCGCCGCCGCGGCTGAGACCTTGCGAAGCCTCTCCAGTTGCGGCGATCCATCGGCAAGCTCGAAAATCCCCTTCTCATAAAACCCAATCGCGCCTCGGTTCTGCAGGATGGCAGTTTCAAGAATTGTTGGCGGCGAATCTCGCAGCGTCTCGCGGGCGATCCTGACGATCTGCGGGATCTTCTCGATGCGAGCGATCGCGTTGGTGATGTTTGTTTCTTTCGGCAGCGTTGATTGAGTCAACAATGTATAAACGCTGTCCGTGATGTAGCTG
>JANMEV010000188.1:0-3790 GCA_031377305.1 Planctomycetota bacterium | reverse complement strand
AATTCACTTCGTCGATATACAGGCGTGGGAATTGATTTGGGAATCCGGCTTTCGGGTTTTCGCTTCTTCTGAAGATCTGAAATTGTCTGTCGAACATTCTGCAGCAACGTTTCGACTTCGGGGTCGTCCGTGATGACTCTCATTTTAATGAGCGAGTTGTATGCCTTCAGGCCAGCTGCGAAATTCTCGGACTCATCAGTCACGTATCGGTCCTCTACTCGGATCTCCTTCAGAAATCTGTTGGTGTTTGCGAGCCTCGACACGTACCGACTCTGTGAAGTGCCAACGCAGATGCGACGCGGAAACGTAAAGCACAAGAACTCCTTTTTATAAAACAACGCGAGCCAACCTTCCCATTGTGTTGCGGAGAATTTCGTCTCTTTGTCAAGTGCAGCATCAACAATGTCAGGAAACGATTCTTTGAATGCAATCCCGTCGCTCGTGTCAAGGAATTGCTGAACTTCAGATTCGGATGGAAACCAACCGGGATCTTCTCCTACAAATTGTACGACAATATTCGATGCGATTATTTCTTTCGCCAACTGCTGTAGCGTTGGATACTCGTCCTCCTTAATTCCAAAGTACACGAAATCTTTCTGATGTCTGATATGCACGACCTTTAGACACGCCAGGGAATCGGCAAGTTGAATTCTAAGAGTCCCAAACTCATCAGTGACAGCCGAAAGAAAAATAGTCTTACTCATATTCTATTCTCCGTGTTCCACAGTAAAATGTCTGTCAAACGCATTGACTGCAATCGCTTACGTTGGCTTGTGGCGCGGCACGCTACCCGTCATTGAATCTTCGCCACTGAGACCCAAGCACTCCAATCACTGGCTCCACTACATCAGCTCCCGACGCCCATTGCAACCGGTGAAGCTGCTTCTGCATGCTGTCGATGGTTCCGGCTTCTTCTTTGGGGATGCGTTCAAGGGCGGATTGGTAGAAGTGGGTGGCGGCTTCGGTGTTGTCGAGGAGGAGGCTGGCTTCGCCCTGGGTGGCGAGGATCCAGGTTTGGTCGGGGGCGTTGAAGGGGAGACCGGCACAGAGGGTAAGGATCACTTCGGCAAGAGATTTCTGTTTCTCGTGATTGCCAATGAGCAGAGCCAGTGTCGCGGCGTTGATGCCGGGATAGTAGTTGCCGGTGATCTGAAAGGCAGTCTCGTAGTACTGGAAAGCGGCGAGGTAGTGCCGGTAGGCCAGCGGTTTGTGGTGAAGGAATTCCTGGTGACTCATGCTTTCGCCGAGTAGCTGGTCGCCCTTGTCTTTGTAGATGCGGCCGAAGCGAGACAGGAACTCGTGATCACGAAAGACGCAGGCCAGATTGAACAGCTCTTCGATCTCGACTCGGGCGGCTTCATGGTCTGCGAACTCAGCCGATCCCATCAGCGACAGGGCCAGTTGCTGCCTCAATGCGACCGCATACGGAAAGCGACTAATGGCCGCTCGCAGCATCGGCACGGGTTCGGATCCGCGATGTTGTTTCCAGCAGGTGTGAGCCCACGGAAGAAGCTGTTGGTAGGTGACGATGTGTGAGAAGTCAGGTGCTGCAGGATCAGGGGACTGACGTCCACCGCTCGCCGGATCGCACTCTGCAACAGGATTCACCTTCGGATCAACGGGCCATGACAGTTGAGACAGTCCAGCGGCCGCGACTCCTGCGGAGAGTAGGCTCCAGGCCAGATGGTCGGTTGTGGAATGCCACTTGGCGACGACGACGCCGTAGGTCATCAGGGCGAAGTGATATTCATCGTACCATTGAGACTCGCGGCCTTGTCGTTCATAACCCAGTGCCAATGCCGCCTCGCATCGGATTCGAAAGATGATTCGGAGTGCTCGTCCCAGAGCTGTGTTCTCGGGGATTTCGGGACGTTTGGAATCACCGCGAATGGCATCCGACGGGCTGGAGATTTGTCGCGACCAGTTTCGCAGGACCTTTTCCACTTCGAACATGATCTCCATCCGCGGAACTCGAGCCAGCACACGGCGATCGTCGGCGGAGAGTTCCACGCTGGACGGCATCGGACGGCGTTCCGGGATATTCAGCAATCGCTGAAGCTCAGCGAGACTCTCAGGAGTATTCAGCAGACGAGGGAACACTCGGCACTTCAGTTCCAGTTCCAGCTTGGCAAAGTCCCACGCAACCAGATTGGTTGGCCGCATGTTGTCGAAATCGAACACCGCCGGCCATTCCGCTTCACCGCGGACGACTCCGGCGATGATGTTGCGACCGTGAAGATCACCATGAGCCGAGCCGATGAGCATGGATGGAATGCGTTGCTTCAATTCCTGTGAGCCGCTAGGCGCTAGCCGCGGGTTTGACTGTGCTGCGTTTTCTGGCGGACGATCAGTTGCAGTACTTGAAGGGCTGACACCCTGCCGCTCGCCGGGGCCAAGCACCCACGTCAGATAATCCACCGGGTCGATGTATTCAGGCCGAGTCGGTGAATCGGGAATGCGGTTGACGCTGGTCAGCCATGCGGCACCGCGGCGGAGTTTCAGGTAGTCGTCCTTCTGCCAGCGTTCCAGCACAGGATCAGAATCACCGACTCGCAGCGATCTCAGCACGGCCTTCAGGGTATGTTCTCGCGAATCATCTTCCACGGCCGATCGATAGAAGCAACGATAAGCCTCCGTGTAAACCTGAGCCAGGACTCGATCCAGAGACGCCGCCGAAGGTCTGCTGGAAAGCACCGAACGCTCCACCAGAGTTTCCAGTTCCTTCGGCTCATTATCGCGTCCGTCGTCGAAGTAGTACTGATAGACGTCGGGATAGATGATGGCGACACGATCCGGCAAAACGGATTCGGACGGGTAGCCGGATTCGTCAGAATTCGGGATCTGCGAAGAACCAGATGCATCAGAGTTCTCACGAACTCTGCTACTTGGCGGATTGCCCAGCTCCCGCCGTATCGGAGCAATAAACATCCGACTTGTGACGCCGCGAGACCCTGCACAGGACTGCCAGCCAGTGTAATCACCGCCGACGTGATCCGAATCCCCGATCTTCACGACACCCGAATGCGATCCTTCCGAAGTCTGTACTTCAACAGCCAGAATGATCTTCTTCAGAGGCTGATCCGAGAACCCTCGGAAGCGTTGCTTGACGACAATGATCGTTCCCCGCTTCGCGTTAAAAGCCAGTGCCAATTCGACGTTCAGACGAGCACAGGTCTGTTCTTCCAGATCTCGTTTCGCATCGGCCATCCATGTGACCTGGCAGTCAGAGTTTGCAATACTCGGCGAGTTGTCGCCTGACGCAACGGATGCCCCGGTTGTGGTTGAATTCTCCACGGCCGACACAACACGCAGAACCTGATCGGCAACCGGCTGACCGTCGGAGGTGACTTTGAGCCGAATCTGCGACGTTTCGATCCAAGCACAGGACTGTGGAACGCGACTCAGCAAATCATTTTCAACCTGAGCGACAAATATCTGCCATTCATACTGGGTCTCCACTCCTGCCGCTTTGGAAAGTTCCTGAAACCGTAGCGTACGAAGAGGCTCCTCGGCGACGTTCACTTCTTCCAGATGGGATTCGAGTTCCTCTTCAATCTCCCGAATGCAGCAATGTCGAAAAGTTTCGCCGTCTTCGACGTGGCCGCCGATGAGCGAATAGGCCTGCCATGCGTCGTTCCATTGGGTCAGGTATTCCGTTCGACCGGATGAGTTGACTCGTGTGATCAGGGCGAGTGCAGCTTCGGACGTTCGCATGGTTGCAGCTTTCGGGAAGGTTTCTTGACCACGAAATACACGAATGACACGAAAAGTGCCGTCATGTCATTTTGAA
>JANMEV010000129.1:0-12606 GCA_031377305.1 Planctomycetota bacterium | reverse complement strand
GTTTCTGAATGGCCGCTGGATTCAGGACCGCAGTCTGCAGCATGCGCTGGGCGAAGCGTACCGAGGCCTTCTGATGGTGGGCCGTCATCCGGTCAGTTTTCTGTTCCTCGAACTGCCGCCAGCGATGGTCGATGTCAACGTGCATCCCACGAAAAGCGAAGTGCGGTTTCAGGACAGCCAGACGTTGTATCGCCAGATGTTGAAGACACTGCGGGACAAGTTTTTGACTCTCGAGTTCCGATCCAACATCGAAGTTAGCGGAGCAGGGCGGTCGGCGTCGAACGAACTTCAGTTCGACAAACCCGTCGCAACGCCGCGGCCTCAAAAGGAACTCGACATCTGGGCGTCCGGTGCGACGCTGACCCAGCCGCCGCGCATCGGTGAGTTCGCTCGCACATCGGGTTCAGGCGGTGGCACTAGCTCTGGCCACGGAAACAGCCATCCGGGGATTCGGTCTTCCGCCAATGATCGAGCTGTCTTCACGAACCCCGCGGTCATCGCCGCGTTGGCGGTGGAGCCGCATCAGAGGCGAGACGCGATTAATCCCAAAGAAACGACAGATGAATTTTCTACAGAGTCGCCTGCCGTTTCAACTCTGGAAGCGGAGCCATCGGCCGAGCTCAATGCGACGCAATGGGCCGACATGCCTCAGTTTTCGCAGTCACCCGATGACACTTTGGCCCAACCGTCAACCAACCCCGCGGACTCGAACATGCCGCGGGGAGAGCCTGCAGACGCGATCTCGGTAGACAACATCGCAGTTCTGCCATCCGGCAATGAATTCCGCGCCATCCAGATTCATGATTGTTATATCGTCGTCGCCAGCGAAGCCGGTCTGGAAGTCATCGACCAGCACGCTCTGCACGAACGCATTCTGTACGAACACCTGCGAAACCGAATCCTCGCTGGCGGAGTCGAACGGCAGCGGCTGTTGATCCCGGACACGATCGAATGTACGGCCACGGAATGCGTGGCGTTGCTGGAATCCCTCGACCTGCTTAAGGAGATCGGTTTCGAACTGCAGGAATTCGGCGGCACGACGATGCTGCTGATGTCGTACCCGACGTTGATCCCTCGAGGCGGCCTGGCTCGAATTGTCAAAGACTTCGCTGAACAGCTCGTTCAGAACGACGGCAAGATGACTCGCCGCGATCTGTTGGACCACATGCTGCACACCATGGCCTGCAAAGCGGCGATCAAGTCCGGGCATCGGCTGACTCCGGAAGAGATGCAGGAACTTCTTCGACAGCGTCACCTCGTCGACGATTCCCACCACTGCCCCCACGGCCGCCCCACATCCCTGACCCTCAGCCGAGGCACGCTGGACCAGCAGTTCGGACGACTGGGGTAGGAACCATCATGAACGAATATGAAGCAGAAACCAAAGAGTCAGACGCGCCAAACGAGCTCGTGGATTACCGTCGCATCGAAGTCGTTGAACCCGACATGGCGGCGGCGCTGCGGGCGAAAACGATAGCGCAGCGATTGGAGATCGTCGAACAGGCGCATCGGATGGCGAAGAAGGTCATCGCAATGGGGGTGAGAATGCAACAACCGCATTTGACTTCAGCGGAAGTTGATCGGGCGGTGGCAAGGAGACTTCTAAGTGGAACAAGTTGAGTTTCTTCAGTTGGCCGTAGTGGCTTTGAATGCGCAGGGCATTCCGTGGATGGTCGTTGGATCGTATGCCACGTCGGCCTGGGGCGAACCACGATTCACACAGGACATTGATATTGTCATCGACCTGCGCTCAGATCAGGTCACAGAATTGTGCGCTGCCTTTGAGCCAGAAGAATTCTATGTCAGCGAAGTGGCGGCTCGCGAAGCGTTGAAAAGTCGCAAACAGTTCAACGTTATCCATCCGGCATCGGGCAACAAGATCGATTTCATGATTGCTCGCCACGACGAATGGGGCCGAAATCAGTTGGAGCGAAGACGAACTGGAGACGTTCAACCTGGCGTGACCGTACAGATTGCAAGCCCCGAAGACGTCATCATCAGCAAGATGCGATACTTCAAAGAAGGCAAGTCCGACAAGCATCTGCGAGACTGTGCGGGAGTTCTGGTCGTACAGGGAGACCTCATCGACAAAGCCTACATCCTTCACTGGGCCGAACAATTTGGCCTCGTCGAAATCTGGAACGCAATCCTCCGCAAAGTAAAAGAAGTGCACGGCGGCTGACCGTCGCTCTACGTGATCAGCGCCAGATTGTCTCGGTGCACGACTTCGCCAAACGGAACATGCCCGAGAGCGATCGCGATCTGATCGGAACGGCGGCCCTGGATGCGACGGATTTCGTCGGACGAATAATTCGCAAGGCCGCGAGCGATATCCGTTCCGTCCTTCGACTTCAAACCCACGAGCGATCCGGCCTCGAATTCGCCCTGAACTTCAGTAATGCCGACCGCCAGCAGCGAGCGGCCAGATTCCCGCACAGCCTTCGTGGCACCGTCGTCCAGCACGAGCACTCCGGCGGGCGGAGCACCAAAGCCGATCCAGCGTTTCCACGCCGGCACAGATTCGCCCTTCGCCAGAAACAGAGTCCCCGTTGATACTCCGTTGCGAATGTCGTCCAGTACTGTATCACAGCGACCGCTGGCGAGAATCACAGTTTCGCCCATGCCGGTGGCCGCGATGATCGCCTTGAGTTTTGAACCCATACCGCCGCGACCACGAGTGCTCTGTTCCGCAGCCACCAGCTTCAACAGCGACTCATCGGGCTTCTCCACCAGGGGAACCACCTGACTCGCGGGATTCGAAGGAGGCCCGTCATACAGCCCGGCGATTCCCGACAGGATCACCAGCAACGGTTCAGGCAGCAACGTCGCCAGCATCGACGCCAACTGGTCGTTATCACCGACAGCGATTTCCTTGATGCTGACCGTGTCATTTTCATTCACAATCGGCACGACGTTGAAGTCGAACAGCGTACGAATCGTGTTGCGAACGTTCAGATACCGTTGTCGGTTCCGAAAGTCATTCCCCGTGAGCAGCAACTGAGCCGTCCGATGCCCGCTGCGAGACAACGCGTCATCCCACGTTCGCATCAGAGATGGCTGACCAATCGCCGCAGCCGCTTGAAGCTCGGGCAGGGAATCGGGACGTCGATTGAGCCCCAGAATCCCAATGCCCGCTCCGACCGCTCCGCTGGAAACCAGAACGACTCGCCGCCCGGTCTCCTGAATTCGATGAATCTGATCGGCGATGCACTGAATGCGAGGCAGGTCGAGCCGGTCGTTGTCGGTCGTCAGAACATTGGTTCCAATCTTGACGATCACAGTTTTGCAGGTCTGAAAGATTTCCTGTCGAACAAGTGCTTGCATGAGCGAACCAACAACGGCCAGGACAACGTGGGATTCCCGAACAGCAGCTCGGGAGAAAGTGGAATGGCAGCATCGTAGCCGCTAACCCTCGTTGATGTCACCACGGGAATACGCGGGCGTTTTGCCGTGAGAAAATGGCGATGGATGGTCGAATTGGAATTGGCTTGCAACAATCCACTGCGGAATCCGCCTCTTACTTCTCACATGCTGTCGCTCTGTATCGGCGAAGTGACGAATGATCCCGGATCCATGGCATTCCACTGAACAAGACTCTCTGTGGAGTTACGCTTTTGAGATCATCTCTTGTGGTTCACACGTTGCTCAAGTTCATCGTCACGCTCGGTTGCGGCGGCAATTCGCCAGCGGTCAGCGTTCAGAGTATCGGCTGGAGCATTTCTGAAAATGGCGAAGTCGCCGCAAATGGAATCGACGACGCTCAAGTGATGATTGGCAGTCTCGAAAACAGCCGAGCTATCGTGCTCTGGAGTGATTGTCGCGGCAGTTCCGGAGCAGGAACCTCGATTGCCAATGGCGTCAATTTCTCTGCCACTCTTCAGACCCACGACGGTCGTGAGATAAAGGCAGAGTCAGTGGTCGTGTCCGGCAGGGCTGGCGACGTTTCGATCGATGGTCAGCTTTTCGCTTCTGCAAAGGGCCGATTCTTCCTGATATCCACTGCGGACGGGAAAACGCGAGTGAAGCAACTTGATCGCACTCTGCCGGATTCACTATTGAGTACGAAGCTCGAAGATCGCTCCAGTGCCTTTCGCGAGTTTGCCAAAGCGGACGCGGAGTTCATGGCCTTCTATTCCAGCGTCGATTCAGAGACTCTGATGGAACCAACAAGACAGCCATCTACACCCGAAGCCCATTAGCAGAGAATGCAAAACATTCGTGCTGACAGTTGCCGGACGCTCCTTGACCTGTGACGATTGCTGACTTCGGAAGTGAACGTATTGCAATCGTCATGCGATAGACGTCATATGAATCTGAGATCGTTCTCTAAGTACGAAGACAAAGGCTGGGTGAATGAACATTGTCCGCGTCGCCTGTTTATGGATGGTTTTCAGTGGAGTGACTTCGGCTCAGGTGCAGCTGGTAGGACATTGGCCGCTGTCGTCATCGGCCGAAGATCAGTCTGCAAGCCATTTAGCTGCCACGGCTGAGCATGTGAAATTTGGACAGCCAGGCCCATTGCCCAACATAGCACGGGCCGCGTTGTTTGATGGGGGTTCATCCGTCATACGAATCGACAACGCATCCGCGTTGAAACTCGGAAATCAACCGTTTTCGATCGCTGCGTGGGTAAACGCTCCCGAGTCTGTCGGTGATGTCCCCGGCGATATCCTGAGCCAGTTTGATCCGGAAACACGCACCGGATTTCATTTGGGATTGTACTCCCACGGCGGCGTTACAAACTCTCAATCCAACCATCGACAGCTTCATTTCGGCATCGACCAGAGCAAGATGGAAACTGATTTTACCGACCACGGAAAGCTTGGCTCTGCCATCTATGTTTTTTCCCTTTGCGTTCACAATGAAAAGCTCTACGCGTCCACTTGTCATGCAGGAGCGGATGAGTCCGGAAAGGTCTTTCGCTTCGAGGGCGGTGACAAGTGGACTGATCTGGGATCGCCGGACAAATCGAATGCCGTTTCAGCGATGGCGGTCTTTGACGGATCCCTGTTCGTGGCATCGAGCAAGTACCGATTGGCCGGTTCCTCACTTGCGGAATCCGAGAACGCAAACTTTGGCGGCAAAGTCTTTCGGCTCGGCGCGAATGACGAGTGGATTTCGTGTGGTATGTTGTCTGCCGAAACAGAAGCCATCTCCAGCTTGATTGAGTTTCGTGGAGAACTCTACGCGGGGTCGCTCTATAAGCCGGCAGGCTTCTTTCGCTACGACGGTAGCAAAACGTGGACACCTTGCAGCACACCGAACGGAAAACGCGTTGAGGCCATGACAGCCTTTAATGGTTCACTCTACGCTTCTTGTTACGACGAAGGATCCGTTTTCCGCTATGACGGTGAAGTCTGGCATGACGCGGGTACGATTCCGAATGCCACGCAGACGTATGGATTCGCAGTTCACAACGGAAGCTTATTTGTCAGCGAATGGCCGCAAGCTCATGTGTTCCGGTATCTTGGCAACACGAACTGGGAAGACACCGGCAAGCTGGGTGAAGAGCTCGAGGCAATGCCATTGGTTGTCTATAATGGAAAAATGTACGGAGGCACATTGCCACTGGCAGAAATTTATCGATACGACGGGCCATCACTGTGGGCGAAGATTGGCCGTGTCGATTTCACGCCCGATGTGAAGTATCGTCGAGCCTGGTCGATGGCCGTGTATCGAGGCCGTCTCTTCGTTGGCGCACTGCCGTCGGGAAAGGTGCTGTCGATCGAGGCGGGACGCAACGTCACCTACGACAAGTCCCTGCCATCAGGATGGCATCATGTTGCTGCGGTCCGAGAAACGAATCGACTGAAGCTTTACGTAGACGGCCAACTGATGTCTGAATCGGCCACATTTCACAGTGATGACTACGACTTGTCTGTGGACCAACCTCTTCAAATCGGTTTCGGGGCTCAGGACCATTTTCACGGCTCGCTGGCGGATGTTCGAATCTATCGCGGCGCTCTTTCAACCGAGGAAATTGAGAAGCTCATCCGTAACGAAACTTCGCAAGCCAAGGTAAAGGCTTCAACGAACAAGTGAATTGCTGAGTGCGATCGACGATGAAGATTCATCGTCGACATCCATTGCACGCTGAGCCGAAAGGTGTGGAATACAAAAGCATCACGATTTTATCGCCAGATCGGCGGAGTGCCATTGATCCAGAGACGTTACGCCGGAAAGCACCTTGCCACGGATCGCCGCGGACAGTGGTTCCATTCCATCCGCGCGGGCTTGTTCCATCAGTCGAGTTGCGGAGGCGCCGCTGAGGATGGAATGGCGAAGTTCGCGAGTCACCGTCAGGATTTCGAATGCGCCCGTGCGGCCAGCGTAGCCTGTGTGGAAGTTGGCATCATGCGGAATTCCGCGAGCGAGATTGACCTCGTCGGCCCGATGAGCCTCCAGTCCAAGCATCGCGCAGGTCACGGCATCGGGATGGTAGATCTCGCGATGCTGTTCGCAAACCTTCAGCAGCAATCTCTGTGAGACGATGCCTCGCAGACAATCGGCGATGACCATTCGCGGGACGCCAAAATTTTCCAGCACGTCGATGGCGGACGTTGTGTCGTTGGCATGCAGAGTGCTTAGAACCAGCACACCGGTCAACGCGCTGCGGCACGCGATCTGAGCCGTCTCAGCATCGCGGATTTCACCGACCATCATGATGTCCGGATCCTGACGAAGAACGCATCGCAGGGCATCGGCGAAATGAAAGTTGACCTTGGGATCGACCTGAATCTGGCAGATGCCTTCCATCCGCCGTTCGACGGGATCTTCGATCGAGACGATGCTCTTGTGCGGATCCGCCAGCTCTCGCAGCAGCGAATAGACCGTCGTGGACTTCCCTGAACCCACCGAACCAACGACAAGAATCAATCCGTGAGGAGAAGAAAGGCATTGGCGGACTGAAGCGACGTGCCGAGCTTCCATGCCAAGATCGTCAAGCCGAGTGAAACTCTGGTCGTCCGGCATCAGCCGCAGAACAAGTCGCTCGCCATGAATCGTTGGCCCGCTTCCCACGCGAATGTCATGAGATTGCTTCGAACCCTGGAAGGCGATATGTCCATCCTGAGCGATTCTGCGTTCGGTGATATTCATGTCCGCCAGTAACTTCAGGCGAGACAACATCGGCAGCAGGGCGGAATGTGGCAACCTCACAACATCGTGCAGCAGTCCATCCACGCGAAAACGAATACGAAGACTGTCGGCAGTCGGCTCAAGATGAATGTCGGTCGCCCGGCATTCAAACGCCCGCTCCAGCATCACGTCGCTCAGAGGCCCCGGGCCGACCACGTCCAGCAACTCAGAAAGTTCTTCTCGCAGGCCTTCATGGCGAACGCTACTCGAAGTTTCGGTCATGAGAGAATCAACCTTTTTTCGGACACTGAACGGAAAGCAAATCTGAATAAATGCGAAGGGTTCGCAGCGACGACATTCAACGGGGAAAATTCCCCGAGATCCGAAGTGGACTCCAACTATTCGCGACTCTCAGGCTCAGGCGGTGAAGTAGGCTCTGGCAGCGACTCCGGCTTTGGCGGCGAATCAACTTCTGCATCACCCGAAGTCGGCTTCACAAGCGAGCGACCTGGTTCAACCGGCGCATCCGCACTTGCATCCCCACTGGCTGACGGATCGGAAGGCAGCGGCTGATTCAAAAGCGAGGCATCCTTCACTTCCGTCGATTCCTGGGCGGGCAACTCAGTAGCGGCTTCTGGAGCCGTCGTCGCTTCTTCCACTTGTTGAGTCTCCGCACCCAACGTCTCGTTAGCTGGAGCGACTTCGGGAACCACGTCTTCCGGAGTCCTAAATTCCTGATGCCAGAACCAGAAGACCGCCAGGCAAATACTCAGGACCAAACCGATGGCAGAAAACACTCGTCGCCAGCCAGTGTCTCGAAACACGCAAACGAGCGAAGCCAACAGCGACAACCCGCCCAGCGTGTGGATCATCCATTCCTGCGGCTTCCCGATCGGCACTTTGTCCGGCGCGACGACGCCAGCAACGCAAACGGCTGCTCCGATCAAAGCCAGCGGGCCGACGAAAGTCAGCAGTCGCCGCTCACGCTTTTCGACTTTCGCTTCGGTTGAACAGCCCAGCGAATGGACAGCCGCTTCAAAGGTATCGGTGATAGTCCAGACTTTCGTCAGCCCGGCAATTCTTAGCACATCTCGAATGTTCGGCCTTGGCGCGACGACGACAACTCGGCCGCCCTGAGCTTTCACCAGCTTCCAGATCTTAACGATCAGAGCGACCATCGAGCTGCCGATGTAGTCGAGTGCCGACAGATCCACGACACACGCAGCACATTTTTTCTGCGACAGATGCTCCTGAACTTTCACCCCGGCGTCGCGAATATCGGACATGTCCGCACGCGACAGTTCAGCCGGAAAAGCAACGACCGAGTATCCATCGCGATGCGTGCACCAGAATGCTTGTTTTGCTGCGGACAAAGCTTTGACTCCGTAAATGAAAACAAAGATCCCCTGCAAACATCCGACCCGGCTGACGGCACGCCGAAGCCTTCCAATATACAGAAGTCGATTACGCAGGAAAGCGAGGCCGAAACAGATTGTTTCTAAATTCATCGAACGTCGAAAGAAGCTCCCATGCCGTTCCAAAAGACTCAGCAACGCCCTCATCAGCCGCTATGCGGTGGCGGACAGCTTATTTGGTGAGCCACAAAGCGCTAGCTGCGGGTGAGTTCAAAAAAAGAAAATACCCGCGGCTAGCGCCTCGCGGCTCAGTTTTGTGACTGAATCAACAGCCCGCTTACGCACTGCGGCTGATGAATTCTTCCACGGCGTTTTCCAGAGCACCGCACTGTCCATTGCGCAGAGTGCGCCGCAGCGAGCGACGTCAACTTCTGCACGCTGAACAGCGCCGTCGCGGTCGATCAGAGGAAATGCCTGCCGCTGAGCATCAGTCCTCCGCGGCTCTTGATTAGTAAACCGTTCACCTGAAAACTTCTTCGTGTCTTCGTGCATTGAGCAAATGCACACAAGAAAATCATAGATTCCGCTATCGCGGAACCCGCAATGCGAATCGCCTTTCTCTCGCACATTGATCCCGCGATAGTCAACAATCGCGCAGGGCCTTCCCCGCCTAGAACGCGACGATTTTTCTAGACTTTTGGAGTTGACAACAAGACTCCTGCAACTAAACTCCCGTACAGACTTACAGACTTACTCCCGCATGTACGTAGTTGTTGTTGGCAATACCCTACTCCGGCATTATTTTGCTCGCGCCGCGTTCTGCAATCAATGGCGCCACAGGGGTTTTTCGTCCAGCCAGTCTATTGGAGCTATCTCAATGCGACAGGTCTTCACCACATCGGCAGCGTTGGCTTTTGTTGCGTTGATTCTGCTTGCACATTCCACAATCGGCTGCCAAAAAGACAACCCGGTCCAGAAACAGAGTGGAGTGCCTCCGTTCGGGTTGCTTGTGCCCGCCAGTTTTGAGTTATCGTGCGTCGCAACAGATCCGCGATTTGAGTGCATCATTCCAATCAAGAACCAAAGCGCATATCCACAATTGCTTGAGGTTGGTAAGTTGAATTGTGGCTGTCTGAAAGCTCAGCTCAGCTCTGATAAATTGGAACCCGGACAATCGGGTCACGTGCAGCTTGAAATTGACTCACCATTTTCGTTTGCGAACGAGGCTCAGTGGCTAGGCGAGATAAGCCGAGAAACGACTGTCACAGTTTCAGCCTCGAGCATCCCGTCCTCCGGTGCTATCAATTACTCGATCCCGGTCAAAGTCAGTTTCCGAAGCGCAATACGGATCGGCGATAGCCACACTGTCATACTTGACGTCGGGACGGAAGCAAAAAAAGGCGAGGAATCTGCAATTCCAATTTCACTTGAACCAAACGTCCGAGTATTGAGTGCTAGGTGCGATGACCCACGCCTGGCGACTAAACTTTCTGTCAACTTGGCGAGAAACGCTGATGGCGGCGAAGCTCTTCGTTGTTCATTCCTGAGCGAAGTTACATCAAACCTTGACGTTCAAGATTCGCACGTAGTGTTTGAATTGGCATCGGCAGGATCGAAGTTTCTTGAACGAATTCCACTGCGTTTCACGCGACGTCGCCCAGTCACTATGGAGCCCAAGTCCATTGTGTTAAAGCGGTCTGATGCACCAGATTATAGCTACGGCGTGACGTTCAGTTCATCGACGCATACCATCAAGGCCATCTCCAACGCATTCGAACCTCACTTTTCGGATGGTGAGGTCACCGTCCATCCAGGGAGTTCTACTAATTGTTTTGTAGTTCAAGTAAAGCCGCCCACCGTCGGTGTCCTGAATCAGTTCGTTACGTTTAGCGTAGTCGTGCACGACAAGAACGGCGAAAGCAGCATCGAGAACATTCGTCTGCCCATCGTAGGAAGTCATTAGCATCTCGGTGGCAACGGGCTCGGTGGCTCTGATGCTGTGAACAACAATAGCATCTTCTATTTTGGCTGCCGTTCAATTTTCTTAGGAAGGCATCGTTGACGCCTTGCAACTATGGGGCTGCTCTGTTCAAAGCCCCGTGTTGCAAAGTCAAGCGTAAGAGAAATACGTATGGCGAGACATATGAAGAATCTAGCTCAATGTGTCCTGGTTCTTGTGGCGACTTCAATGGCTGGATTCGCGCAGGATGTCGCGAACCCTTCGGTTGACGCGACTAAGGGACTACAGGCAATTTTCGCACAGTGGGAGGCCAACGAAGCGAGATTTCAGTCGGTGCGTTGCTCGTGGGATGAGACACGACTCTTCACGCCCGCGAGCGTAATTCCAGCTGGCGTTCCGGGATTCGGCGGCATTGCCGAAGATTCGCGTATCGTGCAGACCGGTTGGCCGCTGTCGGACATTATCCTCGAAGGGCCACATCATCTACTACTTTCGGGGGCGATGATGCGGAACGAAGAATTGATGTTGGGCCTTCCGCCAGACGGTGGTGAAGGCTATCAGTCAAGCAGACATTTGTCTTCGTTTGATGGTACAACCTCCGTCACAGCCGGGATCCGAGAAGATTCTACTGGAAACCAGGTTAAGCAAGTAGGAACATCAAACGTTGATGCAAGAGGCTTAATGTGGACGCCGGTGCGGTATGTAGTTCGCCCCATCGATCGCAGATTTCAGAATAGAAAGGTTGACGCACTTCGGGTCCAGACCATAGATGCAACATCGGCTGTTCTTGTAGACGCATACTCCGTTGAATTGCACGTAGATCGAAGTAACGACGGCTTGATTACCCGGGCTTTGCAACGGCATCCGAAGAAAGATGAGTTATTGTGGGACTATGACCTCACTGTCTCCCGAAATGATCAGGGCATCTGTGTGCCGAAAGAATGGACGCTGAGAGAATGGTCCGGGGAAAAATTATCCAGAGTACAGACGGCCGTCGTTACGGAGTTTTCTTTTGGCGAACCACTCGCCGCAAGCGACTTCCAGCTCGATCTGCCGCCAAACCTTGAAGTATTCGATCAGCGAATGGGCTTGACACGTCAAGATTCCCTCGTGCGACAGCCTACGCCAGTTAAGTCCGAAAGCCGGACGTTTGACTACTTTTGGCTGATAGTGATTTTAGGTGTTGTGTTCACGGCTGCCGTGTGGCAGAAGTATTTGCGTCGAAAACCTATTTAAAGGTGGTGTAGGATGAAGAATCCAGTCGTGGTAATGAAGGTGACAATCATGGCGGCCGCACTTGCGGGTGCAATCGCAACCGGCATGGCGCAATAGGATCCAGGGGGCGGAGGAGGAGGAGGAGGCGGTGGAGGCTGCTTGAGTGGGTGCCATATGGTGGTGTTACAGTACCTTTCATACGATGGAAGTGTGACTGAATATTCACCGTATCACGCCCACAACCCCTTTCTCACGCCAATGCCGGACGGAGGAGCCCGCGTGCAAACGCAACTAGCCTATCAATGGCGCTCGTACCCATTTGGTTCGCCAGCCTGCTCACCGTGTCCCGGCGGTTGCCTCGGAAATGCTAGCATTCAGTTCCCCCCGAGCCAATGGTTTCAGGCGAATCGAGCATACTGCACAGGTGGACCCGGAGGTCCCTAGTAGCGATGGCATGAAGCAAATCAGAAGAGTCTTCAAGTGTTCCAAATCACAAACCAGGGAATGTTGAAATGCGAAGAACTGCGCGAATTCGCGAACTCTCCGGGCCACCACAGTATTTGACATATTTTGGTGCTCCGACTTGTCGCATGACGGCACCTCCCACACGGGCACTCTCTGGGACTCTACGATTTGGCATCACGATTATTGAGTTATTGTGCGTAGTCGGGCTTGTGTCAGTGTTGCTGTCACTTGTTATTCCCGCTGTTTTTGCAGCGAATCGAGCCGCACGGCGCGTCGACTGTGCGGCTCGAATGAAAAATCTGGGAATAGCCGTACACAGTCACACCGAGAGTCGTCGAAGTCTACCTCCTTCACGTGTCGAAGGGCATGCTGCGTATGGTCATTTTGCTCCGCGGACAAACTGGGTGATATCAATTCTACCTTGGCTCGAACTGGCTGCGGTTGAAAACCAAATTGATAAAGCGTTACCTTTGAACGCTCCAGCCAATCTGGCCGTCGTAATGACGCCGATAAGTGCGCTGCGATGTCCAGAAG
>JANMEV010000110.1:0-22963 GCA_031377305.1 Planctomycetota bacterium | reverse complement strand
GATTCAGCATCGTTGATGCAGTCATGGATCGAATTGCAACCTGCGCCAGACAGCAGGAACAGCGTGAGCCATACCTTGGCTGATTTCCGAATCATGGTCTATACTCCATCTTGCTAACTTCTGTCAGTCAGCAACAGAACGAATTGGCTTCAGTAGAGTCCTCTGCGAGAACCCCGGTCCGTACGGCTCAACTTGATTATTCAAATCACGAAAGTGCTTTCAGCCTGATAAAAGCGGGTTAACCTTCGCTCGCGTTAGCTCTATCAAGGGTCGCTCGGGCACCTTCCTGAGCGTCGCTGTCTTCATCGTTCAAGGTCATCTCCTGCAGCCGAGTGATTGTGTCGGCGTCAAGATTGGAGAACTCACCCAACGTCGCGGCTGCAATTCCTCGAACGTTGCTGTTAGGGCTGTCGAGGAGTGATTTCAATGCGGTTACAAAGTCGTTCCGCGATACGGATTCCGACAGCAGTCCCACGTCAGAGCACGCTTGAATCTGAATGTCGGGAGTGGATTCCTTCATTAGGCTGATCAGGGACTGTGCGGTGGCGGCATCGCATTCGCCTCGTTGAATCTGCGAATCGCAGACAGCGATTCGAAGTCGAGGATCTGAGGCTGCACCGCAAGCACTTTTCAACGCGGCCCGAACATACAGATCTTCCGGGCTGCAATCGCCAAGCAGTGCTGCTGCAAGGCATTGAGTTTCAAGCGTGTCCCCATGCGATAGTCCAGCCAGCAGTAATGGCGCGTTCTCTGCGGGAGAATCTACCACGGCGAGGATTTCATCTGCTGGGATCCGACGAGCCGGGATGACTGAGCCGATATTGGGAACAAATTTCACTTTGGTTGATGTAGAGGCGCTTACGGCGACAGCCGGTGCCACCTTCGCCTTGCCAGCAGCTTCCCAGCCACTATCGGATGAGACCTGCTCGACATGGCGTTTCGTCGAAGCTTGCACAGACGCTTGTGTCTGGGGCTTCGGAGCAACCGTCTGTGCTTGCAGCTGTGCTGCAAGTCGAGCTCGATTCGCTCCCGAACCGCTTACTGAGTCGGCCATGGCCAACGCGGAAGAGGTCGAATCGGCACCAAATGTCTTTCCGTTACGACGATCTGCCAGCTGCTGAAGCTGTTCGCGAACGACCGTGTCTTTGGGATTTTTCTTCAGGGCCTTGCGATACATCACTTCGGCCTGATCATAGCGTCCCTGATTCTCAAAGACGCGGCCGATTGCGGCCATCCGATCCGCGGATGACTTTGAATTCGGCCTGTAGTCCGACACAACAGCGTTGATGGCCGAGCAGCCGATGCTGGAGGCGGAAAGAATCCCCCCCAGTAACAGCACAAATGGCTGACTGATCTTCATGTGAAACCCCCCAAACCGCAGTCGAGGCCGCCAGGCAGTGGCGGTGACCTACGATTTCCCCAGAACGGGCCGAAGTGCGGGTCCAAAGCAACGAATGCTTCAGGTTCTTCAGCCAAGAAAAACGCCCGCGTTCTCAGACCAATCACTGAACTGAGAAGAACCGTCAATCGCCTAACGGCAGACATTTTCCAACTCTTACATCGGATCGTTTCAATGCGTCGCATTCGGGAATTTCGGAGAATCAAACGAATTTGAATTCCGGACGGTTCCTGCAAAAATCTTTGTGTAGGCTTCTTTTATTCTAAAGTCCCAATCAGATTGCAACACATGTCGTTTCGAGCAAGCTGCTATCGGCGGCGATACGGCGACTCAGCGTCGTTCAACCATTCCGACAAAGACCCAATCCTCGAATGAACGGTCTGAGTCCCCAATGAATGACGGCGGTTCGACGAAAGACGGAATTGGTCCATGCTGAGTTTCTTGAGTTGGTTTTCACTGACGACGAGCATCGTACTCGTGCTTCGAGTCTTCGTACTTCGAAGATATGTCTCTGGCCTGACTGTTGCCTATTCATGGACCTGGGCGATTGCCGCACTTCCTGCTCTGATGATGGCAACGCTGGCAACGGGTAATATCGTGTCCCTGCCGATCGGCTGGAAAATGGCCGCCCAGTACTTTGCAGTCATCATGTTGCTGACACCCGCGGTTTCAACCCTGGGTGCTCGTAAACCCGGTGTTGGAACCTGGCAGTGCTTTGTCGTCGCGCCGCTGATTCTTGTGCTTCAGTGGCCGGGCACCAGTCAGTTGATCAGCAGTCGGGGACGTGAAGCATTGGATTTGGGTGCTCCGGCAACCACAGGAGTTTTACTAGTAATATTGATGAGTGCCGGGACCGGGTTGGGAACGTCTATGTCAGCATCGGCAAGTATCTACATTGCTGCAGTGATTTGCTGCCTGCTGCCATCCAGCGGTTGGATTGAGCCAGCATCCTCGCTTCCACTTTTCGCATCGCCACTGCTTCTACTGGCAGAAGTCCAGGCGAGTCGAGTCGTGTACGCCCGGTACAAAGCGCTGCGTGCGGCCGAAACGGGGTCAGCCGTCATTGATGAAACGTGGATGCTGTTTCAGGATCTCTACGGCCTTGTCTGGGCTCGACGAGTCCTTGATCGAGTCAATCAGTTTGCACAGCGTGAGCAGTGGGCAGTGCTTCTCACGATGGATGGCTTTCGTCGGTGCGACAATGGACAATTGGCTTCCGACGCCGAACTCCAGAAACCTCTGGAAGCCTTCTCCTGGGTTCTCTCTCGATTCGCCGACCATTCGTGGATTGATGACCGTTTTGTTTTCTGGTTTGGCGATCGAGAGAAGCAGAATAGCTCAACAGGTACGGACCAATTCCGAAGAATTTATCCGGTGGTCGACTGAAAATCGTCCCTAATCAATTTGGACTGGTATCGAACTAACTCGTGCCGACATACTGTGCACCTCATCCCGGCAGCGGTCTCGTTTTCCTGAATTTCACTTCTTTCGCACTATGCACAATCGGTCAATAATCCTTGGCGGACTCACCTGGCTTTGCCTCACTGTGGGCGGAATTGTCGCAGTGCGCAGTCAGTTTGCTGAGAAACCGAACGGCTTCACCGATGTGACGTCGGGAATCAGTCGCTGGATTTCCGGGGCGCCGCAGGAACACCTGGTTTCGTCAGCCGTTGAGGTCATCATCGCGCCGGGGGATCCTGTCTTCCTCAGAACTCTGGACGGCACGTACCGACAGGTTGGGCGAGTGCGCAATCATTTTCCACCGGGCTCCAGTCTGACTCCGGAAGCCGCAACAACCAAGGCCAGCGTGGTTCTCTATGACGATGTGATCAACGCCGCCTTTCCGGATGGATACATGCTGGAGCACCACACTGCTCCAACCGCATTGGATTGGGTGGCGCAGACGCTGGTGACTGACGAACGTCAGAAGGAGATTGCCAGAATCATCGCGACCGACTGGCGGACGCATCGAGAAGAGATACTGCTGAGACTGCAGCCCATCATTGAAAACAGCATTTCCAAAACAGTTGTCGCGATAGAAGCGGAACTTCCGGCCGCAATGAATGCTCAGCGAGCCGAGTTCGCCAAATTGGCGGATCGGTTTCAGTCGGAGGTTGTTCGCAGTCAGATCGTTCCGCTGGTACGAGAAGAGATCCTTCCGATTGTTCAGGAGGAAATTCGCCCGGTCGCAACCGAGCTTAGCAAGGAACTCTGGGACCGTGTTTCTCTTTGGTCATTCACCTGGCGATATCTCTACGATGTCTCGCCCCTGCCAGAAAAGAACGCGGTCAAGCTGGAGTTTGACCGCTTCATGAAGGACGAAGTGACACCGGCCCTGGAATCACGTTCCGAGCAGTTCGTGGAAGTCACGGAGAGTATTCTGCGACGCATTAGTCGCAACGAGAAAGTTCGCAGCGTGGTTCGCGAGAATCTGAAGAAGGTGGCTACGGACAGTGAACTTCAGGCAATCGTCTGGGCTGTCGTTCAGCAGGCCGTGATCAACAACCAGAACTTGCGAACGTCACTTCGAGACTACTGGTCGAGCTCGGAAGTCCAGGAGGCGATGCAAATCGCAACGTCACGATTCGAACCCACAGCTCGCGCCATTGGAGACTCTATTTTTGGCAACCGCATAACGGGGATCACTCCCGAGTTTTCCCGCGTGATGCGAATGCAGATCCTGATGAAGGATCGTCGCTGGTTCGTTGTGGTCGCAAAACCCCCACCGCTTTATCCGGACCCCGTCGTTCCGTCTAATGATCTGGTGATGGTCAAGGCTGAGCAACCGATGACTTTCCCCCTCGAGTTCGAAGGCAAGGCTCAGAGTCCACTGACACAATTGAAAAGCACAGAGCAGTCTACCAAAAGCGACAGTCAACCGAACTAGCCGGCAAAAAGCCCATGTGGCCACAGGACGTCGCAGAAGTTACCGAATTGGGTCAAACTGCTCGCAAATACAGCCAGAATTGGATTTCTTTCATGATCATCGACCATGATTGAATTGCGATCGGCCGCAGGCGAACGTAGCATCATCAGTCGGGAGCCTGTGGGACGGTTCACTTGACCGACTGTGCATGGCTTCATCCTGCCTTTGTTCCGCCCTGCTCCGCATATTTGGACGGCCAGGCTGGCTTGTTTCGAGAACCATCGAACACGCTGGATTTTGTGTCGGGAGCTGTCTTCTCTTACTCACCAGGAGTTGAAACTTATGTCGAAGAAACCATCCGATTCCTCTCGCCGAGGGTTCCTTCAATCCTCAGCCGCCGTTGCCGCAGGGGCTTCTCTGATCGCCGGACTGAATCCGGTCCGAGCCGCTCATGTGAGCAGTGACGAGACGATCCGAATCGGTCTTGTTGGTTGCGGTGGCCGCGGTCGAGGTGCCGCTGACCAGGCGATGAACACCACTGGCCCGACAAAGCTGGTGGCCGTTGCGGATGCGTTTGACGATAACCTCCAAAGTGCCGTGAACACGCTGAAGCGGCAGCATGGCGACAAAGTGGACGTTCCAAAGGAGCGACAGTTTGTTGGTTTCGATGCCTATACGAAAGTACTCGAACAGGATGTCGACCTGGTAATTCTGGCGACGCCACCCGGCTTTCGTCCGCTTCACTTTGAAGCCGCCATTAATGCCGGCAAGCATGTGTTCATGGAGAAACCGGTTGCTGTCGATGCGGTCGGTGTTCGCAAAGTAATCGCCGCCAACGATATCGCGAAGTCCAAAAACCTCGCGGTCGCTGTCGGTCTGCAGCGGCATCATGAACCGATCTACATTGAGACGATCAAGCGTCTGCAGGACGGTGAGATTGGCCGAATCGTTGCCACCCGAGCCTACTGGAACGGCGAAGGCGTTTGGGTCCGACCTCGTCAGGACGGACAGAGTGAAATGGAGTACCAGATGCGAAACTGGTACTACTTCAACTGGTTGTGCGGCGACCATATCACCGAACAGCACATCCACAACCTTGACGTTATCAACTGGCTGATGGGCGGTCCTCCGACGCGAGCTCAGGGTCAGGGCGGACGCCAGATTCGAACGGGCAAAGAATACGGCGAAATCTACGACCATCATTTCGTGGAGTTTACTTACGAAAAGGACGGCGATCGTTCTGTCCTGCTAAGCCAGTGCCGCCACATGCCAAATTGCTGGAACTCCGTGTCCGAATATGCTCACGGTTCTGACGGCTGGTGCAACATCGGCGACGGTCGGATTTACGATGCGAAGGGCAACCTGAAGTGGGAATACCCTCGCGATGGAGACGGCGCAAAGCGAATCAATCTTCACGACGGCTGGCAGGATGAACACCACGACCTGTTCGCTTCGATTCGCAAAGGCGATATTCCAAACGAAGGCGAATACGGTGCCTACAGTTCCATGACCTCGATCCTCGGCCGAATGGCAACCTACTCCGGTCGAGAAGTCACCTGGGACGAAGCATTGAAGTCTGACGTCTGCATCTCGCCAGTTGAGCAGTACAAGTCATTCATGGATACGCCTCCAATCCTCCCAAATGCCGACATGACCTACCCAATTCCAACGCCTGGTGTGACAAAAGTTCTGTAGTCGACCTGCACAACTTCTGCCCTCGCCAACCAATCAAAGAAGGCCACGATTCCAGATCGTGGCTTTCTTTTTGTGTCGCGAGACGTATTCAGACAAGAGTGGCGTCTCCAAAAGTTTGGCTGGAACATCGCCCTGTCACGACCTCAGATGTATTCAGTGAACATCACTGCTCAAAGAGTTTCCACATAGACTCGAAGTGTTTCTGAAACTCGGAGACGAGGGTTGTGTCGTTTGTAATTGAGACGTTTTCTTCATTGTTTTCGGATGCCCCTCGAGTCCAGTTGTAGCTACCGTTGAGAAGGATCGTGTGGTCAAAGATCGCGAACTTATGGTGCATGTGGTATTCCGAACGATCGACTCGAAAAGCCACCCCGGCGGCAACGAAGCGATCAGCATCTGATCCGACATCACCCGCTTTTTCGTTGTCGCTGATGATTCGGATTTTGACGCCACGAGCATGAGCGTCCAGAATTGCCGATGTAAGCCGATCGTCGGTAATCGTAAACACGCAGATATCGATCGAATGCTTTGCCCGAGCCAGCAGTGTTCGTATTCGCATGGCGCACTCATCGTGAGGACTAAACCACACTTCTGAAACGTCTGCGGCGCGATCCACGCGTGGAACGTGCAGGCTTTTCACGATCTCTTCAAGCCAATCGATGATTTCGGAGCCGTTCTTTGCATCGAATGCACCCCTGGCTATTTCGAATGCAATGCTTCGAAAATTCGCCAGTTGTTGGTCATCCAGCTTTTCATCATCCAGTCGCTGCCGCAGCGCTGTCCGCTCGGTGCGAGACACAAATCGATCAGCGAAGGAGCTCTCAAGCAGACTACGCATTTCCACGGGTGTCATAAATGCAGTTCTTCTCGGGAGGAGATCAGTCAATCGTATCAGACAACAATTTCAGCTTCGATGAAGTCCGCCGGATCAGCGGCGTAGGACTTCTGAAGTTGCTTCAGAGTCGTCCAGCGAACAGAATGATTGGGGCTCTCGAGGGCTGGTTGCTCTTTCGGCAGATTTAACAGACTCTCTTTGCGAATGACCATCGCTCGGATCTTCCGCGTACGCACTTCTCCATGCGGTTCGTGTGTTAGGCAAATCAGGAACCGAATTGCATCATGTGGTTTTCCTGCCTCACGCCGAATCAAGCCCTCCGCAAACGTTTCCGAAAGCTCGTTGAGAATGGCGTTCAAGTAGAACCAGCGATCTTCAGGCGAGAGGGGAATAATCGAATTCTGCAATGTTGTCTTTTGAGCAGCCTTGATCAGGCGATCCACGGCAACCTTGTTGAGCAAAACGTCTTCGCAGGTTTTTTCAAGAACCGTGCGAATCAACAACTTGCCATCATGAATCGTGTTTAGAGAAACATTCAGCCGATTGAAGAACTCTCGCTTCTGCCAACTGCGTGCGGCTCGCCAGCGACCAAACAACCACCCTACGAAGGTAAAGGCGGCTGCGGAAAACAGCTTCATTCCATGTTCGGTCGCAAGTGCACGTAGAGACGTCAAAAACTCCGCCATCGATTCAGCTCTCCCGTATAAAGAACTGCGTCCGTATCTCCTACGTCGCACAGTGATGCAGCTACGTCGCACCGCAACGTGGCCTTCCCGGAGCGTAGCAGGATTCAATCTCACACGGCAAACGAGTCTGGCGCATGGAGCGGCCTCACGAGGCTTCTGTCATAGGGTGGAGTATCATTCGTCTCGCCATCAATAACGCAACAACGCCTGAAGCTGGCGAAGTGCACGCCGACCTAAAGATCCAGGGGCGGCGCGGCGAGGAAGCTGGGTCCCCATGGATGCGGTCTTCACAAGAAACCTGCCTGCCGCGAATCCTTGTGGTGCAGCATTGGTTATGCCGGCATTGGCTGTTCGCAAGAGAAACCTTGAATGCCGCGAGTTTTGCGCAGTTTTGAAGAAATGCGGCGAATGGGTGGATTCACTTGAGTCCGTCGGTTCATTGACTCTACACTTCCATCAGGAGAAGGCATTGGGGAGTCGTGGGACGCTGGTTCGCCAACCAAAGACTACCGACGCAGATCAGTAAGGAGCGCGGGCGTGAGATTTCGATCCAAAGGACAACCAAAAGGCCAGATACTGGCACGGCAACATCGGCGAATCGCGTTGGTTATGGTCGGCCTGTCAATCGTTGTTTTGTTGCTCATCGTTTCGAATAGCCGGTCGACTGATCTGTTCCCACAACAGCCGAGCGCCGGTGATGCAAACCGCCCACCAATCCCGGAAAGCCTGATGGGCGCCGGTGCGCTTCAGCCAGACGAGTTCCAGGTTGTCCCAAACGAAACACCCGCGGCCGCAAAAGATTACGCGTCTATGATTGACCGCTCGGGGGCTGCTCAAATGGAGCAGCCTATCACGAAGGATGAAGCTGGTCCTGACGAGGTGCCTCGAAAGTTAACCCGCACAATCCGCGATGACGTGATTGGGGTCTTAGCGTCCGAAGCTGAAGCATGGTTCGGAACTCTTTGGCTCGCTGAGAAGATCTCCCCGGGTCAAAAGAATCTGATTCCGGAAGGTCAATTTGCGCTCTTCATGGATTCGCCTCAATCGTGTCGAGGTAAAGCGTTTACAATTCGTGGAACGCTGCGCCGGCTGGTTCGAGCGCCGTTGCCGACGAATGCAAAAACGTTCGGCGTGAAGTCGGCCTACGAAGCCTGGATTTCGACTCGCGATTCCGGGAACCAGTTGGTGCATGTCGTCGCGTTGTCGGCCGATGCCGGTTTGCCGCTGGAGGAGAATTCTGAAGCGAGCCTGCCCACTGAAGCGAGCGAGTCAAAGAGTCTGCGGCGTGACCCGAAAAAATACGTTGATGTGGAACTGACGGGCTACTTCTTCAAACGTGAAGGGTACGCGGCCAAAGGAGTTGATGGGAAGGGCGATCTCGCTTTGGCACCGTTGATTCTGGCGGGGCGAATTCGGTATCTGCCTGCACGAGAGATTGCTTCGCGAGCCGACGAAATGAATCCACTGCTGACATGGATCGGCATAGGAATCTGTGGCGCGGTTCTCTTGATTGTTTGGCAGTTTCAGATGTCAGACAGCGTCTTTCGAGGGACTCGAACTCACCAGTTGACGAATCCTCCGGCAAGGCCATCCTTTGAAGGTGTTGAATCGACAACGATTCAACAGGTGCTGATGGAGATGGAACAGAACGCTCACCACTCCTCGCCGGACACCAATCTATTGCCTCAGGACCATTAGCTCAGCAGGCCAGAATAGCTCAGCAAGACAAAATCGAACACCAGCGGGATCGGTATCGCTGCGGCGGGGCAGGGGATTCAGGACGTTTCACAATTCCTATCGGAGTGCAGGCGCTGTGACTGGTTGCGGCATGAGGTCCATTCACACAGGTGGCGAAGTTTTGACCGGCTGCGGAGTCACCCAGCAGTGCGGCGAATCGTTGACTCTTTCATGTCCGGCGAAGCTGAATGTCTTTCTGGAAATCGCTGGCAAGCGTCCGGACGGCTATCACGAACTCGACACTGTGATGATGCGGACCTCGTTTTGCGACCAGTTGACGATTCGGCAATCGCAATCGGAGTTGCTGACTTTGCGATTCAGTGATGCAACTCCGGAAGCCTTGCGGAAGGGAGTGCCGCTGGATGATCACAATCTGATTCTTCGGGCCGCCGAGGCCGTTCGAAAGCGTGTCGGCCAGCCGTTTGGGGCGGAGTTCATTCTGCACAAACGCATTCCACCAGAGTCGGGACTGGGTGGCGGCTCCAGCAACGCGGCCAGCGCATTGTTGTTGTGCCGTCAATTTTGGAATGCACCGATCGTCGATGCTGAACTGCATGACATAGCAGCGTCGCTGGGCAGCGACATCAACTTTCTTTTGAGCGGGCAACGAGCCGCTGTGTGCCGCGGGAGAGGCGAGATCATCGATCCGATTGCGTTGAATCGCCGTTTGTATTTCGTGGCCGTTCGGCCTCGCGAGGGTAATAGCACGGCGGCCGTGTTTCGAGCGACAACAGTCTCAGGCGCGCCAGAGAGTTCGAGTGGCGTGGTCGAGAATCTGAAGGGCAACGCGGTCGGTTCACTCAATTCGCTGATTTTCAATCGTCTGACAGACGCTGCGAAACTGCTCAACCCTGAAATGGCATTACTGATGTCGCGGATGCAGTCGACCACGCGGCGTCCAGTGTTCATGTCGGGCAGTGGATCGACCGTCTTTCTGGTCGCCAACAGCTATGCCGATGCCGCTGCCATGCTGGTGCAGATTCGCACGAGGTTGCACGCCGTTGGTTGGATGCTGGAGTGCTGATCGACAACGTCGCTTCGGTGAAAATCACGAACGCACCGTGTCGACAAAATCGTATGGGGGCGAGTTCTTTGGCAGTCGAACGGCCAATGTGTGAGGGACAAGTCACCATTTATCAACGGGGCCATTCGGTACGGGAATTTCGACGTCGGTCAGCACGCCGGTTCGATTGCCGTCGATTGGTCCGGACTCTCGGATCAGGGCGATGGCGTCGTTCATCTCGTGTTTGGTCCGTACTTGCTGGAAATCGCCGCGCAGGCGTTTGAGAATTCGCATGCCTTTCAGGTACCAGTGAGCCATTTTGCGAAACAGGATGATGGCACGTTCGCTGCCGTGACGTTCTTCCAGGCACGTGAACTGTTGAAGCATCAACTGAAGCCGTTCGTCGAATGTCCCCGCCGGCGAGTAGCTTCCTGTCTGTTCCCATTCATGAAGCTGGCGAAAGATCCACGGATTTGCCAGTGCGGCGCGGCCGATGGAAACGCCGTGGCAACCGGTTTCGCGAATCATACGTGCTGCGTCGGCGACGTTTCGGACATCACCATTGCCGATGATCGGTATCTTTTCCACAGCTTCCACAACAGCTCGAATGCCGGGCAGCGATACGGTTCCGCCGAAACCCTGTTCGCGAGTCCTTCCGTGGATGGCGACGGCAGCGACTCCCACCTGCTCAAACTGGCGGGCAAAAAACGGAGCTGTCAGGCTGCTGGAGTCCCAGCCGAGTCGCATTTTGACGCTGATCGGAATGGAAACGGATTCGACAACGGTCTGGACCAGCTTCATCGTGCCGTCGGTGTTGCACATCATCCCGGCACCAGCTCCGGCACCGGCGATTCGATTGACCGGGCATCCCATGTTGATGTCGATCGTGTCGACTCCCAGTTCCACCAGCAACTGAGCCGCATCGGCCATGACGCTGGCTTCGCTGCCAAAAATCTGAACGGCGAACGGACGATCCTCGGGATGCGTTTCTACCATCTGCATCGTGCGCTCGTTGCGACTCAGTAGAGCCCGGGCATTGACCAGGTCCGTGGTGGCCAGCCCGATTCCACCGATGCGACGCACAATTCGGCGAAACGGCAGCGTAGTAAAGCCGGCGAGCGGGGAAAGTAGGTACCGACTTCCAAGCGCGAGCGATCCATAGCAGAGCGGCTCACGAGATTCGGGCCGGGCTACTTCGGTCTTTGCGGCATCCGAAATCGCAGCAGTACCTGTCGAAGCGTTTCGAAAGACATCGGGGATCGCGCTGCGAATGGGATTGATTCCTTAAAAGGGTAGTATCGACTATTTGGCGTTCGGCTCAGCGGCAGGGTTGACGGGAAGATAGCGAACTCGGTTACCCATCGCATCAAGATCCAGTTGTCCCGAAGAGTTTTCTGTTAACCGAAAAGTCCCTGTCGGATACTGGGCGACGACGGGATAGGAAAACAGCGACGCACCCGTTGTTCGTGAGATTCCGGCCACCGTGTATCGTTGAGGGGCTCCCAGATTGGGTAAAATGGCCCCATTCGCAGCATTTGCCCCCCGTCTGTCGCTTTGCGAAATGCTAAACAGCGCCGAGGTCGTGCAGGGCTGAATACAGACAAAAAGGTCATTCTTTGACGGCAGCGCCCATGCGATTTTTCCGGACCGCCGATCGACGGCATAGAGGATTTTGCTGACCGCTTCTGCTCGCATCGCATAAAGCGACGGAATCATCCGTAACGCATCTTCGGACCTTTCGAAGACGTAGTAATTGATCGCATCAGCCGCAACTCTGATCTTTGAGGCTGACATCTGCGACGAGTTCTGTGCTGCACCTTCTTCGGTGGCGTAACTAAGACTCCTGCTGGATCCCGTTCGCAGATTGACGATTAGAAACGTCTGCTCATCCGTGACAGCCACGAGTGTTTCGGGATTCATGAAATGGGCGTACTTCATGTCCGTGAGCGGAACGGATCGCAGAACCTCGTCCGTATCCGGGTTCATCCAGTCGATTGTTGGATCGGATTCCTGATCATTCCAAACGGCGACCGTGTTTCCTGTTCCAAAAATGATATTGTCGGCATCGTCACGTCGCAGCGCCGTTGCACTCTCGGTTGGTGTACCTTCAATCGGATCAGCGTTGAATCGGCCATCGCGCGTCATGCTCCACGAGGCAATGAAGGAGTCACAGGCAAGGATGTTGCTGGACGATTTGACTCCGGAGATCTCCCAAAGTGAATGTCCTGTCAGCAGATCGACGACTTCCACTTTTCCCTCATTCAGAAGGCAGATCCAGCGATCATTGCCCCCGCAAATATTCTGTGTCCTGCCGGACGCGACCTGAGCTTTCGCCATCGCGTTGAACTCTCTGAACGGGCGATCTGCAAAAGTGTTCATCCTGCGAGGCACGCCAGCAGGCATCTGGCGATGCCACAGCCAACGCTGGTCGACCACTGAGAATGCGGAAAGACCGTCGTTCTTTCTCAAGAGGATCACAGTTCCCAGTCGACACAACTCCTCCTGAGACATTGAGAATTGGGCCGTTGAAGATGCCGCCTTCATGGTCCAATTCGGGAGGGAAGGGTCCAATATGGACTCAGCGATCAGACCGCCCGGCTCATGGCGAAGAGTCCAGTGATACGCAGTGAGGAAATGGTCTTCATCGGAAACAACTTCGAGAGGCACCAGATTGGCATTGCGAGCCATAATCTGACCGTTCGTATTTACCGGAAGCATTGTATAACTTCGTCCATTGAATTCGCTCCATCGCTTTCGGAGTGCGTCACCGGCGGTCTCGATGGGTGCCAATCCTTCAGCTTTCAGGGCCGACAAAAGTTCGTGTCGCTTGACTCGAAGCAAACGTTGAACCATCGCCATTCTTGCGGAATCCCGACTGAAGCGATCGCTGCAGAGCAAGTCCATTTGATCAAACATCGCGGCTATGCGAGCACTCAAATCATTTTGCTTTTCACTGCTTGCCGTCTTTCGCCGTATTGCATCCGAGACAACTGCCATCAACAAATGCAGCGTCGATTCGCTCCACGTCGCCGCTTGAACGTGGGTTTCCGCTCGCCGAAGGTACTCGGATGTCAAATCGCTGGAATGCATGTCGAGCAAGTCTTCATCCGACATTGCCGCCAGGCTCTCGACGAGAGTCTGCTTCTTTTCTGGCGCTGCGTTTTGAAGAAGGTGTCGAAGCTGCTGCAGAATCCAGGATCGCAGAGGTCTTCGAAGGCTGTCGGAGCCTTCGATCAACGAATTCGTAATGAGCGGTTCCTCGGCGTTGGACGACCGAAGTGTTTCATACAGCTTTTCCGCATCAGGGATCGTCGTGGTCAGAAGAGAATCACCGGATTGAAGAGCCTCCACGAGCATCGGCAACGCGGTCTCAGATGATTCTTTCACCATTCGATCCAGTTGCAGAAATTGACTGAGTGCCTTTTCGCTGTTCGTTCTGGCAAGTCCGGTAATCTCCTGAAGCTGAGTCTCAGGATCGCCGGTCTCTTTTGTGAGCAATCCAACGGCAATTCGAAACTTCAGCCGCCGTACGGGTTCCGCGTTCATGGCATGTACCTGAACATTTCCCAACGCGGCTTTGGCATCTGTCAGATTGCCCGTCTCCATCAGGAATAGCGCCTGCTGAAACGGATCGGTGGCTTCTGCTCGGTCGGCAGGGTGCTTCGACATCATAGCAAGGTGGTCGGGAGCGTAGCTGATGATTCCCTTGCTTGTGGAATAGAGTCCGCCCGAACTAAACGCGGGTCGCAGACCTCTGAGATTCGAAAGCGTGTTTCCGTTTGTCAAACTGAGGGCATCGATTGAACCATCGGACATTGGAATCAGCAGCGATTCGCCCGACTTAACGCCTGAGCCCACCGGTGATGGTTCGTCATCTTTTCTGCTTTTCGACCACGCTCGCCGCATTTCCGGACGGTGCAGGGCGATTGTTGAGCCCGGTGACGAAACCACGAGCAACTGCGGATCACAGTAGAGAATCGCCGTCGCGTTGTCGGCCGAAGAACGATAGCGAATCTTCCCGGTCATCGGATCAAGAACCGTTAGCTGAGTCGATTCGGCACCGGCAAAGATCAGGCTGTCGTCCGAGAGTATCGGGGTTTCGGAACGCCAGACTTTTCCAAACGGTGCCAATGGAGACTGCAAAAAAGCTGCGTTTCGAACCGATCGCAGTCCCGGTTGCGGTGTCGGCGGGTTGGGAAGTCGACGAGCCCAGAGTACGGAATGCGTCATCGAATCTACCGCAAGAATCCAGCCAGTTGTCGTCGTTGTGATCACCAGACCGCGTTCCGCCAGGGTCCATGCCGAAAGCAGCTGTCTAGGCGAATCGAGGGCGATCGCAGTATCCGGATACGCCAAAGGAATCATCCAGTTGAGATGACCTGTGGACGCCGAAAGGCAGGTTAGTTGCATCGCCCCTTGGTGCTCAACGACGCTAAACAGCTGCGAACCGGAAACGGCTGGTGGACCCGCAAACCACGCCATAGCGAGGTCGTTGCCGAACCGAGCTTCCACCGGCGGACCGCCCATTGTCCAGAGCCTTCGTCCAGTGGACTTTTCAACCGCCACCAGTTCCCAAACTCCGCCAGACGGCTGTTCGCCTCGACCCATAATAAATCGCAACTGGTTCGCACCGATTCGCGAATTGCCCGAGCGGTTGTCCGACACCTGACACACGGCAAATAACCGTTCGGTGTCGGATGTCATCCGTCCAACCAGTTCATTGCGATGCAGCAAAAGGATTTCCGAAGCATTCACGGCATCATTGACGGCTCTGTCGTCCATCGGCATCCGAAACGGCGGAAAACTGTTATCCACTTCGTCGAGAGACTCGCGGACAACGTTGATGGTGCGAGTCCAAATGTGGTTTCCCGAGTGACTATCAAACGCGGAAATCAACTGGGGAGTTCGAATATAGATTCGATCTTCGTCAATGATTGGCTCCCAGGCGGACCAGGGGAGAATTTTGTGCTGCGAGGCTCCCTGGACAAGGTCCTGCGAACGTCGCTTCTCCTGTGTTCCGATCGGAAGCGACTGCATCCAATGCGCAATTAGTGAGTCCGCTTCGACGGCGGACTCTTGCTGTCTGGTCTCCGCTCCATTGGGATTCGTTGGGCTCAGCGGACCGGAATTACCTGGTGTATCGGCGGACCGGGTGTCGGCCTTCTGTGCATCGTTCGACCCATCATCGGCCGGGACTTTATCCACGCCGTCATTAGAGCTGGAAGAATCTGACGATGGAAGATCCATCGGTGATGCCTCGCCGTTTACCGCGGGTGCAGAATCGGGGGCTTTCGCTGCTGCCGACTGCCCCTGCTTTGTCGCGTGAACTTTAAGGCTCAGCTTCTCAGCCGCGGCCTTGAAGGTAGTTGGCGACTTTGCTGTCAACAACGGAGCAAGCCAATAGGCGGCAAGTTGCTGGTGGCCACGATCTGCGTGAATCGCAGCAAGAAACAAATGAGCTTTCCATGCCGCATCCGTCCCCGCGAAGCGATGCAGCACATCAATCAGTGCATGCACCTTGGATTGATCGCCGCCATCGCCGGTCTTTCTTCCTGCGAGTTCGGGTCGATCCATTCCAGTTTCCGTCTGAAGGGCACGCTGCAGCGCGGAATCTGCAATTGCTTCGTCGAGACTGATTTCCTTCAGAATCTCAGGTGACAATCCCTGAACGCGATGTGCCAACTCTCGGTGCAGAGGAATAAACGTGCCGCTCGCGCCCGGTACCATCAGCGCGGGATCGGCAGTCCTTAATCCATCAAGCAGGTCGACAAACTCAACAGTCTTTTTCCTGCGAGCGAACGAATCGAGTTCTAACAATTGCTGAACGACTCGCCGTTCCGTGTGAAGTCTTTGAAGGTCATCATTCGGCGCTTCACTGTCGGCTGGCCGCGGAAAACCGGGCAGCTGTGGCACCGCTGTCGCCGACCCGCCCATGCAGGCGAACACTGCCACGAACATGGTGATCGCCAGTACTGACAGCCGGTTGCATCCACGAGGCGTCTGAAAGTGATCCGTCTGACGCGGCGGGCTGCTGTCGAGTTGTGCTGTTT
Organism: Planctomycetota bacterium; assembly: GCA_031377305.1. Taxonomy (GTDB): domain Bacteria; phylum Planctomycetota; class Planctomycetia; order Planctomycetales; family Planctomycetaceae; genus SXXK01. The sequence continues at coordinate 6,692 of JANMEV010000110.1, read as the reverse complement.
GATCTGTCTGCATCGCCACTCCCACTCCATTCGTGAGTCACACATGTTCGTTTGACAGAATTCTGGCCTTCCGTGACCGAAAAATGTAGCGAGGAGAATACGAAACCGGACTCAAATCCAGAATAGAATGCAACCATGTGAGAACGTCGTCCGTCCGCCTCGAGCGTTCTTCCAAACTGAGCCGAGAGACGCTCGCTGCTGGTTGATTTAATGGGTTTTTACACTCCGAAACGTCAGTGAGGGATGAGGTTTGCGGCGTTTTTCACCAACAACCCCTCGCTGACGCCACGGGTTAGGATTAAATCAACAGCCTGCCAGCTGCGGGTGATTTCCAGCGTTTATTAGACGTTTGCGCACAGCGTGTGCCATGTAACGACGCAGATTTGTGGATGCTGCGAGCCGACGGGGGCGGCTCACCTACGTAGATTCGCCGCTCCGTCGGCGAAGATCTTTACAAACATTACTCTGTTCAGGTTCGAAAGCCCTGTGACCGAGCGACAGTCACGGATCGACCAATTCCGGCGCCCAAAGTCCAAGCTGCAAAGCAGGTATCTCCCCGGAAGCAGGCATCGACGTCTTCACGGCCTCCCGAAGGGTCTTTGACAGCTCATCAGCGGTTGTTTTGTATTCCCCGACATTGGCGAGGTTCGTTAGTTCGCGTGGATCCTTGTCGTGATCGTAAAGTTCTCGGCCCTTGTTCCCTTCGTCCCATTCCGTGTAACGCCAGCGAGCGGTTCGCAGGCTGTATCCGAAAAACTGACCGTCACTGTTGGGGCTGGCAGGGGACACACCGTTGGCAGCACCCGTTTTCTCGACGGCGGATTTCTTGTTCGTATTTTTCCCAGCGCCGCCACTTGCAGCTCGGCGAGCGACTTGCGTCAAGGCCCAGCCACGACCAACCTGTTTCGCATCCTTCAATAGCGGCACCAAACTTTGTCCCTGAAGATTGGACGGCGTCTTCACGCCACACAGCTCGGCCAACGTCGGAAACAGATCGACCTGAGAAACAGGAGCCGCAGCAACTTGGCCTGTCGACATCCCGGGCGCGACGATCAGCATCGGCACGCGCGCGCTTTCCTCGAACAGACTTTGCTTTTGCCAAAGACCGTGCTCGCCCATGTGATATCCATGGTCACTCGTGAAGACAATCACTGTGTTCTGCGAGAGGCCAAGACGATCCAGCGAGTCAATTACTCGGCCTACTTGCGCATCCATGAAACTAATACTGGCGTAGTAAGCCTGACGCACTTGGCGACGCTGATCGTCCGTCATTTCATTCTGTTCCTTCTTCTGGCTCTCGAGCCCCGCTTCCGGAATATCAGCTCGGTCGGCCTCAACGTCCTGAATTACGACCATCTGTTTTTCGTGGTACATCTCGAACCAGGGGTGCTTCGGCGCGATGTAGGGTGTGTGAGGCCGGAAGAATCCAAGCCCGAGGAAGAACGGACGGCTTTTGTCCCTTGCAAATCGCTCAAGCACCCATTCGGCGTCTTTCGCCATCAGGCAGTCTGTGTGATGCTCGTCGCTCTTTGGTGATGCGTACCAACTGAGCGTGCCACCAAACTGTTTTGGTGCCAGCGTTGTAATCTGCGGATGTTCCACCAGACGATCCACGCCAGCTGGATTCAGTTCAAGTTCCCATGAAGCCGGATCGTCATGGCCGTTCGTTCCGATCGAGTTCGGGACTCCATAGTGATAGAGCTTCCCTATGCGGGCCGCAAAGTACCCCTGCTGCCGAAATGCCTGAGGCATGCTCAACTGTTTTGGAATCGTTTGGCGGAAGACCGTCCCGTTCCCCTGAATTCCGGTGCTGTTGGGATAAAGCCCAGTAAGCATTGAATTCCGACTGGGCCCACACAACGGAAACGCACAATAGGCTCTGTCAAAACGAACGCCTCGCGCCGCCAACCGGTCAATGTTGGGCGTTTTGACCTGAGGATCGCCGTAACATCCAAGGAGATTGTTCAGGTCATCGGAGATGATGAACAGAACATTCCGGCGATCTTCCGCCGCATGAGTAATGGAACAGAAGGCGACCAGTGCAATCAATGTCGAAAGGAAGCAGCGAAGCATACAGAGGCCCTGTCGTATGGTGGAACGAGTGATACCGCGAAGATGCTAACGTCGAGGCCCTTTCACGTCGATTCCTCGCGACAATTTGTTCCGGACCACACTGCCGTGTCGACCGTACTTTCTGGTAACTCCGTTCTCGTGCAGGTTGCCGAAAATCCGGCATTAACAAACGCCCCAACTTGGTAGATCCGGTCCAGACGTTAAACCGCATCAACGCGACAACCAGGCCGCGAGTCTGCCGGTCAGCGGAACTGTTCGTCTACTCTGCCGTATGAAAGTGGGAAAAAGTCATTGCATCGGAATAGGCTCAATTGCATTACCCGAAAGAGTCGAATACACTGCCGACCGCTCTGAAAAGGGTTTTTTGATGCGTTCGCGCGAGTGGCGAAATTGGCAGACGCGCTAGCTTCAGGAGCTAGTGGGGTAACTCCCATGGAGGTTCAAGTCCTCTCTCGCGCATCTTGAAGACGTCGTTGTGGTTTTCTACATCGACGTTTTTTTATGCGCGGTGGTGTCGCAAATTGCCGTGCCGCCGACTGGCGTAGTTGGTTGTCTGAGCACACAATGGAACCGTCGGATGATGTTTCGCACAGTCTTGTGGAAGTTTCCTCGTCGCGTCCAGCGTGATTGGCGTCGAAATGAAAGTTCTGGTTGCTGAAGACGATCGATTTACTCGTGAGGGGCTGGTCGAAGTCCTTGAGGGTGAGGGTTATCGTGTCATTGCCGCCGTTGATGGTTCAGACGCCATTCGCCGATTTCAGCAGGAAGCTCCCGATTTTGTTTGCCTCGACATCATGATGCCCGGACACAGTGGCTACGAAGCCTGCCGGGCGATCAGAGCGATTTCGCCGAGCGTCCCGATCATCTTTGTGAGCGCCAAGGCTGAGGAATTCGATCGCCTCGTTGGGTTTGAGTTGGGAGCCGACGACTTCATCGTCAAGCCGTTCAGCGTTCGCGAAGTGGTTGCGAGAGTCCGCGCAGTGGCTCGGCGATGCTGTGCTCGTCAGCCCAACGCTCATGTCGAATTCCAGATGGGCGATTTGAAAGTCATGCCCTCAGAATTGCGTGCTCGACGTGGTGAAGACGTGATTGAGCTCAGTCCGCGCGACGTGAAGATTCTGCAACTGCTGCACGACCATGCCGGCAAGGCTCTGGACCGCAACGTAATCTTTCGCGTTGGTTGGGGAGAAGACTACTTTCCGAACAGTCGAACGCTGGATCAGCACGTGTCGCAGCTTAGAAAGCGAGTTGAAGTGGATCCACGAACTCCGATGTTGATCCAAACGGTGCACGGAGTTGGCTATCGGTTCGATCCATCCACCGTCGTAAAGGCACCGGAATGACTCGCCGACTGAAACTCGAATCAGAAATGAGCTGGTTCGTTCTCGTCAGCGTGCTTGATATCGTGATGACGTTCCTGGCCCTGCGTTTCAGTGCTGAGGGACAGACTCAATTGCCCATCGTTGAAAGCAATCCCGTCGCGCATTGGTTTCTGTCTCGATGGGGCATTCGAGGCATGGCTCTCTTCAAGCTGGCAATGACTGCGCTGGTGGTTGTGATCGCTCAGGTGGTCGGAAGAACTCGGCCGCTCGTTGCCAGTGGGTTGCTGATTGGCGGAACGATGGTGGTCGGTTCCGTTGTGGTTTATACCATTCGACTATTGTTTCTGCATCGATAGCCCCGGCGTTGGAGTCGTCAATTGACGGCATTGAACTAAAGTCATCCGGGCTTCGACTCTGCGAGTCAAGTGTGAGCGCGCCCGTATCACTGCCGGTCGAGAATTCCTATCTCGTCGCCGGTCATGGGATTCAACCGGTGGACTTCTCGCAGCTTCCATGTGCCGTTTGTCACGATCCACAAAGTACGCCATCGCGTCGCCGCGTGGTAGGGCATGTTTCCCTGACGAACCGTCAGGCTTCCATTAGCTCGCAATTGAACTTCGGCCGACTTTTCGTCATCAGAGACAGTCACGATGACATCCTGCATGTGGAACGATTTATTAAGTCGAACCAACTTCACTCCCTCCTCGGCTTTCTCCTTCAGTCCCGGAGAATCGTCGGCGATAAGTCTGTGAATTGCCGTCATGTCTTCGGCAATGAAACTATCGAGCATTGCTTCGAGATTGTGCTCCACTTGTTCACTCGGCGTCACGATAGACGCTTCGAGGAAGTGCAAGCCAACTGAGGCGGCCAGAAACGCCAACGCCGCGAACTTGGCTTTTTGCCCGCCCACAATCAGTAAAACAGCACCTACGCCAGCTAGAACCAACATCAGGGGCCAGGGGTTTTCGGTGATCCATGACATAGAAACCTCCTTCCTTTCCCAAAATCATTTTGGAACACGGAGACGCCGAACATAGGAGATCGCATCGGGTTCCAATTCGTCTGGCGATTTTCCAAACGCTGCTGTGAATTCCTGAACTCGCTGCTCGGCCGTTACTTTTTGTAACGGTTTTCGCGAAGCAAGATTCGTAAGAAACTTCCTCATACCGTTCTTTTCCTGCCGAAAAAGGAAGAATGTCAGCGCCCAGCTTTCGGCGTAAGCGGTCGCAACCGTTGATGAATCCAGAAATGGTTTATCGACTTGCGTCAGTTCGCCAAATGGCAACTTGGCTCGCCCCACTTCAGAGCAGCGTACAAACTCCGGATGATGACGAGCATTCACAATGCCGGGTTTGGTCCATAATGTTGAGGAACGCGGTGAAAGCGGCTCAAAGTAGAGAGCCAGCCCTTCGGAAAACCAAACCGGGTTGTCCGCCAGACGCACCTGAAGGCCCGTGTTGAACGCCAGTTGATGGACCGCTTCATGAACCATCGTTGCCACCTGCAACGGTTGATCGGCCAGACGTTTTCGAATCGCAGACGCGGAGCGAATCGATCGATCGCGAGTCAGATCGATCATCAATGTTTGATTCTCACGGATCGAATAGTAGCCGGGAATGTTCTCAAACGAAGTTTCAGGATGCTGCCTCGTCGCGAACGCTTTAAACTCCGCTTCCGACTCCAAAATAATGATCGGCAGTTTGCCTTTTGGCACGGTTGCGGGAAGTTCGTGGTCTGTGGTGAACTTGAAGTATTCGTCATAAACACGCTCAATCAGCTTGCCACAGAATTCAGCGTATTCCTGAGACGAGTTTGAGCAGATGACGTAGTGCTCGGTTTGAAGAACTTCGAAGCCAGAGGGGACTTGAACCAGCAAGTCGGCGGCCAACTCATCCGGCGACATGGGAGTAAACGGTGTCTCCGTTTTGGTTCGCGATGAAAACATCGCTGCCGTCAGGATTCTGAGTCTACCGTTGCGTTCTTCAAGCAGAACACTTCCGTCCTGAGCTTCGACGAGCACTCGGCCTTCGACCTGAGACTGCACGCTGTCAACGAAGATGGTCATGTGCCAGATTGTGTCTGCGACCTGTGCGACGCCAGCAGGTTTCGCTTCATCCACTGCCACTGCGGCGTTCATGATTGCCAGCAGTGATGCGATTTGCAGGACGCACTTAGAGATCTGCGGCCCCTTGCGAAGCATTTTTTGCCCTCTGTAGTCCAGCGGTCAGGTGCAATTGTTTTATTGTTGCCGAGTGAAATGTAACGTGGACGATGATCCCCTGCGTTAGTGATCAAACAAAATTGAGTGTCAAAAGGAGCGGATTCCGTCTGAATGGCCATGTTCTCAGTGAAGAATCACAGGGGCGATCGCAATTTCCTGACGACACCCCTTCATTCGCTGAGGCAATGCGGATACAATAGCGGATGTAGAAATTGCCGGACTGACCGGCGAAAACCGGGGGCGATCGGATTTGACTGGGTTTTCGTCAATCAGGGTGGCGTGCCGAGGTTGATCAGCTGGCCTCGTAAAAAGCAGATCACCAATAACTGCAAAACCGCAGTTCTCTCTCGCAGCTTAGAGATAAGCTACGCTGACCTAAGGATCTTCGCCTAAGGAGCCGACCGTCAGTTGCAAATTTGGGCTGGCATCAGTTCAACCGTCCGTTACGGCTGATGTGAGATTTGTGATGGACTGGTGCGGGATGGTCTTGTTCGCTGAACCTCTCCCGCACGACTTAATCAACGAACTACGCACGTAGAGGCTTTGATTGTGGGACAACAGGACGGGGGTTCAATTCCCCCCGCCTCCATTTTGGCCACGTTATGAGAAATCGTAACGTGGCTTTTTTCATAGAATTACAGCATTTTAACAGCGTTTTCAGCACTTTTGCTCGTGAAAAATGTGCTACCGTTTGTGCTACGGATGTGCTACCGTCATCAAAAAATGTGCTACGGATCGTCCCCGTAGCACATTGGTAGCACACTCCAGAGGCTCACAGAATGCCCCTTAAACGAGTTCGAATCGGTGGCAGAACAGAAAGTCGTGTTTTCAATTTCAATGGCTCATGGAGTCCAGACGAGATTGAGAAAGCCAGGCAACAACTGAGAGACGTTCAGAGAGTTTGCGGCGGGTGGAATGTAGTCAGCAACACCATCGCAAAATCACTGATGAACAAGCTGAATCCCGTACCGTTGCCGGATGTCAGCTTATCGGATCAATTGCCGGATCATGAAATGCTTGTCAGTGGGCGCTTAAAACCAGCCAGTTGGAGGCGCTTCAAAACCAGCCATTTTGAG
>JANMEV010000084.1:0-8777 GCA_031377305.1 Planctomycetota bacterium | reverse complement strand
GTCGGCTTGCCGCGTTTGAAAGTTTGCTCCCATTCGAATCCATCGCGATGCACAGTGGCGATCATTTCCGAAGACAGCGCGTTGACGACGGATGAACCAACTCCGTGAAGTCCGCCGCTGCGAGCGTAGTTCTTGTCGCTGAATTTGCCGCCCGCATGAAGCGTGGTGAGAATGACTTCCAGCGTCGACTTCTTCATCTTCGGATGTTTGTCGACAGGAATGCCTCGCCCGTTGTCCTGAACCGTGCAGGAACTTCCGTCCTTATGCAGCGTGACTGTGATGCGATCGCATTCGCCGGCAAGAAACTCGTCGACCGAGTTATCAACGATCTCCCACAGAAGGTGGTGCAGGCCTCGAACGTCAACGCCGCCAATGTACATCGACGGTCGACGGCGGACAGGCTCAAGGCCTTCCAGGACTTCAATGTCCTCGCCCGTGTACGTCGAGCTGGATTTTGTAACGGATGCCATTCATGTGCCTCCTGCAAATGTCAGTAATCGTCTTGAAAACTCTGGCGAACCCCGAACATCACGGAAGATTCACCCGCCGCAGCGTATCTCGCAAATGGCCTTAAAATGAGTCAACAGGCTAAAATGGGAAGCCGCGAGGTCGCGGATGGTACATTACTTTTCAAGTCTGCAACAGCCCGGCTGCTGTCGCAAAAAGCGGCGAGAATCCAGTGAAGCCGCAGGCCAGTTCTGTTAACGGCCCCACCCCGCGAACGCCAAAGGTGCGGAATGTCGATCTATTTTGCAGCGTGCTTCGTCGTGCGGAATCGCATGGTCAGAAACTGCCAGTCGGGATTCTGTTTTTGGCTGTGTTGAGCTTCCCATTCAGAGTTGAACAGCACGGCCATCTGGTCGTACTGATCCACGACCTGACGACTGGACGACAGCAGGTTCAGTTCCGTCGTGCATCCGGGTTTTTGCACAACCCAGCGAGCCACCTTGTAGTTCAGCCAGCGAACTTCGGTTTCCGTGTCATACTCAGACTGCAGACGGAATTTCACCACGTCGAACTGAAGTTCACCGACCGCCGCCAGAACCAACTGACGCACGGAGGCGCTTGGCGTTTGAAACACCTGAATCGCGCCTTCTTCAAGCAACTGCGAGAGACCTCGTTCGAACTGTTTGCGGCGACCGGTATCCGTACAAACCATCGTCGCGAAGAACTCCGGCGAAAACTGAGGCAGAGCTTCGAAACTGACGGCTGGGCCTTCGCAAATTGTATCCCCCAGCAAAAACTCACCGGGATTCACAAGGCCGATGATGTCGCCTGGAAACCCTTCGTCCATTGTCTCACGATCCTGCCCGAAGAGCTTGTGAGCTCGCTTCAGGCGAATCTTTTTTCCGAGCCGAGGATGAAAGACTTCCATCTCGCGACGGAACGTCCCGGAACAGACTCGCACGAACGCCACTCGGTCGCGATGTTTGGGGTCCAGGTTGGCCTGAATCTTGAAAACGAAGCCGGAGAACTCCGGCCGCGTTGCAGGAATCAAGTCGCCGTTTTCGTCCACTCGATCTCGCGGCTGCGGACACAGCTTGAGGAAGCCTCGCAGGAATTCTTCCACGCCATAGTTCGTCAACGCGCTTCCGAAAAACACAGGAGTGATTTGGCCAGTCAGGAACTTTTCTCGATCGTAAACTGCTCCGGCGGCTTCGACCAGCTCCACTTCTTCAATCGCTTGAGCCACAATTCCCTGAGGCATGACCTCGGGATCAATATCCGAAAGTTTCATCAGCCGAGACGCCAGTCGATGAGTGTTGTCACGACTTTCGAAGACGAATGCGTTCTGTGTCGCGATGTCGATGACGCCGCGAAAGTCGAAGCCCGTCCCCAGCGGCCAGTTCACGGGAACCGGGACGATCCCCAGCTTTGTTTCGATATCTTCCAGAATCTCCAGAGTTTCCTTGCCCGGCCGATCCACCTTGTTCACAAACGTCAGCACGGGGATCTTGCGAATCTTACAGACGTTGAAGAGTTTCTCCGTCTGACTTTCAACACCGTTCGCCAGGTCCAGAACCATCACCGCACAGTCGGCGGCAACAAGAGTTCGATAGGTGTCTTCGCTGAAATCCTTGTGTCCCGGAGTGTCCAACAGGTTGACCTGAATTCCGTCGTACTCAAAGGTCAATACTGTGGAGCTGACAGAAATACCGCGCTGCTGTTCCAGAGCCATCCAGTCGGATGTCGCCGACTTCTGATTCTTGCGGCCTCGCACCGCACCCGCGACTTCAAGACAGCCGCCGTACAACAGCAGCTTCTCGGTGAGAGTCGTCTTACCGGCGTCGGGGTGTGAAATGATTGCAAACGTGCGTCGGCGAGCAGCTTCGCGTGCAACTATGGGATCAATCGAAGTCATCGTAATGAATTCAAATTCAAAAGGAACCAATGCAGAAGAACCAGGTTACTCGCAAAGAGCATTCTGCGGGGTGACCGCTTCAATACGACTGGCGTGCAGAACACCGGCGAGCGGGGGATGTTGACCTAATCCTAACCCGAAGCGTCAGCGAGGGATTGTTGTTACAAAACGCGGCAAAGCGAATCCCTCACTGACGTTTCGGGTTGTGAGAAACTCGCCAACAACGAAATCAGCGCTGCGTCACCAACCAGCAGAAAGGGGCTGACGAATATTCGTCAGCCCCTTTTGCATATTCATACGGAGTGCAAATTCAGGAAGCCAATTGCAGCCAATCTGAAACATGTCCGTTCGACATTAGCGTGACATGAATACTACGACCTTGCCTACTTCAACCTTCAGCATTACGTCGTCGATTGTTGGCAGTGTTGTGACGATGCACTTCATTGCCGACTTGTCGACTGACAGCCATTCAGCGCTGGCCGGAGGAGCTGATTCGCCAACTGTGTTGTACAGCTTGCGAATGTTTGGTCGGTTTCGAATCGTTACCACGTCGCCTGGGCGAACCATGATGCCTGGCTTGTTGACGGTCTTGCCGTTCAACTGGAAGTGACGGTGCACGATTCCCTGACGCGCCTGTGGGCGAGTCAAAGTGAAGCCGGCACGACGTACAACGTTGTCCAGTCGGCGTTCGCAAAGAATCAGCAAGGTCGAACCGGTGTTACCAGTAGTTCGCTTTGCGATATCGAAGTAGCGGAAAAGCTGACGATCGCGCAGTCCGTAGTAGAACTTGATCTTCTGCTTTTCAGTAAGAGCGGCACCGTAAACGGTGTCTTTCTTACGTCGCTTGTGCATCCCAGGTGGGTATTCTTTGCGTTCTGATGCCTTGATGGCACCAGCGTTCTCGTAAACATTCATGCCAAGACGGCGATTGACGCGTCCCTTCGGACCTGTGTAACGACCCATTTCCCTTGAAAACTCCCAAATTATGCAATCGGACTCTGTACCATCTTTCGAAACGCCCGAAAGACCGTCACCAACGTCCAAGCAACAAAAGCTCGGAACTCGACAGGCAAAAACCGCAAAAAGAGCGGCTGCGTACAGAGATAATTTCCCATGGTCTGCGTGAAGCGAACCGGGAAACGCGTCAAGGTATCGACATCGACCACGATGATCAACATCGGGAAACACTCAGACCCTGTAAAATGCCGGGATTTAACGCTCATTCCCGCACTTCGTAGTTCAAAAGCCGCTTCAGACGCAAACCGTGACCAAAGATCTGATGCACGGGGCGAGCACTGACAGAGAGCGGAGACTCAAAAAGTCTATTCGTTTTCCACAGCCATTTGACGGGCAGAAATGCCCACCTTACGGACGCTCCACGGGTTTGCGTGAGACGAGTCGACGACGTAACAGGTACAAAATGCCGACGCCTTCGGCCGAAATCGCCGCTCGCCGCGCATTGCTGATTTCCTTCAATCGTCATAGAAATTAAGAATGCCGCCGACACCGTTAATCCCGCAAACGACGCACACTTCGTCAATTGCGAAAACACCCGCTTTCCGAAGATAGATGTGAGCCGCAACATGGACGTGTCACTCAAACTTTGTCGAGCATCGACCAAAAAATGGCGAGGCTTGGATCGCTCGACGTTTTGCTATCGCTGCCCTCATGAAACTCGCGTGGAACTTCAACAAGGTTAATCCTCGTTTCAAAAATCGCGAAGCGACTCAGGGTGAGTTTTTCACTAACGACACCGAACTGCGCGGTTTCGTGCGTGAGGCAGTTCAGAACTCCCTGGATGCTCGACGGCCCCGCGTTAAAGGACCGGTCAGGGTTCGCATCTTCATCTCGGGGGACAAGGCCGCTCTTCTGCCGGAAAAGGCGGCACGCTATTTCCAGGGCGGATGGGAACACTTCAAATCTGAAGGTTGCGGACTAAAGGATGCTCCTTCCACCAGCGAACGTTGTCGCTTCATCACCTATGAAGACAGCGGAACGACAGGACTCACCGGCGACGTTAGCCAGTACCACGAAGTACCCGGTGTTCGAAATCCATTCTACTACTTCTTCCGAGCAGAAGGTCAGTCCAACAAGACCGAAGGCGGCCGAGGCCGATGGGGACTCGGAAAGTTCGTGTTCCCCCGCAGCAGCCGGATCAGAAGCTTCTTCGGAGTCACAGTTCGTCACGACGACAGGAAACGCATCCTGGTCGGTCAATCGATTCTGCGTTCGCATCACGTTGGAGCGAAGAGCTTCACGCCGGACGGGTGGTTTGGTAAGAAGCCCGGCGGCACGGGAGCCGCACTTCCGGTGACTGACCAGCGATTCATCAAAAAGTTTGAAGCCGATTTCCGCCTGAAGCGAGACAAGGACCCGGGCCTTTCCATCGTGATCCCTTTTTGTGATAACCGATGGACTTCGAACGCCGTGATTGAATCTATCGTTCAGGACTACTTTCATCCGATTTTGAGCAACGGACTTGTCGTTACAGTCGAGGATGCCGATTCAAAGATCGTCATTAACGCTCAATCGTTGCCGACGGTTGTCAATAAATGCAGCGAATCAGTGCGGCACTCGATCGAGCCACTGTTGACGCTGACAACATGGGGCCTTGAACAACAGCAGAACGAAAGCATCGTCGTCCTGAACGGAGTTCGTTCCAGCGTCAACAGGAAGTCCGTGACCGACGCCGATTTCAACGCCATGAAGGATGCGTTGCAACTGCATGGGCGAGTCGCCGTTCGACTTCCTGCCATTGTTCAGTTAAATGGCGGTGCAGAGCAGTCGACTTACTTTGACGCCTTCATTCAGCGCGCCGAGGGGGCCGCTCAGAAGCGTCCGATTTTCGTGCGAGACGGAATTGTGATCTCCGATGTGCGAACCCGTTTGATTCGCGATGTTCATGCGATCGTCACCATCGACGATGCGCCGCTGACCGCGTTGTTGGGAGATGCCGAGAATCCGGCTCACACGGAGTGGAGCGAAGAGTCGTCTCATTTCAAGGGCAAATACATCAATGGCTCTGCGACGCTGAGATTCATGCGCAACGCGGTCATCGACCTTTGCCAAATGCTGTGCGAAGTGAGCGATGACGACGATCAGGAACTGTTGCTGAATGTGTTTTCTCTGGGAACACAATCGGGCGAAGCCGGACTGCCAGTGAACTTTGCATCGATGACCAGCCGAGGCGGTGAGAACAATCTGCTGCGTCTAAAAGCGATGAACGGCAAACCGCGACGATCGAAACCGTTTCGAGTGACCAATCGAAAAGGCGGATTCCGAGTCGCTGGCCGAACGAAGTCGGCGGACTGGCTGGCCCCAATCGAAGTCGTCGTCGCCTATGACTGTCGCAGCGGAGCCCCATTGCGAAAGTACGCAACGTCTGACTTTCAGCTCGATAAAGAACCGATCACGATCAAGACTCAGAACGCGATGGTGCAAGTCATCAAACCCAATCATCTGATCATCTTCCCGCAAAGCTCGCAGTTCGATGTGACAGTCACCGGCTTCGACCTCAACCGAGACCTCTTCGTCCAGGCCCGCGCAAGCGACACGTCGACAAGATCATCCCGCCGCGCGGCGTGACAGCGGAGTGGTGCAGTATCCTCGAGTACTAAGTGTCAGACCTCAGGCTTTTCGGGTTTTTCGTTTCCAAGTTCGTATTCGCCGGCGGACGAGGACCTGATATTTTCCGCCCACGGTGGTCCCGCACCGCCGCAATTCTTTGGCTTTTCGTTTCGCTGACCATCCTCAATGCCTCGCTTGAACTTCACTGGCCGTCGAAAGATCTCGAAAAATCATGTAACGATCAGCGTTACAGGGATTGGCGGCATCGAAACGTTCAGTGCCGAGATGCAGCTCGGAAGCTACGGCTTCCCCGAAACGGCGGCCGTGATCGTTGAGGCCTACCGCCAGCTCGAGCTTGTGCGATTTGAATTCGGTACGGTTGGCAACCTGGCGCCACCATCCAGTTGCCGTTTGTCGGAATTCGGTACTCTCGCCGGGCTGCGGTTCCGAGTGAAAGTCGTTTCCACCGAAGAGCCTCGCGGTCGCCTGCTGGCCGTGGCAGACAAGATCACGCCTCGTAACCAACACCAGCAATCACTGGCTCGAGTGCCACTGCTGGCGGTCCGTTCACAGGATCTGGGGCGCGAAGTCTGGAGGCTGGATTTCAATGACGAACCGTTGTTGCTTGTGAATCCGCGAGTCATCCCGAAGAAACAGCTTGTGGAATCGGTCGAGTTCCAAACGCTGGTCTTGCCCGAAATCCTCAGAAGCATTTTGAATCGCATTCTTCTGGTCGAGAAGATCCGAGCTGCAGACGATTCGGACGACTGGACTTCTCGCTGGTTGCGGTTTGCGGGTTCCATGCCCGGCGTCGGCATTTTACCCGAGACCAACGATCCGGAGGCAGATCTGGATTGGATCAACGCAGCGATCAGTTCGTTCTGCCGTTGGCGAAACGTCGACAAGCAGTTCGCCGCTTTCTGGTCCGGCAGGAACCCGACGGAAGAAAAATGACTTGGCTTTGTTTCACAAAATAAGGAATTCAAGCCACGGAAGTACATGAGAAGCGTTGCAGGAAGAAGCTGGCTTTCCGTTGTAACAACGTCGCCATCAACTCACTGAGCTTAGATGCCTCGCGAGCGGTCAGGGTTTGCTTGTGGCTGCCGACCGGGATTTCCATCCATGCGGGACAGGACAGCGCCGTAGATCGTAACCACGTGCGCCTGATCGCGAATCTCCTGACGTACTTTGGTGCGAGCTTCTTCTTCCATTTGATCGATGATGGTTCTCTCGATTTCTTTCTGAAGCTCCTGGAACGGAGTGGTTCCCGAGTGGCGATGATCGATGACCTTGTAGACCTCGAAACGATCGTCTCGAACCTGCACACTGGATGTTGACTTATCCGGCATCTCAAACAGCAGCTCTTCCAGAGCCTTGTCTGACAGCGAGCCACGTTTGATCCAGCCCACTTCGCCCCGCTTCCTGGACGTCAAAGTGTCCGACATCGCGAGGGCGACGTCGCCAAATTCAACGTCATTCTGCAGTTGAGTCACAACCGTTGTCATCACCTTTTCGGCGCCTTCACGGCCGCCATGATCGCGGAATCGCACAACGATTTCGGCAAACCGCACTTCATCCTCGGATGTGTAGTCTGCGATATGATCCTGATAGTACTTCACCAGGATTTCGCGATCGATTGTCTTGGGGACTTTGACCAGGCTGCCGACATAGCCATCGACCATTTGTTGCCGAACGAAGGTGTCTCGCAGTAATGCGATCGTCATTCCTTCGCCAGCGAGTTTTTCGTTCAACTCTCGATCGGTTGTGAAGCCTTCTTTTTCTTTGATCTTTTCAATGATCTTCTGAAACTGTGGCTCAAGAGACTCTTTCAAATCGTTGCGCTTCTCTTCTGGAATTTTCAATTCCAGCGCCTGAACGACAATTTCGTCTTCGACGTACTTCGGCAGTCGCTTTCGAATCGTCGCCTCGATGATCATCTCGCGGCGTTTGTCGTCCAGTTGAGGATCGTTCTCCAGAACCTGACGAGCTCCATTAAGCACATCATCGACGAAGATCGGCTTACCGTTGACCTCAGCGACGACGGTGGTTCCAGTTAGAGGACCTTCTTTCCGTTTGCTGGAAAATCCAGCCGGCTGAACTCCGTCTTCGGAATCCAGCATCGCCAGCTTTTGCTCTTCGGCATCGGCCGACTGATTGACCAGAGAGCGACGAGGCGGAGCCGGTGCGAAAACGGGGTTCTCTTCCTTGATCGATCGTCCCTTGCAGCCCGACACACTCATCGACGTCGAAACGATCAGAAGCAGCAACCCGACGCGAAGTCCGATAGCCGCTTGATTTCGTGGGCGATAAATTGCGGGAGTGGAGAGCACGAGAGCCGCCGAAGGGAGAACTCACCGAGGGAAATTGACGCTGGCCCCCCCCGCAAGAAGTGCTTGAGGGACCGATTATTGCAAATCGGACAGACGCAGTTGAGGGACTATATGTCCGTTTCAGGAATCCAATCAAGGTCGGTTTTCTCGTCGCAAACTGTGTTTGATAAAGGAGTTAGAGCGGCAATTTCTGCCGATTCCGGCTTGCGAATTCAGATTTGCGGGGTTTATTGATGGAATCGCGAGTGGGGATTGGGCCAATTGCATTCGACGTTGCTACGCTGGCTGCCCCCAGGTCTCATCAGGAGTGTCCCAGCATGGAAAAATTCTCTCTCGAAGTGAGACTGGCGCTTCCAACGAGCGAGCGATGCCCTAGAGTCTCATCCGAGGTTGCGACTGAGCCCTCACCGCGGCGCACGGCATCGGTTCTGTTAGTTTGTTTGGATTTTGATCATGGCTTTTCCAAAACCGTTCTTTCGCTGGCGTCCTCATCCATGGCATGGCCTTGAGGTGGGACC
>JANMEV010000065.1:0-11969 GCA_031377305.1 Planctomycetota bacterium | reverse complement strand
TACACGTTGTTTGATTGACGCCGCCTGCTCTGAGCGACTATTCGCCGCTGGTCGCGACAAACTGGTCCCATGCTCCCACGACGTTGCCGGTTTTGGTGTCGCCGTCGTGGAAGAACATGGCGTAGCGAAGTCGGAGCGATTCGTCCTTTTTCAGGTGCAGCGGTGCCGCTTCATTCGCTCCGTTGGTGTAGGCTTTCTCGCCGAACGGGCTGATCGAGAACAGGCCGTAGTCTCGCACATGATATCGAGACGGCCGAAAGTTCTTTGGATGATCCATGATCGCCACGCCGACTGTTTTGCCGTCGACGTTGCCGTAGTAGTCGATCCAGTTGAACGACTTTCCCCAGCACTCCTTCGTGGTTTCCGTCCCGTCGCACGCCACAACATGGCCGCCATTCTTTTCCTTCATCGATGGAGCGACTCGAAATCCAAACAGGCCTTCCTTGGTGTCTTCGAAAACTGCGTCAACGTGAGATGCCTTCAGCGACATGTCGTAAACGAGCAGTCGGCTTGCATGAATCGTGATGACGGCGATCTCCGTGAGCTGCGGAACGCCAGTCTCCGGGTGACGCCATTCATTCACAACTTCAAAGCTGCCTGCTTCGCCGCCGCTGGTGAGGATCTTCACGGACACGTTGCGGATAGGTCCTTTCTCCGCCCAGAACTTGACTTCATTCACTTCGTCGATTGCGTTCCACAGGCCTTTGTGATGCGGATGATCGGCATCGGATTCATCTCCCAGATTGCGATTAATGACCACGCCAGACGCCGTTCGCACGGGCAGCAGAAATGGCTTTGGAAGGTCTTCGCCAAAGTTGTACGTCGCAAAAGGCTGATCATTGATGCTGATATTCAGCATCGACGCCTGCTGTTCCAGTACAACTTTGTCGGCGGCCAGGCTGTCGCTGACAGCAATCGCGAACAGGAAGGGAATCAGCGTATGCAATACTCGAATCGTGGAACGAGGCATGGTCGAATTTCCAGTGGAGAGTTTTTCAGCTGCAGCGGGTCAGGATCGGAATGCTATCGAGTCCACCGAGCCGATGCCAGAAACCCGGTGATGGATCAAGTGCGTCGAGCTTCCAGTAGGATGGGCATTCTTGCCCGTCGATACGAAGTCCGACAGGAATGTTCAACCTGCTTTCTTGAGCGCTGCGGCACATTGATCACTCACCAATCACCTTCACCAGCACCCGTTTCGGGCGGCGGCCGTCGAATTCGCCGTAGAAGATTTGTTCCCAGGGCCCGAAGTCGAGACGGCCTTTTGTGACGGCGACAACGACTTCGCGTCCCATGATCTGCCGTTTCATGTGAGCGTCGGCATTGTCTTCGCCGGTGCGATTGTGCGCGTAGGTCTTTGGGGACTCATCAAACGGCGCAAGCGTTTCCAGCCACTTGCGATAGTCGGAATGCAACCCCTGTTCATCATCGTTGATGAACACGGATGCCGTAATGTGCATCGCGTTGCACAGCACCAGCCCCTCCTGTATTCCGCTGTCGGCCACGATCTTTTCGATCTGCGAAGTGATGTTTAGAAACCCCATTCGTTCAGGAATGTTGAAGGTCAGGTATTCAGTTTTTGATTTCATTGGAGACCTTTCTTCTTTCCGCTGGAAAAGGAGATATTCAATTTTTTTACTCGTGCACCGGCTGGGCAGTTCCTGGAGTGATGGCTGAAGTTTCTTCGTCCGTGAATGCCCGGTCAAAGATGACAACTTCGTCGAGGCGGCCTTCCCAGTTGGAGTCGTTGTCGCTGCGGCCGCCGAACATCAGGTCGTCGATACTGACCGGCGGCGCGGTTGTTTCGAGTTCCGGTTGCCCGTTGAGTAACAGCTTCACATTTTCTCCGTTGCGGATAAGCAAAACATGCTGCCAGGTCCAGCGAGGGATCTCCGTCTGTCCTGCGACGATGTTGTCGCTCGATTGGCCATGCTGGAAGATCAGCTTGCCTGTGTGACCGCTTTTTCCGCCGATGCCAAGATGTTCGCCGAACGCGCTGAGTCCGTTGTCGTGATCGCGGGAATAGAACCAGCCAGTGACGTTGCGTCCGTCGTTGGGCATACCGTTCCAGATCCAGAGCGAAACCGAGTATTCTTTTCCCAGTTCAAGGATGCGCGAACGCAGTCGGCCGCCGACGAAGTGGGCGGATCGATTGGTTGAATCGGGACCGCAGAATTCTGCCGACCGAGGCCCCTCCAGATAAAACGTCGTCGCTGCTTCGTACAGAGCATTGCGATGATGACCGCTCGCATCGGCCGCGATGGGGCCGGTGAATTCATTCAGCCGCCACCAGGCCAGTGGCTTCTGTTTCATGATGGCATCTGAGCGAGGGCCGAGCGGAAGGTCGGTGCTGCGTCGAGGTTTCCCGCTGACAGTTTCCAGAAGCGAAATCGCTGCCTGTGAAATCTTCGCTTCGGCCTTCACTTCCAGGCCTGCCGACCGCGCTTCCCAAGTGTTGTAGCCTCCGAAAGGATACTGTTCGGCAGGTGGAATGTAACCGTCGCCGCCGTTGGCCAGTTCGATGACCATCGTATGAGCCAGTGGACTGGCGGCTTTGATCTTCAGACCGGTGATTGCGTACGTTTCGTTGGGAGTCGTTGCGATGGCGATGTCGCCAATTCGCAGAGCCTGCACGACGATCTCTGTCTGCTGCGCCTGATGCAGAATGATCTGCTCTCGAGCGTAAACTTCCGCTGTCTCCTTTGGCAGACGATCGCCCATCGCGGCGACGATTCGCTGAGCCCACTCGAGTCGCTGCTTGTCGGGAACACGATACTTCAGC
The DNA here is from genome assembly GCA_031377305.1 of Planctomycetota bacterium. Classification (GTDB taxonomy): domain Bacteria; phylum Planctomycetota; class Planctomycetia; order Planctomycetales; family Planctomycetaceae; genus SXXK01. The sequence continues at coordinate 9,187 of JANMEV010000065.1, read as the reverse complement.
GTCATGCGTTGTTCAGCCATCGCCAAACTGACATCGTCGCGGTATTGAATGCCTACGTAGGCCTTCATCGCGATGTCCAGAAGTCCCTGAGCGTACGCTTCAATCGTGAGGTTCGGGTCCCACGCTTCCGGCTTGGTGTAATCTCGCCGCCAGATGTCGCCGCTGCAGCCGTGAGACATGATGCCGACAAAGTTCCCATCAGGAGCGATACGCTGCTTGAGCCCGTCGGCAAACAAACCAAAGTAGTCAGCGCTGATATCGACATCGCTGAAGTAGTGCATGGAAAAGTTTCCAAGCATGGCCAGCGGCTTGCCGTCTTTCGTTTGAACGGAGATCAGAGACAGCTCTGGATCCTCCGGCCCTGCTTCGCCAACCGCGTCGTCCCAGTTGGCTCCTGCGTGCATGTTGGCTCGCACGGTTAAATTGCCAAACGGGTCTTCGGCGATTCGGTCGGGCCGACGAATCCATTGCCGCAGCGCGGTGAATTCCGGAGCCTGTGCCGATGCGAATCCTACGCGAGCCGGCTGCTGAGCGGCTTGAGCGGCGGCGATGACTTCCGCCAGTTTGTCTCTCAGAAACGGAACGTAGTCAGGGTCTGCATCCGTTCCCAGCGCACCCATCGCCGACGGTGCTGAATGGGCGTGAGTGGCCGAGATGAGAATTCGATTCACCGGGATGCCCGTGCGAATCTTTGCGAGCGACTTGGCATCATCCAGAAGGACCCGGCCCATCATGCAGCTATCGACAACGACAATGGCAAGCTGCTCGTTGCCATCGCTCATCACAATCGCGCGGGCATGAACTCGGGTCTTAATCTTGTCGAGACTTCGGCTGGTCATGCCGCCGTTCACAAGCACCGGCAACTTCGTCGGTGTGATGTCAATGATTGCCGCCCCGGCTTTGAATTCAGCGTGTGCGGTTTGGGCGACGCTGAGAAAGGCAATCACCAGGGCAGCGCATGCGAAACTGCGAAAGTGGACAACGCATCGCTTCGAATAGACACCCATCATCTGCTGTTCTCCCCAAAATCCTGCCGGACGAGATCTTGCTCAAGGTCTTCAGGGCCTTGAATAGTCGGCAACGTTTCGACGTGGTTGCTCCGTACATTCGACCGGCCGGTCGCTGAGCTTACGGCACGCCATGCCCTCCGCAAAGTGCTCCGGACAAATTGGTTTCCTCATGCAGTCGCGAACTTCGGTGCCTTACACGCGCCGAACCCAACCGCAGTTCCGGGAGCAGCGACGTCACGTCGCTGCTCCGCAGCCAATGGCAATTGGCGAGCGGCAGGGCGTGAGCCCTCCGATTTGATCGAGCAGCGAAAGCTCGGAGGGCTGACGCCCTGCCGCTCGCCGAGACAACGTCGACTCACCCCGTGATCGTCGCTGACAGGGGAGCCAACCACGGTCCGGTTTCGCCCGTGTGCCACTTGTTATGCCAGTGTCTTCGTGATCGAGGCCGCTGCTTCCTGCCAGTCGCTGGAGCTCTTGATTCGATGAGGCGTTGTGGCAGTGCTGTGATCAAAAACAAAACATACGGGTGAATACCGTCACAAGCAACAAACACTGGCAAAGCCAGTGGCACACAGACACTTTCACTGTTTGTCAGTGCCACCCTGCCGTTGTACCCTTCTTACTCCGTTCTGTTCTGCGTTTCTTCGTTGGAACTCGTTGGGTAGGAGTCGACCCGAAAGACGACAATTTCAATTCGGAGGCTTGCGCAAATGGCCATCAATTGTGGCTGTATTGTAAAAAGTTGCTCTTTGCTGCCCAGATACATTGACGCGGTCGCACGAGAAGTGGGGTCAATAAGGAGATAGAGTGAAAGATAGTGCTCCGTCAAGAATTCCAGTAGTTCGTCCGCTTGTTTCCACCACTCAGCAACATCGCAGATATGAATGAGGAATCCGCATCCACGTTCAGATTCCCCAGTTTTGTCAACAATCGCCATCAGCGCCGGATGGTCGCGACGGACGTCTGCGAGAGGTTGATTACAAGTAAATGACAGATAAGTGAAAGGGTAAGGTTCTGTCATTGTCTGCACAACATTCCAGTATTCCAAACTCAGTTTGGGGTAACGGCTGGGTGGCATTGGCATTGCAAAGTCTATTTGTGTGCCACTGGCTATGCCAGTGTCTTCGTGATCAAGGCCGCTGGTTTCTGCCAGCCTCCGGAGCTCTTGAATCGATGAGACCTTGTGGCAGTACTGTAATCAAGAACAAAACATACGGGTAAACTCCAACACAAGCAACAAACACTGGCAAAGCGAGTGGCACACAGACACTTTCACTGTTCGTCAGTGCCACCCTGCCGGTGCATGAAGCCCTGTCGCTGGATTATCTCGCCCGCGAAGGATTGGCCAGCTTCTTGAGGATCTGGCAGAAGCTCACTGCGAAAGATCTGAGCCGCCCGGTGCGGACCCGCACGCCGGTTGATGTGGGAGGGGCTCAGCCGAAAGGCTGACCCCAGTCCCGATTTTTTGTTATGCCCGTGCCCGTTCTGATACGCTATCTGCCAACGCTCTGGCTGTTGGTTCGTCTTTGGGATTGTCGAAGTATACGGCCATCTGAAGATGCCCGTCGTCGTTCAGTATGTGAGCATACATCGATTCAACGATCCCGTTCTCATTTTCATCCCGAAGACGGTACACGTATCGAGTTACTTTGTCGGTTTTGCTTTCAGATTCCGAAAAGCGGTCGGGCGACGCATGCTTCTTAATTGACTTCAGCCGCTTGGCCTGTGACTCACAATTGTCGTTTCCCCAAGGCGTGAGCCAAATGGTGAGACCTGGTCGCCACAGGACTAAGCATTCGTCTTCTATGCGACGTGCGAACTTGTCGGGAAGATGGATTGCCCACGTTTCGGTCAGTACGTGATCGCCTTCGACGATCGGAAATTCAGGCGGCGGCCACTTCTTTCTGGGCATTGACGTGTCCTCCGCGATTGGGGCATACGGCCAAGATCAGCCGGTTGCCGTGACAGACTTGCCATTTGAGAAACCACCGACGGCAACTTATGCATCTTTTTGTTCGCCTTTTGTTCATGGTAGCGGCCGCATCACGGGCTGCGAAGTGAAATGACGTTTTATGAACTCAAACGACTCGTGATAAGGCGTGTCCGACCAAGTCCCAATCTCGACATGAATCTCCTCGTCCCAAAGGCAAATAACCCGACAGTCAGGATCAAGTTGGACGGCAAACGGATGGGAAATCACACAGACGGCATACGAATCCTCGGTCTGATGACAGTCTGCTCGATAGAATCGAAGTGCAGCATAGCATTCCGGGAGTAGAGCGGCCATTCGATCGTACAACTCACAACCGAAGCCAGAATACCGGCGGGAAACATCTTCGCGCGTTTCCGGAGTGTAAGTCCAATTATCGTTGAGGAGCGAGTGCATTTAGACGAACCGCTCTTCCGTAAAGGCGAACATTCCAGTATCCCAAACTCAGTTTGGGGTAACGCGCCCCTTGGGGTTTGGGATTTTCAAAACTGGAGCCGGAATTTATCAAAACTCGAAACCCATCACAAACAGCGGCCAAGCGGGCAGCCGCCAACAGAAGCACCGTCAAATCACCGGCGGGCGTTCGACGTGGACGGGGTTGCTGCCGCGTTCGTTCCCGGTGTTGGTGATAACGTAGACTTTGAAGCCAGCCGTCACGCCGGGAGCCGACAGGCCAGCGACGGTGTTCAGCACGCGAGGTGCCGACGCGGGCACGCTGCCCACCACGACTTCGTCATCCGTCGAATAATCCGGACCCGGCGACATGCGGACTTCGTACGAATCCAGATCGGGGTTATCGCTTTCGGACCATGACACCTGAGCGTCCTGCGACGCGGGCTGCCATTGAGCCGTCGCGATCACGGCCTCCGGCGTGCTGCCCGGCAGAGGCGTCAGTCGCGGCAGACTTTCGACGATGGCATCACCCGCCGCAAAGAACGTCGGAAGCACCTGGCGATGACTTTTCAGAATCGAATAGATGGTCCCCTGAATCGCGTTCCGTTCATTCCGCGCGATCGTGATGCTGATCTCCGCATCGGCCAGTTCGGCGTACCGCGACTTCTGGGTCTCAAAATCCGTCTGAAACAACGCCGCCGAGTAGCCGCCCAGCAGCGTCACCGGCGACGCCGTCCCCGGGTCCGGGTTGATCTTCAGCCACAACGACCGAATGTCTTCGACCGGTTCCATAAACCGTCCCTGGCCTTCGCCGATGCCAGGCACACGAGGCAGCGCGCTGAGCCATTTGGAATCCGGAAAGAACGCTCGGATCTTCTCGTTGAACTGCACCAGCCGCGTCAACAGAGCCTGCTTTTTCAAAGTCAGATCGGCTAGCAGAACCTCGCCATCATTGAGCTTCGCCTGAAGATCATTGATCTGAGCTTCGAACGCATCCGAATCGATCGTTCCGGGCAAAACGATCCCCGCCCCTCCGCCAGTCGCCACATTCGCCGCCAGCCAGTGTGCGTGAAACTGCTGACACGTCGGAATATACGAACTCGGTCCAGAAATCGGCATAAAACGCTCCTAAAACGTGCAATGCGCTCAACAGGCCGTTCGTTGAACGGCACTGCTGTTATGCATGCGGCATGCGGCATGCGGCAGAATGCCCGTTGAGCCTGAGGCGCTAGCCGATTTGAATGAGGGAGATCGGCTAGCGCGACGTTGAGTTGGTGGGTTTTCACAACCCGAAACGTCAGTGAGGGATTAGGTTTGCCGCATGTTTCAATAACAATCCCTCGCTGACGCTTCGGGTTAGGATTAAGTCAACAGCGTGCCAGCCGATTTGAAGGCAGGAAATCGGCTAGCGCCTCAGGCTCAGTAGGTACTCTTCTTTCTGCCGTTTGCTTGAGTTCATGAACCCTTGTGACAATCGTTGTACATTGGTCAGAATAGATCGACCTACATTTTCGCCAGGATGGCTTCCTGCTTTGCCAGTTCAAGGTCATGATCAACCATCAACTTGGCAAGCTGTGCCAGGGTCGTCTTTGCGGTCCAGCCAAGTGTGTCCTTGGCTTTCGTACAATCACCGAGCAGCAGATCCACTTCTGCAGGTCGGAAGTAGCGAGGATCAACTTCAATGTATTTCTTCGGGTCCAGGTCCAACTGAGCAAACACGAGATCGGCGAACTCCTGCACTGTCTGTGTCTTGCCCGTGGCAAGTACGAAGTCATCAGGCTCTGAGTGCTGCAACATCATCCACATGCCTTCGACGTAATCCTTCGCGTAGCCCCAGTCTCGCTTGGCTTCCAGGTTGCCGAGGTACAGTTTTTCCTGAAGACCCAGTTTAATGCGAGTCGCAGCGCGGGTGATCTTGCGAGTGACAAACGTCTCACCACGGCGCGGACTTTCGTGATTGAACAGAATCCCGTTCACCGCAAACATGTCATAAGACTTGCGGTAGTTCACGGTCTGATGAAACGCGAACACTTTTGCACAACCGTAGGGACTCTGTGGCTGGAACGGCGTTCTTTCCGTTTGAGGCGTCTCAAGTACTTCGCCGTACATTTCGCTCGACGACGCCTGGTAAACCTTGACCTGCTTCTTCTTATTCAATTGCCTCGCGGCTTCAAGAACGTTTAACGATCCACCGCCCGTCGATTGAAACGTGTAAACCGGCTGATCAAATGAAACTCGAACATGGCTTTGAGCGCCGAGGTTGTAAATTTCATCCGGTTCAATATCCAGGATCAGGTTTGTCAGGCTCTGGCCGTCTGTAAGATCGCCGTAGTGCAGCGATAGTCGAAGGCCGCTTTGATGAGGATCCTGGTAAATGTGATTGATGCGCCCGGTGGTGAACGTGCTGGCTCGTCGGACGAGTCCATGAACGTTGTAACCTTTTTCCAGCAATAGTTCAGCGAGGTAAGAACCGTCCTGGCCAGTGATCCCGGTAATGAAAGCAGATTTCGACATTGTCTCTTCAGGTTTCCAGATAGATTTGAAGTGCAGTTAATTGAGCCGAGCAAACCACGCCGTTAAGCAACGCTGGATAGCCGCATCAGCGAAGGGAATTTCCGCTTTTGAAACACAGCGGCATACGAATCGGCGTGCATTGGTTCGTAAGATACATCTTCGAGCGAGTCAAACGCTTCGGAGAACATCCGCCTGAATCTCCCGAAGGAAGTCCCCATAAGCAAGGGCCAAGCCATCTCGCAGCGAAATTTTCGGAATCCAACCGGTGGATTTAACGACACTGATGTCACTGAGCTTACGTGGCGTACCATCCGGCTTCGACGGATCGTTCTCAATACTTCCGGAGTACCCGACGACGTCAGCTACCAGCTCGGCGACACCTTGGATGCTGATTTCCTGACCGCTGCCAACATTGACCAGATCAGGAGGATCAGAAAGCTGAAGCAGATGCAGAATTCCGGCTGCCAGGTCGTCCACGTGCAGGAACTCTCTCAGTGGCGTTCCTGTACCCCAAATCTGCACAGACTTTGCATTTGATTCCTTTGCCTCATGGAACCGACGGATCAACGCTGGAAGCACATGGCTATTGTCGGGATGGTAGTTGTCGCCCGTACCGTACAGATTCGTGGGCATGGCCGAGTGAAACATGACGCCATACTGTCGACGGTAGTATTGACACAGTTTGAGCCCCGCAATCTTCGCGATCGCATAAGCCTCGTTGGTGGGTTCAAGTGGCGACGTCAGCAAACTGGATTCTGCAATCGGCTGTGGAGCCATCCGAGGATAGATACAGGTACTGCCAAGAAACAGAAATCGCTTCGTCTTGTTTTGCCACGCGGAATGAATCGCGTTCGACGCCATCGCCAGGTTCTGAAACAGAAACTCAGCGGGATATGTGTTGTTTGCATGAATTCCACCAACTCGGGCTGCCGCAAACACAACGACCTCAGGCTTATGCTTCTGAAAGAAGTGCTGAACGGCCGACTGGTTGGTAAGGTCCAACTCAGCTCGCGTCGCGACCAACAGATTGCTGTAACCTGCTTCACGCAGCTTACGAACAACGGCACCTCCCACCATTCCTCGGTGGCCAGCAACATAGATCAGGGAATCATGATTCATATGAATACGGACTGACTTGCAAACGACTGATCAGACAAAACCAGGCACAACGCTATCCTAAATCACGTTCTTCAGGACATTGCGGAACTTCTCAACCGACTCTTCGCGAGTGAACCTGGTCACCGCCAGTTGCCTGGCATTTTCAGACATTCGCTTCAAATGCCCCGGATCTGATTTCACCCTTCGAATTGCGTCTGCGATCGCGGTGACGGATCCAGGTGCGACAGTGATTCCAACGTCGTGATTCACAGTTATGTGGTGCAGCTCACTTTCCGGAACCGCGTTGGTCAAATACGGTCGTCCGGCAGCAAGTATTCCATACAATTTGCTGGGCATCAGACACTGGCTGAGTTCACGAGTCAGCGGGACAAGGTGCAAATCAGCAGCGCTCAGGCTATGAGCAAGTTCTGATTTGGGTTGGTAGTCAAAGAAGCGGACGTTCAACAGTTTCTTTTGACGAACAAGCGCCTCAAGTGGTGACTTCTGTGACCCCTGCCCAACGAACGCAAACACTATTTGAGGATCATTCGAGAGCAATTCGGCCGCCTCGACGAACTCTTCCAGACGCTGTGTGAGTCCCAGGTTGCCGGAATACATGACGACAAACCGATCTTCCAATTCATGTCGCTGCCGAAAGACATTTTCAGACAGGACCGGATAGACGGTCTCAGGATCCGCCCAATTGGGGACGAGGTCGATTCGGTCGGAAGCAACTCCTCCGCTCACCAGCAATTGCTTCATGTCCTCGCTCAGCACGACCATTCGATCGCAACGACGATAAACAGAGAATAACGACTCCCGAAGTCGTCGGATTGCCCAGTTGTTCGGTACCTTCTTCAACGCGACCGCAACGTCAGGATAGATATCCTGCAGGTAGCCCACCATTCGGCAACCAGTCCGTTTTTGGAGCCGAAGGGCTTCGAATGGCAACAGAAAAGGATCGGTTTCGAAGACAACAACGCTCGGGGTTTCAACAGACTTGAGTAAACGACGAGTCGAACGAACAAACGAAAGGTAGTTGAGTCCTTTGAAAACCATTCGATGTTTTGGAAGCTGCCAATGATCAACGCGAAGAATCCGAACGCCATGCCGGGCTTCTGACTCCTGCCACTGCGAACCTGCCGCGTCCCGGACTTCATTCGGCTTCCCAGCCACAACCTGCACTTGAAATGTAGCCGAGAGACTTTCGCAGAGCTCTGTGAGCAGTTGCCCGGTTGCCTCAACATCGGGCCAATAGGAGCGATTGAGGAACAGGATTCGGGGTGGCTGATCAGCAATACGATCTGAACTCGTTTTCAGAAGAGAGGCAGTCTCATGTTGTAGTGAAATCGAAGCCCCCTATCCAAACGAACCAACGTCAGAACTGCCTGCGCGGACTTCGTCCCCGTGGGTGACGATCTAAGTGCCACCACTCGCATCGCAATGGATCGAAAATGAGTCCATTCCATTCTGAGATGCTTCCGAACGGATCGTTCACGCCAAGACCGGTCACAATGTAGCGAACATGCGGGAGTCAATGCACGCCCAAAAGTTGCCTCAGCTTTGCCAAGTGGGAGGTGAGAACTCAACCTTTAAAATCCCAATTAAAACTCAATTGGTCACACCAAAACCCTTTTCCCGACTCAAGCCAACTTTACCCCAGACTCACAATTACATCGCGGCACAAATAGCCGCTGACTTTCAGACATTTTTCACGAAAAAACGAATTGGCGGCGTTCCAGCGTCCTTAATCGCTTCGAAAAAAGCCTCCTGAGTGTTCACTCAGTTTGCGAAGAATCTTTGGTTTGAGACTTTGTGGCTCGCCCTCCGTCAAACAGGAAAGGCTAAGAGCCATGGGGGAATCAGGTAGTCCCCGCAAATAGAGACGATGCGTCAGGAAACATTGTGCCGTGGTCTACGCCTCCGACACGACGAACATCAAAACGAAACGCCCCTCAGCTGCTTTCAGAAAGCGGCTGAGGGGCGAATATTGGACGAGGCCCCAGCAATCTTCAACGATTACGATTTGGTCTTCTTTTCGGATGCCAGGAGACTAATTTCCCCCGACGTGTCGTCTGCGTAATACTCGTTGCCATCCTTGCTACTGTATCCTCCATACTTATAGTTGTAGTTCTTGTAGTAATAACGGTAATCCGAGTACCGGTAGTTGCCGTAGCCGTAG
>JANMEV010000041.1:0-12464 GCA_031377305.1 Planctomycetota bacterium | reverse complement strand
CGAGAAGGGCGGCAAGCCGGTATCCTGCATTGCAGGTCACTAAACAGCGCATCCACGAATGATGCTCGTGCTGCTGTTGTACTCCTACTGCATTGGCGTGTTTTCATCGCGGAAGATCGTGGCGCGATGCGAAACGGACGTGGCCTTCCGAGTCATCTTGGGTGAGAACATTCCGGACTTCCGCACGATCAGTGAATATCGTCGTCGGTATCTTGCGGAGTTTCAGCATTTGTTTGTGGCAGTCCTCCGACTGTGTCGGGAAACCCGGCTTCTGAAGGTCGGTTGAAGCATAACGAACGAGTCGCTCCCGCTCCGACAGGACGCATTCCAGCGGGTCTGAGCGTGAAGGAAAAGATGGCCCGCAAACTTCGAACAAAGAAAGGGCGAGCCGAATACGCTCGCCGCAAAGCAATCGCCCTGGGACCCCCGTGGCTGCGTAGACCACTTTTCAACAACGACGAATTGGCCCGTTGCGTTACTGAGATGTCGGAAAGTGCAGATAGGGTCAAAACGACACGAAGAGACCTTCGCCGAACAGCACTCGAACTGTCTGAGCGACGTGCTCCAACAGATGAAAATTATCCAGCATGCCTTCAGCCGCCGGCAGCTGCTTCGACTGTTCTTCCCAGATCCCGTTGCCATGCAAGATGAAGAACGCATGCACTCCGTCGTTAAGCCGGGTGGTATTTGACGTTTCTACAATCCCGAGCCTCCGACACCACTGACACCTCCGACTTCCGAAGCGATCGCGGGCTTCAATCGCGGCGAACGCGACGCTAAGAGATTTCACAAATGGCCGTATTAGCGATCGTCAGCCCGCAGGAATCTTCCGGCCGCTCAGACGACACATCGTACGACCAGCTCGCCGCCGCAAGACAGGCCAGCCGCTCAGCTTTCACGCGGTAACGACTGTGAGTTCCCAACGCATGTCTGCTGCGAAGCACCATCACCGCAGCGGACGCAGTGAAGGTAAACGCGCGACAGACTGCTCTGGAATACGTCATAACGACTCGCGACTTGCGACCATAATGAGCCTTTGCTTGTCGACACGAACAGGCTCGGCTCACTTCACTTTTTCGATCGCGCGAGCCTGCAGATCCAGTGATATTTGAAGTGTCTGCTGAATGAATTCCCGCCCTTGAATGATCGCGAGATTCTCCGCGACTGCCGGAACCGTACCGTTCTTTGCATCATCACACGTTTGGCTGAGTGATCGAAAACTCAGGATAACCTGCTTCGCAATCAGCCGCTTTTCCGTTGTCAGCTTTTTAAGATCTGTTGTGTTGCCTCCGTGTGATGCAAAAACACAGAAGCAACCACGTTGACCTTCGACCACCCAAAATCACAGTCGTCAGCTACTGCACCCGATGATGGGGGAACCGTAGCGAAGCCCTCCGGAAACAATCGATTGAGTGGCGACTTTAAAAAATACTGTTCGAGTGTCACACTGCATCCGAGATGCTGCCGGTGCTCAAAATCGGATCGCCTAATTTTACGGCACGCTTGTTGCGATCTGATCAACCGTATTGTGAAAAGTGGCCCGAACTGCCTAGACTCTCAGCAGAGCGTCGAAAAGCTGCCTGATTACACGACACGCTCGAAAATCAGCAGCGGCAGACCGGATCGGAGACGGGAATCAAGCCCCCACGCTTTGAAACTCCTGAAGAAAAGATGAGGTCGTGACAATCACAGCCAACAATTTTGATGAGCTTCTGACAAATGACGGTGCCCCACGCCATCCGGCTCTGTCGGGATGTTTGGCATCGCTTTCATCCGAAGTTCTGGCGGAACGGCAACGACACGCTGAAGAGGAACTCCTTGAAAAGGGAATCACCTTCGCAGTCTACGGCCATAACGACGGCAACGAAAAGATCTGGCCGTTTGACGTTGTACCTCGCCCCATCGCCTGGGACGAATGGGTGACGATCGAAGCCGGGCTCAAACAGAGAATCCGAGCGTTGAACCTTTTCCTTGATGATGTTTACGGCGAAGGCCGAATCATGAAGGACAAGGTCGTTCCCGAAGAGCTCATTAAAACGGCGAAGACTTATCGCCCGGAATGCATCGGCTTTCGACCGCCCGGCGGAGTTTGGACTCACGTTGTCGGAACCGACCTGGTCCGCAACCATGACGGCACCATCTACGTTCTGGAAGATAATCTTCGCTGTCCGTCAGGCGTCAGCTACGTTCTTGAGAACCGCGAAATCATGAAGCGAGTTCTTCCTGAAGTTTTCTACGGCTCGACCATCGCGTCGATCGAAGATTACCCGGAACGCTTGCTCGACGCGTTGCTGAAGACAGCTCCTCCGACCGCTGCTTCTCCGACTGCTGTGGTATTGACGCCGGGGGTATACAATTCGGCCTACTTCGAACATTCTTTCCTCGCCCAGCAAATGGGGATTGAACTCGTCAACGGCACGGACTTGTTTGTGGATTCGGACGACATTGTCTGGATGAAGACAACTCGCGGGCCGCAGCGAGTTGACGTGATCTATCGCCGACTGGATGACGACTTTTTGGATCCTGAGGTCTTCCGCCCGGACAGCATGTTGGGCGTCGCTGGTCTGATGCGAGCCTATCGCCGCGGAAACGTGACTCTGGCCAATGCTCCGGGAACCGGCGTTGCGGACGATAAGGCCGTGTATCGTTACGTTCCCGAGATCATTCGCTATTACCTCAGCGAAGACGCGATCCTACAAAACGTACCGACTTACCTCTGTTCAGAAGAAAAGCAGTGTGAATACGTACTTGGTCACCTGAATGAGCTTGTCGTGAAGCCGACCAACGAATCCGGTGGCTACGGAATTCTCATGGGACCGCAGGCGTCACAGGCGGAGCGCGACAAGTGTGCGGAATCGATCCGAAAAGATCCTCGCAACTACATCGCTCAACCGATGCTGACGCTTTCCACGGTTCCAACTGTGATCAATCAGAGTCTGGTGCCTCGTCACGTCGATCTTCGACCGTTCATTCTCTACGGGGAAGACATTTTCATCCTTCCCGGCGGACTCACTCGAGTCGCGCTCAAGGAAGGTTCGATGATCGTCAATTCGTCGCAGGGTGGCGGCAGTAAGGATACCTGGGTTCTGCTGGGAGATACGCCGTTTGCAAGACTGCTCGGGCCGGGACAGTAACATCGGCTGTTCGGCTTGCTGGCACAACTGAAATGATTCCTGCATTTGGCGAGCGGGGGATGTAGATCCCCTGATTGTTGGTCACACGAAATTGTAAGCGTCACAAAGAATCAGGGGACTGATATCCCCCGCTTGCCTGAATGCTGACCGCGCGAATCATAAACGTCACACAAAGTCTGAGATGTCACCTTCACTTTTATTCCTGTAATGGTCCACCATCATGCTTTGTCGAGTTGCCGAGTCGTTGTACTGGATGAGCCGCTATCTTGAGCGAGCTGAGAATCAGGCGAGGTTTATCGATGTGACAGTGAACATCGCTCTCGGCTATCGTGGAAGTGAGAACGATCTTTGGTCGTCACTACTGCATGCGGGCGGTGATGTCGAAAACTTCGCCGAGCACTATTCCGAAACGACTCGCGAAAACGTTATCCGGCATCTGCTCTTCGACCGAAAGAATATGAATTCCGTGGCCAATTGCCTCGGTGCCGCCCGCGAGAATGCTCGCGCGATCCGCGAGAACCTGACGACGCCGATGTGGGAATCGATCAATCGGTTTTACCTGAAAGTGCGGCACGCGGAATCGCAGGCTCCGAATATTCTGAAGCAGCCCCATCCGTTTCTCGAACAAATCAAGCGGCTGGCTCATCAGACCAGCGGCGTGGCCACAGCAACGTCTCCACGAGGGGAAGGGTGGAACTTCTCGAACATCGGTTGTCTGCTGGAACGCGCTGACAAGACGTCTCGCATTCTGGACGTGAAGTACTTCATTCTGCTTCCACGCCCCAGCCATGTGGGTTCGCAGTTCGACGTCGTTCAATGGGCCGCTCTGCTGGAATCGACCAGCGCTTTGCAAACGTATCGACGAGCCCACGGACGGATCGTTCCGGCCAGCGTCGTCGATTTTCTGATCCTGAATTCGTCGTTTCCAAGATCGCTGCGGTTCTGTGTTCGCGAAGCGGAAAGTTCGCTGCGAGCGATCTCGGGGACTCCGATGCATTCCTTCAGCAACCCGGCGGAGCACATGCTGGGGCAGATGAGTTCACAACTCAACTACGCCCGCGCGGCGGATATTATTGGCAATGGACTGCATCAGTTTATCGACGACTTTCAAACACGACTGAATGCCGTAGGAAACGCGGTTTCTGAAACCTTTTTCAACGTCAGCGCGCCGCCGCAAAAGATGTCGCAAATGCAGACGATGTCACGCTAGCAACGCGTTCAGTCGATTACTCGCACCATTTCCCACACGGCCCTGCGCCTGAGTTCACTCAATGCCCATCAAAGTTGCCCTGCATCATAAGACCATCTACAAGTATGACCGACTCGTCACACTGGGTCCGCAAGTCATTCGCCTTCGTCCCGCGCCGCATGCCAGAACTCCGGTGGATGCATATTCATTGAAGGTTGAGCCGGCTGATCACTTCATCAACTGGCAGCAGGATCCGCACGGCAACTTTCTGGCTCGACTGGTTTTCCACCAGCCAACTGATCTCTTCTCAGTGTCTGTGGACGTCGTCGCCGATATGACGGTGATCAACCCGTTTGATTTTTTTCTCGAAGATGACGCCACCGAGTTCCCATTCACGTACGCCGATGAGTTGGCTCAGGACCTGAAGCCATTCCTTCAACCGCATTCCAAATCCGCCGTCTTCAATGCCTACCGCAAGACGATCGACGCGACAAAACGGCGGACAAACGCATTCATCATCGACATCAATCAGAGGCTGCAGCAGGACATCAGCTACCTGATTCGCATGGAACCTGGCGTTCAGACTCCGGAAGAGACGCTGACAAAACGATCTGGGTCCTGTCGTGATTCGGCCTGGTTGCTGGTACATCTGCTGCGAAGCTTTGGACTCGCCGCGAGATTCGTATCGGGGTACCTGATTCAGCTTACGGCCGATTTGAAGCCGCTTGAAGGCCCCGAAGGGCCAACCGTCGACTTCACTGATCTTCATGCCTGGACTGAAGTCTTCCTGCCCGGAGCGGGCTGGGTTGGCCTGGATCCAACGTCGGGGTTGCTCACCGGCGAAGGCCACATACCGCTGGCCGCGACACCGTCACCGCAAACGGCCGCGCCGATTTCTGGCGGAGTGTCGAAGTCGGAAGTCGAATTCGAATTTGAGATGACCGTCACTCGCATCCACGAAGATCCGCGAGTCACCAAGCCATACACTGAAGATACGTGGAACCGCATCGATGCTGCTGGTGCAGAAGTCGATCGTCGTTTAGTCGCTAATGATGTTCGATTAACGATGGGCGGTGAACCCACGTTTGTCTCAATCGACGACATGGAAGGTGCAGAATGGAATACGGCGGCCGTTGGGCCTCATAAGCAGCAACTGTCGGACCAGTTGATTCGGCGTCTACGAGATCGCTTCGGTCCCGGGGGATTGCTTCATTATGGTCAGGGCAAGTGGTATCCGGGCGAATCGTTGCCTCGCTGGGCCTACACATGTTTGTGGCGAAAAGATGGTCAGCCGATCTGGAAGAACCAGGCTCTGCTCGCCGACCTCGGCCTAACCGCCGGGCATGCGGACATGACGAAGCCGGTTGCCGATGAAACCAAAGCCGCCGAGTTCATCTGCGATTTGGCCGCGCGGCTCAAGGTCGAGGATCGCTGGATTCGACCAGCGTTCGAAGACGTCTACCACATGCTGGAGATCGAACAGAAACTGCCAGTCGATGTCGACGCAAAGCAGTTCAACGCTGACGATGACGAGGATCGCCGACGACTCAGCCGCGCGCTGGAGCGAGGTATCAGTCGACCTGTTGGTTTCGTTCTGCCACTGACTCGTCCGTGGTGGCAGGCGAATGCAAAATGGCTCAGCGGCTTCTGGCCGTTTCGATCACATCGACTATTTCTAATCCCCGGCGATTCACCAATCGGACTGCGGTTGCCGTTGGAATCATTGCCGATCACAGGCTCAACGGACCCACTGGTCTACACACTCGATCCGTTCGCCGATCGCGACCCACTGCCAGGCTACGCTGAAATCCGCAAGGCCGCTCAGGACCGACTTGCCGCACAAAAGGGTGAGACCGCGAAGCCTCCTCAGAAGCAAGTGATGCAGCGACTGGGGCTGGTGGATGATCCGGCAGAATCCAGCGAAGAATACACTTCATTGCCACTGGGATCCGGTCCAGTCGTTCGCACCGCGCTGTGCGTCGAACCTCGCGATGGGCAGATTCGAGTCTTCATGCCGCCAGTGGGCGTGCTGGAGGACTATCTTGAACTTGTCGCCATGATTGAAGAGACGGCTGAAGCACTTCAGACGCCAGTGATTATCGAAGGCTATCTGCCGCCATACGACTATCGCCTGGAGCTGTTGAAGGTGACTCCCGATCCCGGCGTGATAGAAGTCAACATCCATCCGGCTCACAATTGGGAGCAGCTCAAAGACATCACGACGTCAGTCTACGAAGAAGCTCGCCAGTGTCGGCTTGGCACGGAGAAATTTCAGCTTGATGGTCGTCACACTGGTACCGGCGGAGGCAATCATCTGGTGTTCGGTGGTGCGACTCCGGCCAACAGTCCGTTTCTACGTCGCCCCGATTTGCTTCGCAGCCTTGTCGGTTTCTGGAATAATCATCCGTCGTTGTCGTACCTGTTCTCCAGTCTGTTCATTGGCCCGACAAGTCAGGCTCCGCGAGTGGACGAAGGTCGCGACGATGCGATCTACGAACTTGAGGTTGCGTTCTCGCAGGTTCCCGAACCTAATACCGGCTGGATTCCCAACTGGATGGTGGATCGGCTGTTTCGCAACCTGCTGATCGATTTAACCGGCAACACTCACCGCGCGGAAATCTGCATCGACAAGCTGTATTCGCCGGATCACACAACTGGCCGCCTGGGCCTGGTCGAACTTCGTGGTTTCGAAATGCCGCCACATGCTCGGATGAGTCTGACTCAGCAGTTGCTCGTGCGAGCCCTCGTCGCACACTTCTGGGAGAAGCCTTATAACGAGCCACTGATTCACTGGCGAACCCTGATTCACGACCGCTTCATGCTGCCCCATTATCTGTGGTCAGACCTGAGTTCGATTGTGGATTATCTGAAGAGCGGTGGACTGGACTTCGACGTCAACTGGTTCGGCGCACATTTGGAGTTCCGATGTCCGCTGATCGGCACGTTTGAAGCCAACGGCGTGAAGATCGAACTGCGGCAGGCTCTTGAACCCTGGTATGTGCTCGGTGAAGAACCGGGGTCAGGCGGTACCACGCGTTATGTGGATTCATCGCTGGAACGGCTGCAGGTGAAGACGACCGGCATGTTTTCGCCCGGAATGTGCATTACTGTCAACGGCGTGAAAGTGCCGCTTCAGTCGACCGACACGGCTGGTGAATTCATTGGTGGGGTTCGTTACCGAGCCTGGCAGCCACCAAACTGTCTGCATCCGACGATCGCCGTGCATACTCCGCTTGTGGTGGATCTGGTGGACACAGCCAACAATGTTTCTCTCGGCGGATGCCGATACTACGTCGAACATCCGGGCGGCTTGAATCCCGAAGGCTACCCAGTGAATACGCTCGCCGCCGAAAGTCGCCGAGCCGGCCGTTTCTTCCGCATGGGCCACACCGGCGGCTACATGGTTCCCAAAACGCCTGTGATGTCGCCCGACTTCCCATATACTCTGGATCTGCGCCGCGGGACTCGGTGACCCAATTGACGCTCCCCGAATCGCAGAAATCGGCGAGCGGGGGATGTCAATCCCCTGATGTTTTGCGGTTCCAGTCTCGCAATCAGGGGATTAACATTCCCCGCTCGCCAAAAACGCCTCCGGGGGGATTATAAACCATGTGCGGACGCTTCACGCTTAGAACTCCAGCGGCTCAATTGATGGAGCTGTTTCATGTGCCCAGCATGCCGATGCTCGCCCCGCGGTATAACATCGCACCGACTCAGATGGTGATCTGCGTGCGATCGGTGCTTGATCAGCCGACGTCGAATGAAGCAATCGCCATGCGATGGGGCCTGATTCCGTTTTGGGCCAAAGATATGGCCATTGGGAATCAGATGATTAATGCTCGCTCCGAGACCGTCGCTGAGAAGCCCGCTTTCCGAAGTGCGTTTAAGAGGCAACGGTGCATTGTTGTCGCCGATGGATTTTTCGAATGGCAAAAACTGAGCACCGGAAAGAAGCAGCCTTGGTTGATTGAACAGGCGGATCATCAGCCGTTTGCGATGGCCGGACTGTGGGAATGCTGGACACCAAAACCGTCGCCGGATCAGTCATCAAGTGAGTCCATCTCAACCGATACAGTGATCTCATGCACGATCCTGACGACGGCCGCCAACGAAGACATGAGCCCTCTGCATGATCGTATGCCCGTGATTCTTCCCATTGAAGCATGGGCGACCTGGCTCAGTCCCAAAGCGAATACTGAGCAGGTCGGCAAACTGCTGCAGCCGTTGCCCAATGGCCAGCTCTTTCGCACTTCGGTTTCAACCGTGGTCAATAGGCCAATTCTTGATACCGCGGAGTGCATTGCACCCGTAGAACCGCCCGAGCCCCTGAACGGTCACGCAATCTGACAGTGTAAACAGATTCATTCGTGGAATGCGTAGCGGATTCAGACTCCATGAGTAAAAGATGGCACATGTCGTGTGCGGTAACAAATGGAATGTGTCCGCGGCATGTGCCAACTATTTTTTCCCTCGATTGATGAATTCTTCCCGAGTCAGAAATCCGTCTTTATCGACGTCGTACCTGGCGAAGCGTTCGCTGGCGGCTGCGGAATCGGACTGGCTGGCCACGTAGTGTTCGCGAGTGATCTTACCGGCATTCTGTTTGTCCAGGCGGAGAAACTTGTCGGCACGTTCCTGATCCTCGGGGCTGAGGGAGGTGGATGGCGTTTCGGCAGTCTTTCCGGGCTCTACTTCGCCTGACTTCTTTTTGGATTTGCTGGAATGGCGTCCGGTGCCGTCGCCGGTGTCGAGAATTCCTCCAGCCGGGTTGAGTTCCGTAAGCACTGCCGTAAGTCGAGTGCGAGCGGACTCTGCCGCAGTGTCTTCGCTGTCAGCAGGGATCAGCGTCTCAGTGAATGGAGCGCCGGTCATGGCGAAGAGTTCACCGCGTTCGTTAAGCTTCCATTGTGCGTCTCGCACATACCACATCCGAGCGAGCTGGTTGAAAACCCAATCTCGCGGCTTGGCAGCTTCCCCTCGAAGTTGTGGGGCGAAGCTATGTCCGTCGAAGATCGTGTTCTCGGACAATTTTCCGCCGCTGAGTTCCGTGAACGTAGCGAGCAAGTCTGTGGAATCAACCAGATCCGCGGAGACCTTTCCGACCGGAGTTTTGCCGGGCCAGTTGGCGATGAATGGCACCAGTCCCCCGCATTCAAGCATGCTGCCTTTCACTCCCGACAGATTGCGGCCGCCGATCGTGGAAAGCGGATTCTGCCCCTTGCCGGTGCCATTGTCGCCCATAAACACGATGAGCGTGTTGTCGCGCAGTTTCAGCGTCTCGAGTTCCGCAACCAGTTTACCCACGAGTTTGTCCATATACAGAACGTTGTCCCCAAACAGGTCCTTGCTGTCCGGCACGCTGTCAGGAGTCGGCTGGATGTCGCCGTGAACGTGGACCATGGAGTAGTAAAGAAAAAACGGCTTCGACTGATTCTTTCGCAGGAAGCCAATGGCTTGATCGTGCATTAGATCAGGCATGTATTCTTTGTCGCCGAGTTCGCGATCTTTGCCGTTGACTCGGTAGGGCTCCGGTTTGCCGGCTTTTTTGTTCCAGTAAACACCGCTGCCGTTGAATCTCAGAGATTCATCAAAGCCTACCTCATCCGGTTCACCAGGCAGCTGGCCGTACTTGCCGATCATTGCAGTGGCATAGTCTGCGGACTTGAACATTTTCGGCAGGACAAGCTCTTCCGGGTTCATCCGCATGCAGGCGTCCTGATTGGTGGAACCGTTACGGAAAGCATAGCGGCCTGACATGATCATCGCTCGCGACGGTCCACACAGCGCTGCGGTGTAGGCGTTCGTGAAGCGAATTCCGCCGGCCGCGAGTTTGTCGATATTTGGCGTCTTGTAGTTGTCCGAACCATAGCATCCCACGTTGCCGATCCCGAGATCATCGGCAAGGATGAAGATAATGTTAGGCGTCGTGGCATCTGCCGCGAATGACGGAGCAGCCAGCGCTACGAAAGCGACGAGGAACAGCGAGAAACGATTGGTCACCATGTTTGAAAGCTCCGATCCCAGACATAAGCCGCAAGGCGCTAGCCGCGGGTGTTTTCCCTGTATTTTTCAGACACGTACCCGCAGCTAGCGCTTTTGGGGCTCACTCAATCAACAACTCGCGGTTAGCGCCTTGCGACTTACATCGCGAGGTTTAGGGATTCACTTCCCCATCGAAACAAACTCAGCTCGCGATAGGAACCCGTCTTTGTCCGCATCCCATTTTGTGAATCGTTCGGCGGCTGCCTCTGAGTCCGACTGTCGAGCGACGTACAACTCGCGACTGAGCTTGCCGGTCTTGTCCTGGTCCAGCGTGTCGAACCGAGCACCTCGGTCGCCTGCATCGCCTTTGGGTGCGTTAGCGGGCGAGGAATTCTGTTTTTTGCCTTGCGAACGTTTCGGTTCAATTGCCGCCGAACCGACCGGTGGCAGATGCTTCCCTAAGGACTCCAGTAAAGCTTTATGTTCATGCTTGCTGGCAAGGCTCACAGTTTCCGTCGGATCGTTTTGTTCGTCGTAGAGTTCTGTGGCAACGATCGTCGGCCCGTTGCGATCTCGCCAGAAAGTGGCACGCCAGCGTTGGTCGCGAATGCTGTAACCCATCAGTTGCATGCCAGTTTTGGAGTCGTTACGAGGATACTGACTGATGGCAACATCTGTCGCTGAGGCAGAAGGGTCGTCGATGAAGTTTTTCAGGCTGGTTCCATCGATATTTGTGGGAGCCGGAAGTCCGCAAAGATCCGCAAGCGTCGGGTAGACGTCAATGAACTCGACAGGCGAGTCACAGGTCATGCCCGCCGATTTGGATTTCGGCATGCTAATCAAGAGTGGAGCACGAGTGGCAATTTCGAAGTTTGTGTGTTTGTGCCACAACCCGTGATCGCCAAGCTGCCAGCCGTGGTCTCCCCAGAGAACAATGATCGTATTATCGGCGAGTCCTTCCTGATCCAATGCGTCGAGCAACTTGCCAATCTGGGCGTCGGTGTAGCTGATGCACGCGTAGTAGCCATGTCGCAAAGTGCGAGCGAAGTCGGCGGGAATGGGTTCGCCCTGAGGTACGCCCGGATAATTATGCAGTTCGCTGTTGTTGTGCCCGGCGAATTCGGGGCTGCCCACTGGCAAATGGTCAGTCGTTGGCACAGGGATGCTGTTCGGATCGTAAAGATCCCAGTACTTCTTTGGAGCGACAAACGGGAGATGCGGCTTTGCAAACCCGACAGCCAGAAAGAAGGGCTTTTCGCTCGATTTCATGGAGTGAATTCGCTTCACGGCTTCGTTGGCAGCGGCTCCATCGGGAAGCTCTGAATCTGACTTGGGGCTAACTTCGAAGGCCGGTCCATTTTTACCGTTCTTACCGTCAATTCGAGGAGGGACGCCAGATAATTCCTTCACGTATTCAGTGACATTAACATCGTGCTTTGTGTCGATCTGCTTTGTGTAGTCAACTAAATCCGTATCAACTGACTTGCCGCTTGAATACCAATGTGGCTCGTTCCACGATCGACCGTCTTCAAACCCCTTGTGGAAGATCTTGTTCAACGCCGCACAATGATAGCCGCTGGCTTTGAAGTGCTGAGGCAGCGTGATGCATTCGGGCTGAGCGACTCGGAAGTGCGTCTCCAGATCCCAGACCTTAGTCACATCAGGCCGAAGTCCGGTCATGATCGCTGTGCGTGACGGACTGCAGACTGCCTGCTGACAGTACGCTTTATTGAACACGATGCCGCGTGCGGCAATTCGGTCGATGTTTGGCGTCTTGACGAGCGTGTTGCCGTAACAGCCGAGTTCCGGTCGCAGGTCATCGACGGCGATGAATAACACGTTAGGTTTGTCGGCAGCGTGAACCGACGTGATGAACACAAGGGCCGCAGCAATGGAGAGCAGAAGATTCTTCATGGGGATTTGCATGCTGAGAATGTTTGAGCGATCGAACGGAAGGTGAAGTATATCATTAGGTTTGCGATAGTCTGGATTTCGCGGTATCAACCGGAACACGCTTACGGTCTTTTGATCTAGTGAGCCGCAAGGAGATAACTGCGGCTGAATGTCAAAAACAAAATGGAAAAAAAACCCGCGGCTAGCGCCTTGCGGTTCAGTTTTGCGACACAATCAACAGTCCGCCAGTGTTAACGGGGTGTTAG
>JANMEV010000311.1:0-9527 GCA_031377305.1 Planctomycetota bacterium | reverse complement strand
TATTCCCTCACGAACTGTGAGGAAGTTAAAGGGAGAACTGAGCATGTCTTCAACTGCAATGCCCGGCGGATTTTCATCGCCAAAGACGACAGACGCGTTGTTGGCCGACAAGGTGGACAGCGTGGCACTGACCGCCGTGCGAGCCCTCGCGTCGCTCAAGCTGACGTGCGGTCTTTTTATTCTTGCCATGATCATTGTATTCGTCGGAAGTCTTGCTCAAAGTCGGCGAGACGTCTGGCAGGTCATGGAAGAGTACTTTCGAACCTTCGTCGCTCACATTCAGGTTCGCGACCTGTTTCCTCCGTCAATGTTTGGCGACTACGGAGACAAGCTGGCCGTGAAACTTGGCTCCTTCAGCAGCATTCCATTTCCAGGCGGCTGGACTATTGGAATCGTGATGCTGGCCAATCTGGTCACGGCTCATTCGTTGAAATTCAAAGTGCGAGCACAGGGTGCTCGCCTGGTGGGCGGCCTCGTTCTACTCGTCTTCGGACTGTTGATGACCGCTTTGGTTGTCTGGACTGGAAATCATCAGACCGGCGTTGAGTACGGAGACACTTTACTCAGCCCGATGGCGATCTGGTATCTGTTGCTTGGCGTGATGGGTGTCTCGGGCCTTGCCTCATTGGCCACAGCCGTGTTTTCCAAAAGCGGATCAATGCTTTCGCGCGGAGTTCTGGTTGCGATTGCCGCCATCCTGCTGGGCGTTCAGTTTTACTTTGTCCGCGGCGGTGAAGCGGCTCGACTGAATCTGTCGTCGATGCGAATTCTTTGGCAGTTGCTTAAAGGCGGAGCGTGTTCGCTGGTGCTGCTGCTGGGTTCCAACATGCTGTTTGACAAACGAGGCGGTATCGCTCTGCTGCACTTCGGTGTCGCAATGTTGATGATTAGCGAATTGCAGGTGGGATACAACGCCAAGGAAAATATGCTGTCGCTGGTCGAAGGTGAAACGGCTAGTTTCATCCGCGATATTCGTGAACGAGAACTTGCGATTGTCACTCAGGGGCCAGACGGCAAGGACCGGGTGGTCGTCGTCTCAGAAGGTCGGCTCGATGCTTCGGGAGCCGCTGCAGCGAAGGCAAACGACAAGAGTGCCCCCACAGAGAATCCCAACCCAAAGCAACTCATTGCACTACCAGAGTCACTTCCCTTTGACGTTCTCGTTCGCAACTTCTACCGCAACAGCAGGCTGAGAGCCCTGACTCCTGATGACAAGTCCACGGCGGAGGACGGGCTCGGTTCGTTTGCCGCACCAGAGCCACTCGAACCCGTCACGGGCATGGACGACACTCATGATCAAAGTTGTGTTTACGTCGACTTGATCGCTCGAGGCACTGGCAAGGTACTGCATTCGATGCTGGTCGCTCAAAACGTCAGCGAACTCCGCGGCGAGCCGCTGGCGGAGAAGGCCACCGTGGAAGGAAAGGATTATTACTTCTACCTTCGCTTCCAGCGAAACTATTGCGATTACAACGTGAAACTTCTGGACGTGAGCCGCACGAACTACGTCGGTTCATCGACGCCTCGCGACTATCGATCGGTGATTCAGATCGCGGACTCCAAAGACGGGCCGACCGAAGAGTTCACTTTGTGGATGAACAATCCCCTGCGTTACAAAGGCGAGACCTTTTATCAGTCCAGTTATCAGGAACTGCCTGACGGGACTGAAGCGTCCACAATTTCCGTGGTGAAGAACACCGGCTGGATGCTGCCGTACATCGCCTGCATGATGGTCGCCTTTGGAATGTTTGCTCAGTTTGGACAGACGCTGTTTCGATTCCTCGACCGCACCGAACGATCGACAAAGCAGGTTGCTTCCAACGCGGCGCCTGCAACACCGGCGATCGCAGCGATGATGGCTCGCCCCGGTTTTGCTCCGGCAGCACCCGTCGAACCAGCGATCATTCAGGACGATAATCGAAGCCCGGCTGCAGTGACGATCGGAATTCCACTCGTCGTCGGCCTGCTCTTCGTAGCATGGCTGGCAAAGGACATGCGAACGCCGAAAGAAACTGCCGACTCGATGAATCTGTATAGCTTCGCCGAACTGCCCATCGCATGGAGCGGTCGAGCTCAGCCGATCGATTCAGTCGCTCGAACACAATTGCTGGTGACGTCGCACAAGTCCACCTTTGAAGGCGAAATGGACAAGTTGGAATTGAGCGACCCCAAGCGCCGTGAAAAAATCGTGGCAACGTTCTCGAAGGGCTGGCCAGATGTTTCGCCTGACCAGGTGAAGGATTTCACAGGCAGTTACGTCGAATGGATTGATCACATCGCCAAGGTCACAGCATCCGGGAAGGACGCCGTGGAAGAACGTATGCGACCTGTGATGGTTCGTCGCATGGCGGCCGTGCAGTGGTTTCTCGACGTGATCACTCGCCCGGAAGTTGCGGAGCGACACCGAGTCATCAAGATCGAAGACGACCAGGTTCTGTCGCTGCTCGGTTTGGAGAAACGCGGCGGGATGACTTATTCGCTGGTCGAGATTCGCAAGAATCTGAAAGACATTTTCCCGATCCTCGAGAAGGCTCATCAAAAGCAAAAGGACGGTCAGGAAAGTTCTATGACGACGATGGAGCGTCGAGTGTCATCGCTCTTCGACACAGTCAGTCGACTTAATCGTTTGGCTGAAGGCTTCCATATGGAGAAGTCCAGCGATCTGCTGACGGCCTACATCGGCACTTGGCGAATCTTTGAGCAATTGGGGACTCAGGCAGCGGTGATGGCGGTGCCAACCGGCTCCGTTGATGAGCAACGATCTTGGGAGACGTTTGTCGCTTCGAATTCATTGCTTCAGCTCAATCAGGCTTTGAATCGCAACAACGTGACGACCTTTGAAGAGTTTCTCAAATGCATTCACGGCGAGTCCCTGTCGAAGGAAATGGTTGAACGTTCATTGGCCGAGACGTGGAGCGTGCTGAAGAACGGCACCAGTGCTGATGAACCTCCTACGGCCGATCCAAAGGAAGTTCAAAAGCGGGCCGCCGAGCGATTAGCGTGGGTCGAAGCATCGTATCCTCGAAGTATTCTCACTGTGATTTCTACGGCGGAACCAGGGGCCACGATCGAGCAGATCATCGCCAGCGTTTCCGGTGAAAAGGCGATTGACATCGGAGCTCGACAGGTTTCGTCGGTGATGGTCAACGTCTTTGCGTTGATTCAGGAAACGAACCCCGAGGACAAGCGACTGAAGTCCATCCCTGCATTGACCGCAAAGTTTCGCCAGCAGGGACTTTCCGACGCCGAAATGGAAACGGCGTTGGTTGACGAGTGTGCTCGTTTTGTCTGGGACGATCTCCAAAAGCGAGCTGGGCACTTGATGCCGGGTGGCGAGTGCACGGAATCATTCGACAAAACATCGACGGCATTGACCAACGTGCTGACCGGGTGGCAGAACGGGGATGTTGACTTGTTCAACAACAGCATCAGGGATTATCAGACCTACCTTGCGTCCGGCGCTTTACCGCATGTGACTATGGGGACGGTTGAAAAAGAGGCGTGGTTCAACCTGTTTGAACCGTTCATGAAGACGATCTACATCTATGTGCCCGTGATCGTGCTTTCGTTCATCGGATGGCTGTTCTTCGGCAACGTTTTGCGAAGAACTTCGCTTGTCCTGATGGTAATCGCGTTTGCGATTCACACTGCGGCACTGATACTGCGAATGCAGATTTCCGGACGACCGCCGGTGACGAATCTTTATTCGTCGGCGATCTTTATCGGCTGGGCAGTCGTTGTTGCGTCGTTTGTGGTCGAGCTGATGGTCAAGAACGGCATCGGCAACATTCTCGGCGCTTCGGTAGGTGCTGGCACGCTGATGATTGCTCACTACCTGGCTCGCGACGAAGGCGACACACTGGGCGTCATGCAGGCCGTGCTGGACACTACTTTCTGGCTGGCGACGCATGTTGTTTGCATCACGCTGGGATACGCAGCGACGTTTTTGGCGGGAGTGATCGGTCTGTTCTATTGTTTTCAGGCCATGATCGGGCGTCCTCTGTCGTCATCTCAAACAAAGAGCGACTTCCCAAACTATCTGAAGTTCTTTGGCAAGTTGACTTATGGAACGCTGTGCTTTGCACTGTTCTTCAGCCTTGTGGGAACTGTACTGGGCGGACTTTGGGCGGATGACTCATGGGGTCGATTCTGGGGCTGGGATCCAAAAGAAAACGGAGCGATGTTAATCGTGCTCTGGAACGCAATGATCCTGCACGCTCGCTGGGACAAGATGATCGATGACTATGGAACGGGCGTTCTCGCAATGCTGGGCAATGTTGTCACAGCCTGGTCCTGGTTCGGCGTGAACGAACTGAAAGCCGGACTGCACACGTATGGCTTTACCGAAGGTCGTCTCTTTGCCCTCGGGCTGTTTGCCGCCGTTCAGTTGGCCATTGTGGTGGGATTTGTTTTGACGTCGTCACTCGTGAAGTCTCGCAGTGTTCAGGCCAAGGCTGCCTGAACAGCGTTCGCTCTGGAATCCAGGTCCTCTCCATGAATGAACCCATCGCCTGGATCAATGATGCTGTGCAGCCATTCTCCCAGACGGCCGTGCCGGTCTGGGATCTGGGTGTTGTTGCGGGTGCGTCGGTCACTGAGATGGCTCGGACGTTCGCCCATCGACCGTTTCGAATTGAACAACATGTTGACAGGCTGACAACGTCGCTGGCGGCTCTTGGTTTCCCACAACCATGGTCGCCAAGTGACCTGATCATTGCGGCACAAAAAGTAGTCAAGACAAATGCAGATTTGATCTCACCTGAGCAGGATCTTGGCATCGTGCTGTTCTCAACGGCCGGTTCAAATCCAACGTACCTTGCTGGCAACGGTCGCGGGACAACAACTGTCGTGCACACGTTCGTGCTTCCGTTTAATCTCTGGAAGGCAAGTCTTTCAAAAGGCGTTCGACTTCGAATTCCTCAAGTGCGACAGATTCCCGACGATTGCTTTCCGGTCGCATACAAAGTTCGAAATCGCCTTCACTGGTGGCTTGCCGACAAACAGGCCGAAGAAATGGAACCCGGCAGCAAAGCTCTGTTGCTGGACCATGACGGCTCCGTGACGGAAACCAGTACGTCCTGCTTCTACCTCGTTCGCGACGGCGGAATCGTGACGCCTGATCGCGGAGTATTAAAAAGCCTGAGCAGCCAGACCGTCGAAGAACTGGCTGGCTCCCTGGGAATTCCGTTTGCTCGGCGATCGATCCCGGTGGCGGAACTCGACGAAGCCGACGAAGCTTTTTTGTCGTCAACCCCTGTCTGCCTTTTGCCCGTGAGTCACATCAACGGTCGCTCATGCGGAACCACCATCGGCGGCAATGTTTTCAATCGCCTTTCGAAAGCCTGGAACGAGCTTGTTGGAATGGATGTCGCCGGACAGATCCTGCAGCGTTGAAGAATCGTTCCTATGAAGTTCAACAGCAGCACTTCGACGTTTACGCCAGCAGGGCGGTTTCGACATTCATTGTAATTCCAGGGGCTTGCAACCGCGACAAAAGAGAAAAAAGCAAGGCAACGACACCGCCCGATCGGCCGATTTCAGCATTCCATCTGAAAACTTCATTGTGCCGCTGAGGATGCGCGCCCCGCAAATTCCCTTAGGATCGCGTGGAAAAAGGTGTCTGGAACTTTGGAGGCGGCACTGAAACACGGCAAATAAGCGCCGCCGGAGAGTTCCAGACACCTTCTTAAACAACGTCATCGAACCGGGTTTCCTCCTCAGAACCGGCGGCAAGCGAACCGGGAGAATGGCTGGTCATACCTGTGGTGATAAAAATAACGGTTCACGCGATGCATTCGGGAAGAACCAGCGTTTTCGAGCATTCCTTGCTGGTTGAACCTCGGTTTCGGTGGGTATAAATGCGAGGGATGAATTGATCCGAGCTTTTGCCTCGTGACTCTCTGAGCCCGAATCTGCCGTCGTGGGCAGAATTCGATCCCTCTCTTTCAACGCGACGACTTACTTGCAGGCTCCCAAAGATGACTTCGGACACAGCGATTCGGGAATTAAAGGACGCACTTCGTAAACAGGCTCACACTAATCGCAACGCTCAGGAAAACAAGGATGAGCTAAGCCGTCGAATCGTCGGCGCGTTCATGTCCCTGCCTGAATACGCAACCGCCGAAACGATTATGTTCTACATCGATGTGCGCAGCGAAGTTCGAACTCGCCACGACTTGGAATTGGCACTGCAGACCGGGAAGACCATTGTCGTTCCATGGTGCAATGCCGACGGCGAACTCGAACTTTTCCGGCTCAGCAGCATGGAAGAACTGGAACTCGGTATGTACCGAATTCTGGAACCAAAGACTGAGCTGCGGGGCCTTCCTCAAAAGCAGGTCAACGTCGAATCGCTCGACCTAATCATGGTGCCCGGCGTTGGTTTCGATCGCCGAGGCGGCCGTATGGGTCACGGCAAAGGTTACTACGACAAACTTCTGCAACACGCGAGAAAGGATACGCCGCTGGTGGCACTGGCTTTTGAGTGCCAGTTGTTCGACGAAATCCCTGTGGCTCATCACGATATCTTCATGGACAAAATCATCACCGAAGATCATGTCTACCAAGGCCGCGGCCGTTCGTAAGTCAGTTTGATCGTGATTGCCACTCTCTACATCGACCACGTTTCCTTGCCACGGTAGTCGCTGATGACCAGTCTGGTTGAAGACACATACGCAGAGGCGTTTCGCAGTCTGTACGTTGAATTTCTGATCACGGCCCGAGATCGCAAATGGCTGGATCATGCAATCAACGCGGCAACAGGATATGGGTCGTCGACCATCATGTGCGATTGCGAAGCAGGGCTCGATCGTTATGTCGGGCCTGGCGGAGATGAATCGTTTGTCACTCCCGATGGTCGTCCCGGCGCGATCTGTCAACTGCACGTGCCACGATTCTGGAAGCATCGAGTTGAAGGTCTGGAAAAGGCCTTGCTGGCTCGAGTATGTCAAAACGTCCTGACATGCGCTACGACTCGTTGTTTTTCCCTGAGTGAAACGGAGCCGTACTATCGATTGGGTCGGAAGCTGTCGTTCTTTGGCGATGGATTTGAAACACTCGAAGAACGATTCGGCCGAAAAATGTGGGTTGTGCCCACGATGGGCGGAGACTTCTGTATCGACCGTCGCTTTGGTTACCACGACGGCGTGATGGGCGGAAACCTTTGGTTCATGGCGACCACCGAAGCCGCTTCGCTGGAAGCTGCCGAACGAGCTGTTGAGGCCTGTCAGCACGTTCCCGGCGTGATCACACCTTTCCCCGGCGGAGTGGCGGCAAGCGGTTCAAAGGCGGGCAGCCGCCACAAGTTCATGTTTGCCAGCACGAACGAAGCGTTCTGTCCAACGCTGTTGGATCGTCCGGGAGTGAAATCGCAACTTCCCGACGGCGTGAAGTCTGTGATGGAAATCATCATCAACGGCCGCGATCTGGCCACTGTCAGCGCGGCAACTCAGGCATCCATCATGGCCGCGTCACCGGTTGACGGCGTTATCAAAATT
Source organism: Planctomycetota bacterium (assembly GCA_031377305.1). Taxonomy (GTDB): domain Bacteria; phylum Planctomycetota; class Planctomycetia; order Planctomycetales; family Planctomycetaceae; genus SXXK01. Next base: position 2,031 of record JANMEV010000311.1, on the reverse strand, counting down.
ACCGCAGGAAATTATGGCGGCCGACTCGGAAAAAGCTGGGTCTGGCTGCTTCCCGAGAACCACCCGGAATAACGTCGTCTCAAGTTCGAAGTGCTTGCCTGCCGCCTACTCGACGAGCCCCATCGCACCCACCGCACAGTGACGAACGGCCGCCTGCCAGCCACCCCCCAATTCACGCCCCCGCTCCCGGCCCCTCCCCATTTCGCCCACCAGTAAAAACAGCTTCCTGCTGGAATGCAGAGAGCTGTGAGTGGATGTTATTGGACGCCAATACTCTGCGAAAATGCGGAGACAATGCACTCCCTGCCGACCTCGCTGCAAGTCCGCTGCAAGTCCGCTGCAAGTGCCGCTCGAGTTCACTCAGCTGGCTGTGATCGTGGAAGCCTGGCGAATGATTGCGGCATCAGATCGACGGGGCATGTTGCAACTCCTTCCATTGCAACCCGACTGCAATACCTCAAGCCAATGAAACCTCGCCGTGTTCCACTGAGTGGGATAGAATCCTCGGGCGCATGAAATCCGTGTTTATCGAAACTTCAGAATTCAAGGAATGGGTGTGGAAGCACTTGACCAATGACCTGTATTTGTTCTCACAGATGTGAGCGAAGCCTCGCTCGACAAGCTCACTCCGACGCTGTTGCAGGGTCTTTCCTTTGCTGCGTTTCATGCGTTGCCGATTGCCGTGAAATGCCTCCTGCATTCCTGCCTCTTTGTCGTCCCATTTGCGATCATCGCCCTCGAGTTCGGGGCTGTAAGTTCTGATCTCAAGGTCGGCACAGGCCTTGAGAACTTCGTCGTCTTGATAGCCTTTGTCCGCGGCGACTTCTTCGATCACACCTGTGCCAGGTTCCGCTGTTGTTGCATCACCGAGGCAGTTGTCGAGAATCACCTGAGCCGCTACGAGATCACCTCACGTACGACGCGGCCGTGGACGTCGGTGAGACGGAAGTCGCGGCCTGCGTGGCGGAAGGTCAGACGTTCATGATCGATCCCGAGAAGGTGTAGCATGGTGGCGTGCAGATCGTGAGTATGAACAGCGTCCTCGGAAGTCAGAATGCCGTATTCATCCGATTGGCCGTGGACGATACCGCCTTTCTCGCCACCTCCGGCCATCCATGACGAGAAGCACAGATTGTGGTGCTCGCGGCCGGCGTGGTCCGCCTGCTGATGGAATGGAGTGCGACCGAATTCGGTGGTCCAGACAACGAGCGTGCGGTCCAGCATGCCTCTTTGTTTGAGGTCGGTCAGCAGTCCGGCAATGGGCTTGTCGATGGCTTTTGCAAGCCGTTCGTGGTCGCCCATGTCTCCGTGCGAATCCCAGTTTCCACTCGAACCTACATCGATTAACTCCAGAAAGCGCACTCCACGTTCTGCCAGTCTGCGAGCGACCAGGCATTGCCAGCCAAAGCCGCTCGTCGCGCCGCGCTCCAGTTCATACAGGCGGAGTGTGTCTTCCGTTTCCTGGGATAAATCGAACGCCTCAGGAGCTTCACGCTGCATACCGAACGCTGTCTCAAAGGACCGAATACGTGCATCGAGCGATTGATCGGCGGCCCGCTGCGCAAGATGAGCCTGGTTCAGTCGGCTCTGTAGAGCGAGTTCCATCTTCTGCAGTTCGCTATTCGCATTTCGTGGTCGGATATTGGGCAGTGGTTCTGTTCCCGGCATGACATGCGTGCCCTGATGGCAGGCAGGCAGAAAGTCGCTGCTCCAGGTCTGTGCGCCTGCGTAGGGTGCGGCGGGAGCCAGAACCACGAACGATGGTAGATTCTGATTGACGGTGCCAAGTCCGTAGCTCACCCACGATCCTGCGCTCGGTCGCGCGAACTGTGCTGAACCCGTATGAGCCGCCAGGGTCGCTTTGTCATGACCATCACTCTCGCAGTGCATCGCGTTAAGCACACACACATTGTCGATGACTGAACCAACGTGCGGAAACAGATCGCTGACCCATGTTCCGCTTTGACTGTATTGCTTGAAAGTGTACCGTGGCTTGATCAGGAACCGGTTGAACTCACCCGATTTATTCAG
>JANMEV010000689.1:0-4430 GCA_031377305.1 Planctomycetota bacterium | reverse complement strand
GGCACATGTACATCGGCATCTGCGTCTGACCCAGGGCAAAGTCCGCGGCAGTTCCCCACCAGCGAATGGCAGCAGCATCGTAACTGCCAATTCCAGCGGAACGAGGATCCACCGACGCATGCTTCTCGATGCCGATTTTCGTTGTGAACTTTTGGAACAAGTTTGCCTGCTCAATGAACGGAAGCATCATTCCCAATGGTCCTACCATCGGAGAATTGGCACGTGTAATGCCCTTTTGCCCAGTTCCTGTTCCGTTTGGACTCGATGCAATCACAGCAGCATCTGTTGACCACTCACCCAGACGCTCCGGTGGGAAGTACAAGTACTGATCATGAAAGTTGTGGGCCGCCAAGCCCAATTGCTTCATGTTGTTCTTGCACTGCGTACGGCGGGCAGCTTCGCGAGCCTGCTGAACGGCAGGTAGCAAAAGTGCAATCAAAATGGCGATGATTGCGATCACCACCAAGAGTTCGATCAACGTGAAACCACGTCGAGTCGAGGAGCCAAAAGGCAAAACGGTCGCTTTTTTCATGAAAACTTTCTCCCGAACAAAGAACTGACAAGGAAAGACGAATCACCGGCAACATTCAGAGGGATGAGGCAGTAATCCAAGCAAAATTTGAGTCAACCTACTCTTTCGAACACATAAATTCTTTCCACGAAGTCAAATTTCAGGCGTGGCTTCCGAAACTTTGACGACGCGGACGTTTCTCCTGCTGTTCCGAGTTAGCAACTAGCATGCCAGTCCCCTAGATAGGTGAGCTGATGAAGTCGATCGGTCGTGGTACTCTTGCGAATTAAGAACTACGTAGGGGAAAAGACTTTATCTGTTCTCTCTCGAAAAAAACGCTGGCGTGAAAAAAACTTATTCAGAATGTGAGAATCGTAATTTTCTGATTCTGGCGGATGCCGCGGGCGTTGGTCCTGCATTCGTTGCATCAAAACTGGGCTTCTGACCAGCAGATCACGGCAATGCCAATGGCCTTGTGTTCACTTGATGTACATTTTGTTTTTCTATCGACGTTTGAGCACATATTCAAGTGGCATCTGACGCAAATAGTGAATTTGGTCCATCAAAGTGTCCTGTTCGTCGCTCAAAAACATTCAAAAACACTCAGTCCTGCAGATTGGCCCGACTAAGCCGGGAAGGCATTCGGCTTCTCTCCCTGCATCTCCGTTCAAATCGTTTGCTGGGATTTTTTTCCGTTGCAGTTGAACCTCAACGGATCTGGAGCAGTAGGGTTTGTTTTTCAGGCAGCAATGCCAAATCTCTGCTCGTATTGGCGTGGAATCCCAGTGCCAAGTTTGGGTCGCGGCAGCGATCGACAGTGACTGACTGTGGCGTTTCAGAGGCTCGCCAAAGTCGCAGGCCGCCAGCGATGCATCCAACTGATCGGTCGGAGTGGCTGTTCCGGCCAATTGCGATTCACCAAAATACAACACAGATTTTCGTTGACTGAGTCGTTTTGCACCACACCGCGGGTATGGCGAGCAGCATTCCAGCAGTCTGTGGATGCTCATCCTCAAGCAGTTTCCGGCTTTCAGATGCCAAGCTTCTTTTGACATACCAGCGAAAGTTAATTCGGCACTGCTGCTTGGTACCTGAAAGTGAGCGAATCCGTCCTTCCAGCAAGCGTTGGAACGGCCAACCGCTTGAGCAATGATAGTTGCTCGACCATTAGCAGCGCCTGTCGGGCAATTGTGAACGTTTCGGATTGGTTCGCCTTGGAGATTCCTGGGCAGCGAACACTACGCCGGATGGTTGAGTGCTTAAACTGGTGGTATCATCCACTTCATGACCACGCCGACAAGAACCAGCCTGCCGATCCTGAATACTTCCATCGACGATGCCGATCCGCTGGCAGCTCTCCAGTTCCAGGATCGCACTGCGCGAAACGCCAAAGCTCTGCCGATGACAAGGGCAGAAGCTGAGGAACGCGGTTGGGACGAGATGGACGTCGTGATCATTACTGGCGATGCTTACATCGATCATCCCAGCTTCGCCATGGCCATTCTGGGGCGAACTCTGGAGGCGGGTGGTTTTCGAGTCGGCATCGTCAGTCAGCCGGACTGGCGTTCGTGCGACGCATGGAAGACGTTCGGCAAGCCTCGCCTGTTCTTCGCCATCAGCGCGGGGAACATGGATTCCATGATCAATCATTACACGGCCAATCGCAAGGTTCGCAACGACGACGCTTATTCGCCCGGCGGACGTATCGGGCTTCGTCCCGACAGAGCAACACTGGGATATTGCCAGCGAGCCCGTGAAGCGTTTCCCGGCGTTCCGGTGATTGCTGGCGGTGTTGAAGCGTCATTGCGGCGTTTGGCTCACTACGATTACTGGAGCGACAAAGTTCGCCGCTCCATCCTGCTGGACGCGAAAGCCGATCTGGTTGGGTTCGGAATGGGTGAAGACACCATTCTGGAGATCGCTCGCCGACTGGCTGCGGGCGAAACCGTTCGCGATCTTCGTGATATGCGAGGCATGGCGTACGTCCTTGGTGCCAAGGAATCCGAAGAGCGATTCGGCGATCCGTCGAAGTCGCCCGAGTTCCTGCGGCTGCCGTCCTTCGAGTTGGTTTCCACAGACAAGCCCGCTTTCGCGGAAGCCACCAAGATCATTCACAATGAAACCAATCCATACAACGCGAAGGGCCTGGTGCAGTTTCATGATCGTCAGGCAGTCGTTTGCAATCCGCCGCGGTTTCCGATTTCGAAGCCAGCAATGGATTCGATCTACGGAATGCCCTACACGCGTCGACCGCATCCAACGTATACGGAGAAGATTCCCGCCTTCGACATGATCAAGGACTCCGTCACGATCATGCGAGGCTGCTTCGGCGGTTGCACATTCTGTTCGATTACGACTCACCAGGGACGCATTATTCAGTCTCGCAGTCATGAATCGGTGATTGGCGAAATCGAAAAGATGACTGAGGATCCGCAGTTCAAAGGCGTGATTAGCGACATCGGTGGACCGACTGCTAACATGTACGAAATGCGATGCAGCCGGCCGGAAGTCGAGGCCAAATGCCGACGCCAGTCCTGCGTGCATCCGACAATCTGCAAGCTGCTCGGTACCGATCACGGACCACTCGTGAAACTGATGAAGGATGCTCGAGAAACCCCGGGGATCAAGAAGGTCTTTGTCGCCAGCGGAATTCGCATGGATCTGGCACGTCGATCGCCTGAATATATGCAGGATCTGGTTCGACACCATGTTGGTGGACATCTAAAAGTCGCGCCTGAGCATTCCGATGCGGGCGTTCTGGATCTGATGCGAAAGCCGGCCAGCGATGACTTTGATAAGTTCGCGGAGGTCTTTAATCGCGAATCAAAGGCTGTCGGTAAGAAGCAGTTCATCATCCCGTATTACATCGCCAGCCATCCCGGCAGCGACCTGCATGCGATGATCGATCTGGCGCTGTTTCTGAAACGCAATCACTACCGTCCGGATCAGGTGCAGGACTTCATTCCGGCTCCGTTTGATGTGGCGACTGCGATGTACTACACGGGCATCGATCCGTTTACGAAGAAGCCTGTCTATGTGGCTCAGCATCTGCGAGATCGAAAGCTGCAGCGTGCCCTGATGCAGTTCTTCAAACCGGAAAACTACTTCGACGTGCGAAAGGCGCTTGAGCAGGCAGGTCGGCAGGATCTCATCGGATCCGGTTGCGACTGTTTGATCCCGTCCAATCCACCTCGCGAGGCACTCGACAAACGCCGCAAGGATGCGAACACTCGAGTCCGTGGCGAGTACGTTCACACTATTCCAAACGAGAACGCCAAAGAGCAGCCCAAAGGCAAGGGCTCAAAGAAACAATCTCGCAACGCACCTGGCAAGGGCTACCGCCCCGGCCGATCGAGCGCGAAGGATTGAGGTCGGCAATTCCGCATTCTGCGGCAAGCGTTGGAACGCGAGTTGGTCGTTTAGAACAATTGCCCAAACGCTTTACGCTGCATCTTCGCGGCGAACGGCCGTGGTGCGAGCCATTTCGCGAGTCAATTTCTGGCGAAGTCGCTGCATACCACGAAGCCAGCGATCATGATCTTCTGTTTTCAGGCGGAAGAAATCCAAAACCTGAGGATGAGGCAGAATCAAGAACTGCTCAGATCGAATCCCGGCCAAAACAGAATCTGCCGCATCGTCCGCGGTGATCGAATGCAGATGCAAATAGCGATGAATCGGATCCGAATCATCAAGCATGTCGGTTTCAACACCCAGCGGGCAGACGCAGGAGACCCGAATTCCGCCGCGGCCGTAGCATACCGACAACCACTCGGCCATTGCGACGTCGGCATGCTTCGTCACGGAATATGACGCCGAGCCGATTTCGGTCAGCACTCCTGCCGCCGACGCCGTATGCACAAGGTAGCCTTCACCTTGCTCAAGCATGTGAGGCACGACGGCTCGCGCGGCAAACAGGCGA
>JANMEV010000644.1:0-20548 GCA_031377305.1 Planctomycetota bacterium | reverse complement strand
CAAGAACAAGGGCCGCAAGCGAGTGAATCCGAGAATCGAAAAACATGGGACTATTCTCTCAATAGAAACTATGATGACTGGAAACTACGACGACATGGAAAGTTGAGAAAGATGAAACACGCCCAGGGCGGAGGTTTGTTCGCCGCCTGCCGGGAGTAGAACCATCAGCGTCTGCCGAGCGAACGTATTGCGAAACACATGACACTTGTTTTTGTAAGGTGGCTAGTCGCTGAGCAACACTTGATTCCGGGTTGCACGCAGGACAGTTTTTGCCGACGGGGCGGCGAATCTGTGCAGGCGAGCCGCTCCACCAGCTCGCAGCATTCCTACTAATCGGCCGTGACGAAGTCGCCTGAATCAGAGGATCGACATCCCAGTTCACCAACGGAAGTCAGTAAATCCGAGCATTGACGGAAAAAAAACGGCCCCATTTCTGGAGCCGGAAAGATTCTTTCATCCGATTTCAGGGTTACGGAACATCAACGGTGTTGCCGTCGGCCTTGGAACCAAGGTTTGCGTAAGTGTTCATGTCGATGTTCTCGCTGATGAACCGCACGGCTCCGTCCCCGAAGACAAACTGCGCACCACCAACGTGACGCGACTTGTAACCGAGCTCTGGATTCCAGTTGCATCGATAGGCACAACCATTAGCCGCACTCGGCGGAGTGGCGGTGTTGCAGGTGTTGTAGTTGATTGGCCACATCGTTGAGGTCAGTCCGTTGCCGTTGTTCGAGTTTGCCCAACCTGCATTGGCATGGTTAGAGCACTCTGGCCGAACTTCCCCGAAGAAGATTGTGTTGGATGTTCCGTCGACACAATCACGCATTCCCGTTGATCGCCACTGCCGCGAAAACATTCCAGGTACGTTATTTGGGTTCGTGTTTGGACGCACGAAAGGGCCAAACGGCGCTGTCGGACACTGACATGCACCATTACCCGTCGCACCACCCGTTATTGCAGCGCCCACACAGGCAGCGTAGTTGTGAACGGCAATTGCAGGATTGGCAGTATTCTTGGGTGGTGTCGTATCCGATGGGCACAGGTAACCCGGAATAACCGTCTCACGAAGTTGCTTTGTTGTCCCCGGAAAAACTGCAGTGTCCGTGTTGCAGACTTTGAAGTCCCACTGATTGTAAAGTGTCGACTGTTCAATGTACGGAAGAATGTGAACAAGGATAGAGCCCTTCTGATGATTACCGGCCGCACATGGCCCCGCTGCTGGCAGGTTCCAGAAGGCTCCTGGAGCAAACAACGAGAAAGTGTCATGATAATTGTGCAGAGCCAGACCGATCTGCTTTAGGTTATTCTTGCACTGGGTTCGGCGAGCCGCTTCACGAGCTTGCTGCACAGCCGGAAGCAAAAGGGCGATGAGGATTGCGATAATCGCAATCACAACCAACAACTCGATCAGCGTAAAGCCACGAATATGGCGACGGGTCTTCATCATTGCAGGACTCCTGGAAATAGCACCTATCGAACAGAAAAGAAAAAATCCGAGCTGAGCTCAGCATCGTCAACTATCGAACGACATTTCAAGATGCAAAACACAAACAATTGTTAAACGGATCACAAGAGTTGCAGTTAACTCGCTGCTCTTCACGCTGTGACCAGTGAGATCAAGCCAGCTTTCGTTCTGGAGTACTTCGGCAAAAGAATTGCGCACAAGTGTCCGAAATACGTACTTTTCCTGCGAATATACTGAACATGCGTTAGCGCCCTGGCTGTTTGCAGATTCCCAGTACACTGGCCCGTTGTCAAGTGCAGAGGGCACTGGAATTGGTCGATTTTGCAGGCCAGTGGCAAGAGCGGCTCAGCAGGGAGTCGCTGTCGCAACGTCGTTTCAGGGTGTCTTTCGATGCCGTATAAATGGCAGAATTGGCAGTAGTTCCGGTGGGATTGCTCATCGGCATCTTCTTTTCGTCACCCAAAATTGCTCGAGGCACTATCTCCAGTCGTCACGGCTTCACGACTCGGACAAGGAAAGATCGGCGTCTGACCGTGATTAATCCTGCACGTAGCCCGGCAGAGATGTCATCGTCGTCTTTAGTCTGGCCAAAGCGCGAATATAGCGGTCGCTGGCGGCTTGTTCGGAGATGCCAAGGACCTGGGCGGCTTCGCGATTGGTGAGCTGTTCAAAATGCCTAAGGGCCAGTACTTCCCGGTCGATATCCTTCATATCGGCAAGTGCCTCGTTCAGCTTCTGAGACATTTCCCCCTTCACGGCAGCTTCGCTCGGCGTAGTCAGATGATCCAGCAAGTGAAATGAAAGCGAACTGGAGGTCGAAGAAGACGACCAGCCGCGGTCGATGGAAAACTCATTCCCCGCGCTCCGTTTTTGAGTTCCGATGTGTCGACGGTGAATGTCCACCAGTGTCTGACTTGTAATGAGCCGGAACCAAACAAAGATTGACCGAGACGCATCGACCAGAAAGTGGTCGATTCTCTGAGCTGCCGCGAGCCATGCTTCCTGAAGCACATCGTCCGCGTCTACTCGACCGTGCAGTCGAGGGTCCATGCGAAACGTGACCAGACGCCAAAGACGATCGCGATGCTGCGAAAAAACCTCCGCCAGAGCGTCCAGATCACCCTTGGCCACACGGGCAATCAGCTCTGTATCGGACTCATTATTTGCCACAACCGATATCCCCGGTCCACGTTTGCCATGTCGTCAGAAAATGCCAGCAGTCGAACTCTAACAAGTGACAACCAGTGGTTGAATACAACAGCCCATGTTCGTGCCTGAGTACAGCTGAGCTTGCCAAGTGTACGAACATCGCCATCAGCTGAGAAACGTTACAGCGTCTGAAACAGGGCGATCTCGTCTGTTCAGTTGACAACGACAACCCGATTCGCGCTCATTCGCGGCATCGTGTTGACGACCCTGCGACCGGAGGAACATTCTTCCAGCCGTCCCTGACCACCCTGATTCACTGACAACCGTAAAAATTCATGAGCCGAACTCAATCAATCGATGGAATTACGCTGCACCTGGGACGCCCTGATCCAACGGAAGGTGACTGGATTGGGCAACGCGAAGTTTTGAAGCAACTGCTGGCCTGCTGGCTGGTTGTTGATGAACGTGACTTGCCTCTGACTCCGCGACTGGTCGGAACGCCCGGTATTGGCAAAACCACGCTGGCGATTTCCGGCGCGCGGCAGCGCGGCCAGGAGTTGTACATCTACCAATGTACGGCGGATACTCGACCAGAAGACTTGCTGGTGACGCCTGTGCTGGCTGAAAGTGGCAAGATCGCTTATCACGCATCGCCACTCGTCACCGCGATGATTCGCGGCGGCATTTGTATTCTGGACGAAGGCAACCGCATGAATGAAAAGTCATGGGCGAGCCTTGCTCCACTGCTGGACCACCGACGATACGTCGAATCCATCGTGGCGGGCATCTCAATTCCCGCACATCCCAATTTTCGATGTGCAGTGACGATGAACGACGATGAATCGACTTTCGAAATCCCCGATTACATTCTCAGTCGATTGCAGCCAACCTTGACTCTTGGCCATCCGGCGAGAGAAGACGAACTGGCCATTCTGAAGTATCACCTGCCGTTCGCTGATGACCAGATGCTGAATCTGACAGTCGCATTTCTTCAGGAAGCACACTCGCTGAATCTGGATTTTTCCACTCGCGACGGGATCAACATCCTGCGATATGCGTTGAAGCGTATCGCTCAGGATCCCGATCATCCGATCGCTCGCGACGACGCATGGCGAGAGTCTCTGGAGAAGTGCCTTGGCGAAGACGCAGCCGACCTGAAGACGTTGGCGGACCGAAAGAACCAATCTCTTGGCGGAAACATGGTACCAATGGGGCTGGGAGATTTCTTCTTCTCGCCCAACGATCCGCTGCATCCGGATGCTGACTTCGACGACGACTTCGATGACAACGACGACGATGATGAGGATGAAGATGAAGACGACATCGAAGATGATGGCCCGGAAGATCGCCGGTAGCTGACTTCAACAAAAAAGCAGGACGGGTGAAATTGCCCGTCCTGCGATGATTTGTACGGAATCGATGGAAACCGCTGGCCGTTTGATTTTCAAAATGAGTTTTCAAGCAGCATCGAAGGTCAGTTTTCCATCACTTCTTTTTCCTTCGAGGCCGCTCGATCGTTCACTAGGTTCTCAAATTTCTTCGTAAGTTCCTGAACCTGCTCCCTGGTTTGCTTGCAGTCGTCTTCGGAAAGCACTTTGTCTTTTTCGGCCGTATCGGCGTGCTTGTTGGCATCGCGGCGAACGTTGCGAATGGCGACGCGGGATTCTTCGGCCAGTTCCTTGATACGTCCAGCCATCTGCTTGCGGCGTTCGGTCGAAAGCGGTGGGACGTTCAAACGAATCACGCGTCCGTCATTGTTCGGCACCATTCCCAATTCACTGGAAATGATGGCCTTGGCAATGGCTTCCAGACTGCTTGTATCAAAAGGCCTAATAAGGATCTGCTGGGGCTCAGGTACGCTGATATTCGCGATCTGCTTCAGCGGCGTCGGAGAGCCGTAGTATTCCACTCGCACAGAATCGACCAACCCCGGATTGGCTCGGCCCGTTCGAATCCCTTTCAGCGAATTGCTCAGTACGTTGACCGCCTTTTCCATTCGCTCTTCGGCGTCCATCAGGATTTCATCCTGGTCCATTGTCTGCAGCTCCCGATTCAGTTCTTAAAGATTCGCGGCGAAACGCTCACCGTTGGCCTCGCGACGCATTGTTCACAATTGGTCTGTGTTCGACGGAAAAGCCACCGTCGAGCAGTTTTGTCGTATGTTAGGACAACTTCACGCATCACGAAAGTGTGAGCGACGCTGCGTGAAAGACATGCCGGCTGTTCAATCTCAAAGCCTTAACGTCGCGCCGGCGCTGGTCCATGCCAAAGTCTGCTGCGTCGTGAATGCGGTGACTCTTCTGCCGAACCGTCCAATTGCGGGACGAGCGGAATCAGGATTCGGGCGAAGCTGCATGGTTCCGCAACGTGGTGCTATTCCGTTTCTCTTTCCCGCTGATTTGCTTCAAACAACTCGTTCTGGACGGGAATCAGGCAATCCAGAATGGCATGAAGCACTTCGGCCGGTGAACCGTTTGCGTCAACTTCGTGAATGATCGACGGATCGTACTGTTCAAGCACACGCGCCGTGACCTCCCTATAAATGTCGAATCGACGACGGATGATCTCTTCGTTCGCGTCGTCCGTTCGATTTTCGCGAATCGCGCGGCGGCGAATGCGGTGAATCATATCCTCTTCATCCGAACACTTCAGGTAGATGACTCGATGAATCGACAGGTGTTCTTTGATCATCTGAACCTGATGCACGTTGCGGGGCATGCCGTCCAGGATCAAAAGATCTTCACGTGGCTTGAACCATGACAAAGATTCATATGCTTCAACTGCTTTTCGCCAGATCTGGATGGTGAGTTCGTCCGGCACCAGTTCGCCGCGCGAGATGTGTTTGTAAACTTCGCGACCGTTGGGTGAGCTGATGTCGATTGATCGGAAGACATCGCCGACGGAAAGATGAAAGAAGCCGGGAATGTTGGCCAGAATTTTGCCTTGTGTTCCCTTCCCAACGCCTGGCGGGCCAAAGAGGGGAACGCAGCGGTATCTCGGTCGGTTGCTCATTTCAGAACCTTCATAACACGAACGATCGATCGCGAAGCAGGCCACCGATTTCAGTCCACGCGCATTGTCTTTCGGGTGTCGGCTCTATGAAGCGAGAGTATTACGAAGCAACCAGATGCTGACCAGCGGAGCCTGTTGATAATGCACTGCCTTGATGGGGTTCCCAGACTCGCAAATCGGCAGATTCCGCGAGAGGGCACCCGCGAACGGACGTATTCGGCGAACGGTCGAAACGCAGTCGTGCCCCTGGTGAGCGGTGGATGTCAATCCCCTGATTCATCGTGCGTCCAACAATCAAGGGACTAACGTCCCCGCTCGCCTTCATTCAGCCTCCGCGACGATGAGTCACCTGTGATCGACTAGGCACAGGCAACAAGACCTTACCCGAATCGGCCAAAGGTCATGATGGTGATGTCATCGTTCTGAGCTCTTCCGTTGGCATGGCGGCGAACGTCGGTCAGAAGTGCTCGGCCCAGTTCCTCGGGATCCAATGAGCCGTTGTGGACGAACTCACGAACGCGTTCTTTTGTGTACAGGCTGCCGTCCGGATCCATCGCCTCATCAACACCATCTGTAATCAGGACGAACATTTCATCAGGGCCAATTTCGCGTTCCACAACTTCGTATGGATACCCATCCATAATTCCGATTGGGATTCCGATGGTGGAATCGTCGATCTCATCGACTTCGCCATTAATCTTGCGAATCAGCGGTGACATATGGCCCGCGTTGGCGAGCGTGATTCGGTTTGTGTCCAGGTCGATGACGCCCAGAATGAATGTGACGAAGCGTCCTTCGACCATGTTGTGGCACATGTGGGAGTTGATTCTGTTGATCGCAACCGCCACGTCATCGGTGAAACTCATTGTGTTCTGAACGACGCTGGAAATACGCGACATGATCAGCGCGCCGGGAACACCTTTTCCGGCAACATCACCAAACGCAACGCAAACTTTCCGATCGCCCATTTTGAAGCAATCGAAGTAGTCTCCACCGACCGCCTGCGCCGCGTCGTAGGATGCATAAAAGCGGTATCCGGCAACCTCTGGCAACTTCTCTGGCAGGAGCGCTTTCTGCACTCCCATCGCGATTCTCATTTCCTTGTCCTGCTTCTGCTTGTCCAAATGGCTTTGCAGAAGCCGAGCGTTCTCGTACGAATGTGCCGCCTGATTGGCGACAGCCAGCAGCAGCTCCAGATCTTCATCCGTGAACCGCTTCATAGGATTTTGAGTATCCAGATTGATCACGCCAAACGGTTCGCCTTCAAGGTTCAGCAGCGGCACGCACATCATCGAATGAATTGTCAGGCTGGAGATTGATTCGCTGGCACTGAATCGCGAATCGCTGGCCGCGTCGGCCGAAAGGATTCCCGCTTTGTCATTCAGCACACGCTCCAGAATGGTGCGGCTGAGTCGGATCGATTCGTCGTCACTTTCCTGTCGTCGCTTCTGAGCAACGGGGACGAAGCGTTTCTGCGGACCCTCCCTCATCAGGATAGTGCCCCGATCAGCCTGCGGAAAGATTTCGAACAAAGTGTCCAGAATCTTTGGAGCGATGTTACCGACTTCGATCAATCCGGCGAGGCTCTGATTGATCTTCAGAATGCCCCGCAGTTTGTCTTCCGGGCGAACTTCGAAGACACCAAACCCGCGAGCCGACGCAGTTCCCATAATCGTGGACGTGGCACCATCATTCACATCCAGGCCGGCCATCATCCCCATCGAAGAAGTGGATGACGAATCTTCATCGTCTTCAAAACGAAACTTGATCGGGCCCAGCTTGATTCGATCGTTACTGCGAAGAATCTGCGGCTGATTCTTTTCCAGCTGTTTGCCGTTTACGAAGGAACCGTTACCGCTGCTCAGGTCCTCCAGCATGATCCTGTTATCGATTTGCACCAACTGTGCATGAAATCGAGAGACCATATTGGAATCCACCTGCACGTCACAGTCCGGATGCCGACCCATTCGCGCAGGAAATCTCTTCAGTTCATAAGGGAATGACTGACCGTCTTTCAGGAGAACAATACGAGCCATGGATTCGCCATTTCACAAAACTGAATCGCTCTTGAACTCTCACCAAAATCAAAACCCCGTTTCCCTGTCGGCTGGAAGCTTTGAGATCAGAGTATGATGGGAAACCCATCCTTGCTTCAACCGCACTCGCCAAAGATCGTCTCCACGTTGCCCCGCAGGATCCGTTTTCCCAAATCAACGGCTTTTGTGACAGACCATCGCCGACCAATCACGAAGTCTTCTGCCAGAACTTTGGCCAATATTCGACGGTACATCGCAAATTTCGGTAACGCAAACTCGAGTTTATACATATCGCTGTAGTATCCGATCTGCTTTGTCATTGGCACCGCCTGTAACCGTCCGCGCGTGTCGCGTTCAATGTAGACGGGAATGTTGGAGTACCACCAGTGTCCACTCGTGACGACATTGGGGAATATCCAGGAGTAGCTGACAAGTTCCTGATTGCTGGTTTCAGCCAGAACATATACGGGGAATATGAAGGTTGGGAAAGCGTTGAAGAGCGCCTTATATTGAATCAGTGAGACTCGATGGTCGTATAAATCCTGCCCCTGAAAGACGCCGTCTTCGTAGACACGTCGGTTGACTCCAATCATCAGGTCGAACGGAAGGCGATGGTCGGCACAGAACTCGGCAAGAGTCCAGAATACGAATTGGCTGAGCGTGACGGACTCAGATGCTGTGAGCTCAGCCTTTCCTGCAAAAACCTTTTGCACGATGCCATCGGCGGAAGCCACCGACACGGCCGCGGGTGAAAAGTCAGGCGGCAGTGAAATCGCGCAGGCTCGCACACCGTTGGCTTTGAAGTGAGCGAACAGCCGGCCAATCGCATCCTTCAGCGTGATCGCACTGGATGGACTGATGGACGTCGCTTTCTCCAGTCGTTCGCGCACGATGGGTTTCGCAAGGTGGAACACAAGGTCATCGGTTCGAAGACACGGAACATACAACTTCGTGTCAAAACCCTGAAGCGGGTCATCGAAGTCGTTTGTCAAATAGACTTGATCAAGGCCAGATTGTTGCAGCACCGTTTGCTCCCAGTTCGCCGACTGCATGGTCTGGAGCGATCGATCGTAGAGCGATTCCCAATTGCTTTCTGTAATCAGTTCATCCTGAAAGCCAAAGAACTGCTGACACATTTCCAGAAGCCAACTGTACTGCGCTGTGTTTTCGATAGTGCGCAGCCACGGAACCAATCGCTCTACCTTTTCCTTTGGCGCAAGACCGGGTTCTTCGATCTGAGCTTTTGCGAGACCAGCGGAATGAGCGAGTTCAGTGTAGTAGTGGTAGCCAAGAATATCCGCAAGAGTTTTTGACGCAGCCTGATGCGGATTAATGTGGGTGTGAGGATCGATGAGCCGCATAGACTGAAGAGGCTCGAAAATCTCCTGAATCAAACTGGCCGACATTAAGATGCTCTTTCCAAAGCGAAGATAAAGACCACAGTTGCACACCGTCAAAAGAATCGCGAATCACCGGAGTTCGTTGACCACCCCAACGATGGTATTGAAGCTGTTAATCCCGGTAGCGAACCGCCGCAATTCTCGAATCACGCATCTTACCGACCTCCTGCTGGCATACCAGTGGCCAGGGTGTGGTATTGGTAGATCCGGGCTGCTGCAATTTGACTCCCTGGTCTCACTGCGGTGACCGGGTCGTCATTCGTCGGTTTCAACAGGCTCAATCGATTCACCGTTGTCAATTTCCAAACGGCAATCTGGAAGACTGCTGATAAAGAGGCGGCCGTAGGGTTTTGTAAGGACTCGTGGATCCAGAATCACGACTCGCCCGGTATCGTTGCGATGTCGGATCAAGCGGCCGAACCCCTGCTTCAGCTTGATAATGGCTTCCGGAGTCTGATAGTCGCGAAACGGATTTCCGCCTCGGGCCTTGATGGCCTCAAGGCGAGCCTCCAGCAGCGGATGATCGGGCACGCTGAAAGGCAGGCGAGGAATAATCACGTTCTGAAGCGCGTCGCCGGGAACATTGACGCCCTGCCAGAAGCTGTCGGTCCCAAAGAGAACCGCTCGTTCGTCTGCCCGAAATTTCTCCAGCATCGCGGAACGCGGAAGCCCTTTTCCCTGACAGTAAAGGGATAGATCATTCTGGGCCAGCCAGCCTGTGAGTCGCTCAGCGCAGAATTGCATCATTGAATAGCTGGTGAATAACACAAACGCCCGGCCCTGAGTTTCCAATAGATGCCGCTGGATCCGTTCACAGCATTGCTGCTCAAATCGTTTCGGATCGGTGGACGGATCCGCCATGTTGGTCGACAAAATCAGCCGAGCCTGCTTCTTATAGTTGAACGGACTGCCCTGTCGAATTGCTCCGCCTTCCGTGAGACCGACTCGAGATCGAAAGAAACCGAAATCCTTCACTCCTGTTGCCAGCGTCGCACTGGCCATGATGACCGAAGGAACAGTGTTATAGAGATGTTCGCGAAGAATCGGCCCCACATCAATCGGCGCGCTCATCAGCGAGAGCCGTTGCCTTTGAACGCCCGTTCGTTCGACCCAAAAGACCGAATTGGAAACACTTTGGCGAGTCCACGATAACAAATCGTCTGCGAGAATCTTGCAGCGATCGGAGGCGGATTGCAGTTCAACCTTGTTTGCTTCTGACGTTGCGTTTGCGGCCGCTTCGCCGATCATGATCGCCAGGCGAGACAGTTCGGGACTGAGGGAATTGTCGATCTCCGTGGGACCAGACAAACGCCCATTGGCCTTACAAAACCGAGCCGCCCAGTCGGACACGTCAAAGAAAAACTGCATGGAGACCGTGCGGATCTTCATGACCTGCTTTTGTGCGTCCTTGAGTTCGTGGCTGACAAGAATGCCTCGATTTGCAGTGTCGTTGTACAAACGATTCAGCAGGTAGTCGACCTGTCCCTCCGAGACAGACAGCCCCAAATGATCAGCGGCCACCGATTCCACCGTATGCGCTTCGTCGAAAATGACGGTGTCGTATTCCGGCAAAATGCTGGCGTCGTCTCGCCGCAACGATAGATCCGAAAAGAACAACGCGTGGTTCACAATCAACAGGTCGGCGTTGTAAACGCGTCGACGAGCGGCGTAGTAGAAGCAGTCAGCGTGATTCGGACACTTTTTCCTCAGGCAGTCACCGTGATCGCTTAGCACTTCGTCCCAAACCTCGGGCTTGGGCTGAAATGGAAGATCCGAGCGACTGCCGTCTTTGGTCGTATGAGCCCACTGTCGAATTTTTGCAAGTTGTCGCTGCCCTTCAGAATCGAACATCGTCTTCTGTGACGATCGCTGAACCGCTTTGTCCAGCCGCCGCAGACTGATGTAGTTGCCTCGTCCCTTGACAAGTACGGCGGAGAACTCGACAGGCAGCACAGCTTGCAGGAAGGGAATATCGTGATTGATTAACTGTTCCTGCAGGCTGATCGTGTGAGTCGAAACGATGATTCGCCTTTTCTTTGGCGCTTCGCCCGAGCTGTCTGGGCCACCCTGGCCACCCTGAGCAGATAGAATTGCCGGAATCAGGTATGCGAAACTCTTACCGACGCCGGTCCCGGCTTCGGCAATCAGATGTTGTTTCTTCGCCAATGCGGCTTCGACGGCTTCCGCCATGGCCAGTTGTTCTGGCCGTGGCTCATAGTCGGGAAGACGGCGAGCGATAACTCCCTGCGGACCCAGCACGTCGGCAACGGAATGGACGTGCGAACTCATTGAATCTCCTGAACGGCACTGACGAAACGCGTTCCGCGAACCTACGCACTCGCAGGCCGCGGAAGCACAATCGTGAGTAGTTGAGCAAGAATTGCAAGCCTTTCCAAATCGGCAAGTTCAAACTCGGGGCCTTGTGCCGTGGAAATGAGCTGAATCACGCCGCAGCATTTATTGTTCAGACCGAACAGTGGAGCACACAACAGTGAAATTCGGTCCATTGTTGAGAGTTTCGGAGCGTGTGACGCTTGATCTCGCCATTGATCGCGAACAAGCAGTGCCTCTCGATCTCTTGCAGCCCGCTGGATAACGTCATCACAGACGACATCCGAGAAATCGCCATTGCTGTGTGAGAGCCACAGCCAATACGTCCTTGATGCTTGAGAGATATCAATCGCAACGGCAATCTGGGAGGTTTGCGGGAAAAGCTGTGCAATTGCCATGGTGATTCCAGCTTTGTTGCCACTCTCGGAGAAGTCTCGCACGCTTTCCATGAAGCGTAGCAAGTGCGAGAGTCTTTTGACGGAATCGGTGGTCGCCAATGAGGCGAGCGGCTGGTCGCCCAGAGCAATCTTCCCTCGAATCTTTTCAGGGCTTACTTCACCATTGCCGGTGAACGAGATCAACGTTACCGAGTCTTTGGCAGCAATCAGATTCCGGCGTACAGAGTCGTCATCGTTCGCAGTGCCGGATGAGATCACGGTGCTCGTAGGGCGAGCGCCGGAACCGCAGT
Organism: Planctomycetota bacterium; assembly: GCA_031377305.1. Lineage (GTDB taxonomy): Bacteria > Planctomycetota > Planctomycetia > Planctomycetales > Planctomycetaceae > SXXK01. The sequence goes on along the minus strand of JANMEV010000644.1, from coordinate 8,467 downwards.
CGTCGCAGTAAACGAATAGGGTATCGGCGATGCAGATTTGATCGCCATTCTGCAAATGTTTGGGTTGATTCAGCGGCAGGCGTTGCCCATTGACAACAGTGCCATTCTTGCTGATATCGGTAATGGTGCAGCTAACCTCGTCGCATTCGATAACGGCATGGACCTTACTTGCCGCAGGCGAGGAAATCTCAAAGCCCCCCTCTGCCGTACGGCCAAAACGGGATTGTCCCTTCGGCAGGACTATCTCACGGAATTGACCACACATATTCTTCTGAAGCGACGGCATTTTGTTAACTTTGGAGGATCCAAAACGAAATGTGTGCTGCAAAACACTCGAGACCGGAGTGTACTTCCATGCGCTGAACGCTCAATCGGGGGGGCGATCGTATTTGGCAAAAACTGGTTGAGTGAGCTCCCTGGCAAACTGCATTTGCGTTAAAAACATGAACGTTACCGCAGTTGAGACGGGTTAACCCGACTATGTAATCTGTTTTTTTGTTCAGTCTGGGAGGTTCAATGCCTCGGAGGATCATTTTGATGTTGGCACATACGAATTGCAAAATGGGGATTGCGACGTTGACCGCTGTTGCAATGCTGATTGTCAGCTTGAGTCAAATCGCGTGCGGGGCTCCTCCGGAAAAGATCCCATCGGATGCTAAACCGTTTGCCGGATGGAAGGTCGAAAACGTGGACGCATGGACTCAAAAGAGTCGCCTCTACCTCGAAATTCAGAAGTGGCCCGAAGACGGGAAGTTGCGAATTCCTCGAATGGCAAACTCTGTTGTGGGAATCGATCTTAAGGATGTGCCTTCCCAAATCATTGAGCTGCAGCCTGAGCCCAAGTGGTGGATTTTGAAATTGGGAAATAAACCAGAAGATGGTCAGAACCTTCTGGTGATTGAGTTCGATTCCAAGCCGTTGCTGTTCAGCGAAAAGATCATTGCCGAACCCGGCAGGAACAAGATTATCTTTCTTCCCGCAAAGTACGCCATTACCGTGGGAGAGAAGCTTCGTTTCGAACCGCAGGCTAACAAAAATACGGTCGGATACTGGAGCAACCCGAATGACACTGCGGAGTGGCTTTTCAAGTTGGAAGAACCCGGTATGTACGAGGTCGAAATTCTTCAGGGCTGCGGCAAAGGTAACGGAGGCAGCATGGTGGATATCATCATTGAAAACCAATTGCTGAAGCTGGAGGTTCAGGATACCGGTCATTTCCAGAATTTCATTTGGAAGCCAGTCGGTACCATCAAACTGGCTGAAACGAAGGCTGGAAAATTGAAAGTGATACCGGATACCAAAGCGTCGGGGGCTGTCATGGACGTTCGAGCAATCCGGCTTTGCCCCGTCGGAGCGGAGCGATCCATGGCGCCGCAGCTTGTTGAACCCGATGCGGTGCCGAAACCATTCTAGCATTGCAATCTTCGCTCACCGTTCAATTGCTGACCGCGATTTTCCTCAGTCACTATCAATCGTGCAATCGTGATTTGAAGTCCGCCGACTCCCGCGTCGGATGCCGGTGATCGGGCTCTGCGTCTTTTCCGGCCCTGAGGCAAGTCGCCGCGATGTCCTATTTTTGCCGCGACGTCGAAACAGACTTGCCACTGACATCTCCGTCTGACAGCATGCTCCCGGCAGGCTGTTGAATTAGTGAGCCGCAAAATGCCAGCTGCGGGTAGATGTCAAAAAAACAATGGGAAAACACCCGCAGCTAGCGCCTCGCGGCTCAGTTTGGTGACTAATTCAACAGCCTTCCAGGCAGCGCAGTCGAAAGGCATCGGTTTCCGTTTTGGCCGAAACGACTCTGTCATGACTTTGGGATCATTCACTCGTAAGGATTTTGCAGATGCTTGTGCAATCGGCTTGGCGGCGCACGGCCCTTGTTTTCGGCTTTATTGGAGTGCTCCTGAACTTCAACTCAGCAAAGGCCATGCAGAGTGCGGCGTCTCAAACGGCGACCGGCACGATCTATATCGATTCGAATCAGAATCGAGTTCGCGACGCTGGCGAGAAGCCGCTGTCGGATGTTCGAGTTTCTAACGGTCGTGAAGTCGTTGTCACGGATTCCGAGGGCCATTATTCGTTGCCTGTGGATGAAGACACGATCATCTTTGTGATCAAGCCGACCGGCTATAGCACGGTGCAGGACGAGAATCACGTTTCCCGGTTCTACTACATTCACAAGCCGAAGGGTTCGCCTCAACTCGACTTCCCCGGCGTGGAGCCGACTGGTCCACTTCCGACGACGATCGATTTCCCTCTGTATCCAAGCGAAGAGGCCAAACAGTTCGACGTCCTGTTCTTTGGCGACCCGCAACCGCGAGATCAAAAGGAAATCGACTACATTGCTCATGATGTGGTGGAAGATCTGGTTGGCTCACAAGCAGCTTTTGGCGTCACGCTCGGAGACATCCTGTTTGACGATTTAAGCCTTTTTGACAGCTACAATCGGACGATCGGGAAGATTGGTGTGCCGTGGTACAACGTAATCGGTAACCACGATATCAATTTCGCATCAGAAGATGACGAGCAAAGCGACGAGACGTACGAACGCGTCTACGGCCCGGCGTATTACTCGTTCGATTACGGTTCGATTCATTTCATCTGCGTTGACGACATTCACTGGATGCGAGAAGGCGACAAGAAACTGTATCGCTCGGGTCTCAGCAAGAAGCAATTGACGTTCATCGAAAACGATCTGAAGCTCGTGCCGCAGAGCCAGCTTGTTGTGGCCATGATGCATATTCCGCTGGTCAAATCGACACCCTGGATTGAACCTAGCCGAGAGAAGCTCCTGCGTCTGCTGGAGAGTCGAGAGCACTGCATCTCCCTGGCAGGCCACACTCATCATCATGAACATGTCATGATGGGTGAAATGGAAGGCTGGAAGGGGCCCAAACCGCATCATCACATTATCAATGTTACAGTGTGCGGAGCCTGGTGGTCCGGAAAACCAGACGAGCACGGCATTCCTCACACTCTGTGTGCCGATGGGACTCCGAATGGCTACACCACGATGCATTTCGACGGAGTCAATTATCTGCTCGACTACCGAGCGGCTCGGCGAGGTGCAGATGAGCAGCTTCGAATCACGGCTCCCGAAGTGGTCCCCGTGGCGACCAGCGTAAAAACGGAGTTTCGTGCCAACGTCTTTAATGCGATTCCGGGAGCAGTTGTTGAATCTCGCATCGGCGTACGTGAATGGCAGACCATGACAAAGACGGTGGATGAAACGGATCCACTTTTTCAAAGTCTATTTGATGAAGAACAGCCGATGCTGCCGGATAACTTACCCTGGAGAAAACTGGCGAAGCCGTTGGTTTGCCCACATCTCTGGAAAGCGAGTCTGCCGGAAGGGTTAGCCGTGGGGACTCATTTGATTCAAGTGCGAGCCACCAATCCCAACGGTCAGGTTCTGAAGGGCGAACGTGTTATCCGAGTCGAATGATTGATTCCACCTTCGCTGCAGAATCTGCAAGCTGGCTCTGCGTTGTTCATTGACGCTCTTCACGACACGCTCGCAGCCGACGGCTGAGTTTCCACGACCTTTTGCATCCACGGCGAGTTTTCTGTGACACGAATCGTTGCATTTGGCGAAATCATGGCTCGAATGGCGCCGTCGGGCGTTCTTCGACTGCGTCAGGTGTTGCCCGGAACTCTGGAAGTGACCTTCGCCGGTGCGGAAGCGAACGTTGCGGCATCGTTGGCAATGCTGGGAGTCGATGTTGATTTTGTCACCGCTCTGCCAGCACATAGCCCCATGACGGACGGGTGCCTCGGCAGCCTGAAGAGTCTTGGTGTTGGCACGCAATACATCCAGATTTCCGATCGAGGACGTTTCGGTATCTACTTCGTGGAAATGGGAGCCAATCAGCGACCGAGCCGAGTCTACTACGACCGCGAACATTCCAGTATCAGCGTGGCTGAATCCAACAATTTTGAGTGGACAAGGATTCTTGACGGGGCCTCATGGCTGCATCTCACTGGGATCACTCCCGCGCTGTCGCGATCAGCGGCCGAAGCAACTCTGGTTGCCGCTCAGTGTGCTCAACGTTGCGGTGTGAAAGTGTCTTGCGACATCAACTTCCGATCAAAACTTTGGCGATGGGACTCGACTCGTACACCGCAGACGCTGGCTGCCGACGTTCTGTTGGAACTGATGCCATTTGTCAATCTGTTGATGGCGAACGAAGAAGACGGACGACTCCTCGGGATTGCTCTGCCAGCATCTTCCGGCGGAGGAGCTTCTGGATCCGCGCTGCACATTGAACGGGCCGTTCTGCTGGCCAAAGAGTTGCATCACAGGTTCCCGAACATCGAGCGATTTGCCACCACATTTCGAGAGCAACTGTCGGCATCGCACAACAATTGGGGAGCGATGTTGTTCGATGCTTCGACGTCAGCGGTGACGCTGGCTCCTTTGCGAAACGGTGAGTATCAGCCCTACGAAATTCGCAACATCGTGGACCGCGTTGGCAGTGGCGATGCGTTCGATGCCGGCCTGCTGTTTGGGCTGACTCATCCCGATTTCACGGATCAAGCTGCACTCGAATTTGCCACCGCAGCATCGTGCCTCGCCCATTCCATCGTCGGCGACTGCAACTTTGCGACTCGCGAGGAAATCGAAGAACTCATCGACGGTGCGGGGACCGGTCGAGTTGTTCGGTGAGTGGCATTCGTTCGGCTGTGATGATCGTGCTGCGGGTCAGCTTCCAGCCGGAGTACCGTGTTTTCGCGGATCGCTCCCGCCTCGCAGTTCTGCTTTTTCTGAGGAAGCCGCCTGAGTCGCGGCAAGAGATGATGACCGCTTGATGACGTGGCCTCGTCCTTCAAGCAAAGCGCCGATACTTTTCACAAGCGGTGGCTCCAAAAGCAGTTCGTTGGGCGACCATTGATGATGAAACCGCGGTGCTGTCACTGCAGCCTGAGGCGTCATTTCAAAAACCGTTTGGTTGAGCAGACTCTGAAGCGTTGCGGTAATGATTCGCGGGCCTCCGGAAGCTCCGCACGAGTAGGTGGCTTTTCCATTCTCGATCACGATCGTTGGCGTCATGCTGCTGAGCGGCTTCTTGCCCGGCGCGACTGCGTTGGCTTTGCTTTGAATCAACCCGAATGCGTTTGGCTTGCCGGGGTTCGCCGTGAAGTCGTCCATCTGGTTGTTCAGCAGGATGCCGTAGTCGGGCACAACCACAAAACTGCCGAACGTCAGGTTAATGGTTTCCGTACAAGCGACGGCGTTGCCACTGGAATCCATGACCGAAAAATGGCTCGTACCGCTGTCAGGAGTCAGAAAGAAACGGCCATACTTCTCCATCGGCAGAACGTTCGCCATCGATATGCGGTCGGCGGTCTCTATTGCATACTTCTCGCTCAACATTCGAGCAATCGGCGCGTCAACGAAATCGGAATCTCCCAGGAACTCAGCACGATCCGCGAAGGCGTGCTTCAGGCTTTCAGCGATGACATGCACATAGGCATCACTATTGTGAGTCAGGCTATCGAGCGTTCGACCACTTTTTTTTTCCCAGGCTTCCAGACTCTTTAAAGTTTGGAGCAACGCGACTCCGCCGCTGGACGGCGGCGGCATGGTGATTATTTGCCGGCCATGAAACTCAGCGGCCAGAACATCGCGTTCAGTTGGCGTGTAGGCCTGAAGATCCGCAGTCGTGAGGACGCCCATTTCCGCATGAGACGCATTCGCCATCGATTCGGCGATGGGACCTGAATAAAAGCCCGCCGCACCTTTGGCGGCAATCGCTTCCAGCGCCTTTCGCTGAGGCGAATAAAAGCGATCACCGACTTTCCACGGCACTCCGTTGTTCAGATAGTGCTTGAGCAGACCCGAGAAGCGAGTCTCATAGCCCTCGTGCTTCTTCAATGTTTGAAGAGTGGAAGCTTGCACTTCCATGTCATGCGCATCGATCTCAACGCCGTCGCGGCATAGTTCAACGGCCGGTTGAATCAACGTCGCGATTGACAATGTGCCGTACTTCTCTGCTGCATAGCAAAGCCCGGCGACTGTTCCTGGGATTCCGACAGCCAGGCCACCTCGAACGCTCAGCGGTTCGGATAGTTGGATATCCTCGGCTTTTCCGAACAAATCACTTGTGGCCCTGGCCGGGGCTCGTTCGCGATAGTCAATGGCGATTGATCGCTGCTGCTTTGCATCCCAAATGACCATAAAACCGCCGCCGCCAATTCCGCAGCTTGCTGGCCGTACGACAGACAGAGCAAACGAAGTCGCGACCGCCGCATCAACGACGTTTCCGCCCTGACGAAGCATTTTTGCCCCCGCCTCACTCGCCGCCAGGTGATCCGCCGCGACAACGCCATGCAGAAACGCGGGATCATCCGCGTTGGCACCAGCGGCAAGAGCGACACCCACGGCGAAACGCAAAAAGGCATTTGAGAATCGACGAAATAGTCGACGAAACATTTGGCGTCTCTTTGTTGAACCAGGCGGATCAAATCTGCTGCGAGCAAACACAAAAAAAACCGGCATCTCTGGGACACCGGGCTTGGGGATCATCAATACTTTCGAGGCCGAACTGAACCCTGAACTCGCACCGGCAGGCCCATGATTCTCAGGAAGCCTTCCGCATCGGTTTGGTCATAGGATCCGCCCGCCTCCATGCTGGCGATGTCCGCCTTGTACAAGCTGTAGGGCGATTTTCGACTGCTGACTCGCACGTTGCCCTTGTAAAGAGTCAACTTCACTTCGCCCGTCACAGGCTTTTGAGTCTCACGGATAAACGCCATCAACGCGTCCATCTTCGCACAGTACCAGAAGCCGTAGTAAACCATTTCAGCCACCTGAGGACTGATGGAATCTCGCAGGTGAGTCAAGTCGCGGTCCAGTGTCATCTGCTCAAGTCCCTGATGAGCCGCATACAACAGCGTCATGCCGGGAGCTTCGTAAACACCTCGGCTTTTCATACCGACGAATCGATTTTCGACGATGTCGATCCGACCACAGCCGTTTCGTCCGCCGATTGTGTTGAGTTCTTCCACCAGCTTCGCAGGGCTGAGCGCCTTGCCGTTGACGGAGACTGGAACACCCGACTCGAATTGAATCGTGACGCACTCTTCCTTCTCAGGAGCCTGCTGCGGCGACACCGACATGCCGAAGTCAATTACGCTGGTGCCATCGACGGTTGGATCTTCCAGGTCGCCCGCTTCATAGCTGATATGCAGACAGTTTTCATCGCTTGAGTACGGCTTCTTAGCCGTCGCCTTCACCGGAATGCTTTTCTTCTCGCAGTACGCCAGCATTTCCGTTCGACCTGGAAACAGATCGCGGAACTTCTGCATTCGCCACGGGGCGATAATACGAATGCCGGGTTCAAGTGCTTCGGCCGCTAACTGGAATCGACACTGGTCATTGCCCTTACCGGTCGCTCCGTGAACGAAAGCTTCGGCACCCACTTCACGGCCTCGCTGCAAACACGCTTTTGCGATCAGCGGTCGAGCGATGCTGGTGCCCATCAGGTAAATGTTCTCGTAACGAGCCTGCCACTGAAGGACTGGAAACGCAAAATCCCGACACAGTTCTTCGCGGACGTCCACGAGTTCCGCCGACTTCGCACCGATGTCGTGAGCCTTCTTCATGATGGCGTCGCGGTCTTCGCAGGGCTGACCAAGGTCAACGTACAGGCAGTGCACGTCGTAACCTTCATCCTGCAACCATCCGACCAAGACTGACGTATCCAAACCACCGCTGTACGCCAGGACAACCGATTTGCCCACGAGATTCTTCCCCAAAATTTGCACGAGACACTGAAACACGACAGACAGAGCGGAATGGTAGCCGCAACGTTTTGGCTCGCCACTGTTTGCCGCCGAAAACCACTAAAACAGCGAAGAGACACCTTGAATACACCCGTTTGCAATCAATCGGTTGTGTCCAAACGAAAAAAAACACCCCGAGAGCAAGCCCTCGGGGTGTCGATTTTTTGATTGTTCAAGTCAGCAGAGATCTACTGGCTTGATCAACAAACTACTTGCATGAGCTGCATGCTGGAGCAGCAGCCGCACCGCAGCTACCGCAAGAAGAAGCAGCTGCACCACAGCCACCGCATGCAGGAGCTGCAGCACGGTAAACCTGGCGTGAGACTACTTGTTCAACCATCTTGCAGACCTGAACCTGAACTTCGCGAGTTTCCTGCTTGTTCACAGTGACTGAGTAGGTGTAAGGAACCTGCTCTGAAACCTGCTTAGCAACCTGAACCGTACGTGTACGTGCTTCTGGCTTGCAGAGCTGGACAGTGTAGGTGTAAGGAACCTGCTCTGAAACCTGCTTGTTTGTGTGAACTGTTCGAGTGCGTGTTTCCTGCTTGCACAACTGAACTGTGTAAGTGTAAGGAACCTGCTCCTGAACCTGCTTGTTTGTGTGAACCGTACGAGTGCGTGCTTCCTGCTTGCACAGCTGAACTGTGTAAGTGTAAGGAACCTGCTCCTGAACCTGCTT
>JANMEV010000303.1:0-24969 GCA_031377305.1 Planctomycetota bacterium | reverse complement strand
TTTCTGCGCTCAGAAAACTGGTGCGACCTTACATCCTGCGGCGCATGAAGACAGATCCGAACATCGTCCCTGATCTGCCTGACAAAACAGAAGTTGGGGTGGAATGTGGGCTGTCGAAAAAACAGGCCGTGCTTTACGAAAAGTTGATCGCTGATGTTAAAAAACAGCTCGCTGAGGCCGATGGGATTCAGCGGCGAGGCATGGTTCTATCGATGTTGATGCGGCTGAAGCAGCTCTGCAATCATCCGGATCAGTTTCTGGATCAGAAGGCATTCGACCCTTCTGAAAGTGGCAAGTTCCTGAGTCTTCGCAACGTCTGCGAACCGATCTGCGAGCGGCAGGAAAAGGTTCTGGTGTTTACGCAGTTTCAATCGATGTGCGAACCTCTGGCTGAATTCCTCGAGGGCGTGTTTCGAAAGCCAGGGCTGGTGTTGCATGGTGGAATTGCAGTTGCCAAACGAAAAGACCTCGTGAAGAACTTTCAGGAACGGGATGACGTTCCGTTCTTTGTGATCTCGGTGAAAGCAGGCGGGACTGGGCTGAACCTGACGGCAGCGTCTCACGTGATTCACTTTGACCGCTGGTGGAATCCAGCAGTTGAAAATCAGGCTACAGACCGAGCTTATCGAATCGGCCAGAAGCGGAACGTGTTGGTTCACAAGTTTGTCTGCAAAGGCACTCTGGAGGAACGCATCGATCATATGATTCGCGACAAACAGGAATTGGCTGACGGCGTGTTGGGTGACGGCGGTGAGAAATTGCTGACGGAGATGAGTGATTCCGAGTTGTTGAAGTTTGTGGCTCTCGATGTCAGCCGCGCAACGCTCGATGAGTGATCCCAATCATCGTCGTCATCGCGGAGCTCCCTCGCTCCGCTTCCATCTGAATCCTCAACTGTTCGTAGGGGCGAAAAGCCGGTTGCGGACATTTGACGCCGCGCCTTGCTTTGTTCAACATGCATGGCCACTTTGACTTGCGATGCTGCTAAACTTGTGAAGGGATTCGAGATGGGTTGGGGCAATGATTGGGCACCTTATGTCTCCGTCGGGCAAAAGCTGAGTCAGGCCACCAGGCGAGCGGCTCAAGTAGCGAAGAAGCAGAATCGCGAGCCCTCCCCCGTCAAGCTTCAGGGCAAAACGATTGCCAAAACGTTCTGGGGTAAAGCTTGGTGTGACAACCTGACTGCGTATCAGGATTATTCAAACCGATTACCTCGCGGCGCGACTTATGTTCGAAATGGGTCCGTCGTTGATCTGGTCATCAAGCCGAAATCAATTGACGCCATCGTCGCGGGATCATCACCTTACATGGTGAAGATAGACATTACTCAGTTGGATAGAGCGAGATGGAAATCGATCCGATCGGAATGCAGTGAATCGATCGATTCATTGCTGGATCTGCTCTCGGGCAAGCTGTCCGACGGAGTCATGAAGCGACTGACGGACCAGAAAACGGGACTCTTTCCAGCCCCTCGCGAAATCAACATGTCATGCAGTTGTCCGGACTACTCGTCGTGCTGCAAGCATCTGGCTGCTGTCATGTACGGAGTCGCCGCAAGGCTCGACAGCATGCCCGAGTTGTTGTTTCAACTGCGAGGCGTCGATCATCAGGAATTGGTATCTCAGGCGATTGCAGCTGGCAATTTGGACCGCGAGCTCGCCGGCGAAAGGGGCGGGCTGGGTTCTCAGGATCTGAGCGCGCTCTTTGGAATTGAGCTTGATCGTACTACTGCAACTTCTGTGACGCCGTCGAAAAAGAAAGCGGCTGGAAAGGAACCCGCAGTCAGCAAAAAGGTGACGGTTGTCAAGAAGGCCGAGCGGAAGCGGAAACCACCGCAGGAATCAAAAAAGGTCGCGTCAAAAAAGGCCGCCTCAAAAACGATTGCCAGGTCCGATAGAAAATCGGTGGTTGCCTCGCCGACTCCGGCCGCGAAGAAGAAGGTCGTTGCCAGAAAGAAACAGGCTTCCGTTAAGTCGGTTGCCAAACGATCGAAGCGATAGACCTCTGCGGTGGTGTTCGGCTGTTTCGGTCTGGCAAATTCCTTTCCGCCGCTGCCCCAGGACAAGACTCACTTAACAACGTTGACTTCGGTCGTTGAGGGGAACCCGATGACTTCGATAGCGCCGGCGGAGGCCCACGAACACGGTCGTTAGGCCCAGTAGAACAAATGACGACGGTTCCGGCACCGCGGTCGAAGAGAGGGCGTTCCAGCCGATGGCATCAAAAGCAGTAATATCCAATGGTGTGAGGATTCCCTGTTCGCCGGGGGCAAATGTGGGATCCAGCAGGCCGAGCCCGAGATTGTCTTTCCAGTGACTTGCTTGCCGCCCGTCGCCGTTTGTTCGGCCGGTGGAAAATCGACCAAGGTCTGTCACGCCACTGTCCAGTGAGAAGAAAGGGGTTCCTCCAGCGTTGAGATCGAGTACGGCTCCGGTCGCCGGCTGACCTGTAACGGCCAGGCTGGCTGCCGAGTAGCGAAACAGATCGAGAGTGTTAAACACTCGAAACGGTGTGAGATCAAGCGCTGCCGCGAACTGGTCGACATCATCCACGCCGCTGACGAAACCCATCAAGTGACCGATTTCGTGGGCGGCGACTCCCACAAAGTCGAATGCTGATCCATTGATTCCGTTCGTCCGGTCGAAATCCCACGTGAAGTTGCTGCTGAATTCGATTCTTCCTTCACTTCCTGCACCGCCGTCATTGGCCGCCAGTAGGCCCAACGCTTTTAGGTTTGATCTGGATACATCCAGGACTCTGGCCCATGCGTCGGTCAGATTCGATCGAACAGCAGTGTTGTTGCTTCTTGAAACAAAATCAATTCCCGCCGTGGACTGAAGATTGGAAACGGCTATTGCGTCAACACTGGTTGTAGAATCGGCAATCAATGCATTTCGAACATTGGAATACAACGCACCCGCAGTGTTATTGTTGGTTGATCCGAGAATGCCGGATCCAAGCGACTTGTAGTTGATTTCTACATTCAGCGTCACGTTGTCGCTAAATCGACTGCTGAAGATATTGGCTGCTGCCTGAAATCCGTTGCGGACGTTGTTGTAGGTGGTCACGTCTGTCGTCTGCAGCGTTGCGAGGTCGGCACCATCGGTGAAATTGAAGATGATTCCAGCGGTGGCGCATCGAGCCGACAAAATGAGCACCAGAACAGAACTCCACTTCGCCATGCAACGCGTTGCAATCATGATTTGTCTTTCGCGTATCCCAGACTTAAGATCGAACGGAAACAGGAAGTGCCGCGAATCTTGCGAGAGATGGCGGTTGCTACGCAAGCCATTTCTCAACGACTTTGCCGGAAACGTCTGTCAAGCGGAAATCGCGTCCCTGGAATCGATGTGTCAGTTTCAGGTGGTCGAGGCCGAACATGTGTAGCATCGTGGCATGGAAGTCGTTGATGGGAACGGGATCCTGAGCCACTCCCCAGCCGATTTCATCCGTCGACCCATAGGTCTGGCCGCCTTTGGTGCCGCCTCCCGCCATCCAAAGGGAAAACGCAAACGGATGATGATCTCGACCCGTATTGGCTTCGCGTCCGTTTCGATTTTCTCCCAGGGGTGTGCGTCCGAATTCGGCCCCCCAGACGACCAGCGTGCTTTCGAGAAGTCCCCGCTGTTTCAAGTCCTTCAGCAGTGCTGCGACCGGCTGGTCGACAACCCAGGCGTTGTAACGCAGATCCTTATCGAGGTCGCTGTGCTGGTCCCAGGCCTCATAGATAATATTGACGAACCGAACGCCGCGTTCGACCATACGGCGAGCGAGCAGGCAGTTGCGAGCGAACGTCAAATGGGCGTCGGCGACGTTGCCTCGTCCAGTCGCCTGCGGATGCTGTGCGCGGGCGATTCCGTAGGCCTCGTGAGTTGCCGCAGTTTCCCCGTGAAGGTCGATCAGCTCTGGCGCGGCGGACTGCATGCGAAAGGCAAGTTCGTAGCTGGCGATGCGGCTGGTAATCTCCGGGTCACCCATCTCGTTGAAGCGGTTTGCGTTGAGCGATTTGAGTGCGTCGAGTCCTCGACGTTGTTGTTCTGGACTGAGCCCGGCAGGGTTTGCCAGATTCAGAACCGGCTCGCCCTGACTGCGGAACACCACTCCCGAAAAATTGGACGGAAGGAAACCGCTGGACCAAAGTGATGTTCCACCGCTGGATCCTCGACCGCTGGTCAAGACAACGTAGCCGGGCAAATTCTGTGATTCTGTGCCGAGTCCATAGGTAAGCCAGCTACCCATGGTCGGCAGACCAAATGCGGCTCGGCCACAACTGAGAAGCAACTGACCTGGATGATGGTTGAATTGTTCGGAATGCAGCGACTTGATCATCAGGATATCGTCGGCACATGTCGCAATGTTGGGCAGGAAGTCGCTGAAATCCATGCCGCATTCACCGTGCTTCCTCCATCGTCGAGGAGATCCCAGAAGTACGGCAGATTCCTTTTTTATAAAAGCGAATCGCACCTTCTCCAACATGTCCTCCGGAAGCGGCTTGCCATGTAGTTCATTCAGTTTGGGCTTCGGGTCAAACAGGTCCAGTTGCGAAGGCGCACCTGCCTGAAACAGAAAGATGCAGCTCTTTGCCTTCGGAGCAAAATGATGCATCTGCGACGTGACCTGATCGACGATCTCCTCCTTCGCCTGTGCCGTTGCGGAGTGCAGGAAACCATCGGCGGTGAGCATCGAACCAAGAGCAGCAAGGCCCAGACCACAGGACGACGACGTCAGGTATTCTCGTCGAGTTTGATGGATAGTCTGTTCGATTGAGTGCATTTTAAATCGTTCCGTTTCGTTAGCCTGGATGCCTGGCATGTCGATTTCGAATCGGAAATCTCTGATTCGAAAAATTGATGGCCGCTATTCTCGTGTAATGAATTCGTCAAGATTCAGAAGCACTCGTGCCACAGCGACCCATGCGGCGTTATTCTCGATTGGCGTTTCGGAAACGATCTCCTTCCCTGTCAGTTGCACTGCCTGAACCGGGTGAGCCAAATACCAGGATTGCGCGTCGTTCAGCAGTGCATGCAGTTCTTCCAGTTCCCTAGCGCTGCCGGGACGAGCGAGACAAATACGAAACGCCGTTGCGAGTCGTGCAGCGTCGTTAGATTCTGATTGCTGGAGAAGTCGCTTCGCGAAGGCTCGCGATGTTTCTGCAAATGTTTCGTTGTTAAGCGACGTCAAAGCCTGAAGCGGTGTGTTGGAGGTCTGACGTTCGATGCAGGTGAGATTTGCGTCGGGACAGTCGAATGCAATCAGATTCGGATGCGGCGACGTTCTTTTGAAGAACGTGTACATTCCTCGGCGATAGCGATTTTCCCCGGTCGACTCCTCCCACTTGAAGTTACCAGCGTAACTCAGTTCTGCAATTCCCGGTGGCAAAGGCGGAAAAACGCCAGGGCCCCCAATCTTCGTCGACAAAAGTCCGGAGACATCCAAGCTGATATCTCGCACGACTTCGGCTTCCACTCGCAGCCGATTTTGACGGGCCAGCCAGAGGTTTTGAGGATCCGTGTCTGCCAGCTCGCGTCGATGCATGGATGTTTGACGATAGGTGGCCGACATCACGATTCTCCTGATGAGTGCCTTGCGAGACCATGGTCGCCCACTGCCGGAACCCGAAAGCAAATCTGCAGCGAGCCAGTCCATGAGTTCCGGGTGAGTTGGCTCTTCGCCGCGAACACCAAAGTCGTTGGAGGATCGCACGATGCCGTGTCCGAACAGCAATCGCCAGACGTGATTGGCGGTGACTCGGGGACTGAGCGGGTTTTCCGGCGAAACCAACCAGCGAGCCAGATCGAGTCGATCGCTGATGCCGGACTCTTCCCGCGCGATCATTGCTGGCAACGTGGAGAATGCAGCCGGTCGTACTTCGAGATCTCGAATGGGATCAAGAAACTCACCGCGTTTCAAGACGTACGTCGTACGAGGATCTTTGATTCGCTGTACGATAACTCTTGATGTGACTTCGGGTTTCGCGGGGTCTTTCTTTTTCAGCTCGTCGAGTTTCGAGATCAGCTCTTTCGTTGGAGACTGCAGCCGGCTGAAGTAGTCATGCAATTGCTGCTTCTGCTCGTTGGTTCGCTGCGCGGCTGGCTGGTTCAGCGCCTGCAGGATGTTTTCGGGGATTGACACATTTGGATCGACGCCAGTTTGCAATGACAGTTTGAATCGCCCAATCGAATGTTGCTGGCCGTACTGATGACTGAGCCGTATTCGGAGATACGTTGGTTGCATTGCCGTGAGCGAATCCTTCAATCGCAGGACCAGCCAGTGCTTCTTGCCAATCTGAGGTGAGATGGCCCATCCCGTGTCATCTTTGCCGTCAATAGTATTGTTCGCCGCCCAGGGCCGGTCAGCCTGCTCGAAGTCCGCTTTTGCCGCTGCGAATTCGACTTTTTGGGCGTCGCTGAAGTCGGCTATCGATGCGACTTCCATGGTGAGTTCGCTCAACACAAAGTTGCCATGAGCGACTCGGCCAGGTCCTCTTGATGGTAGTGAATTGTCCGGAAGGACATCCAGTCGCAGCCCCGTGATGCCGTGCACATTTGTTCGTCCAAGTACGGTGTAGATTGTTCGATCGGGATTTGCTCCGCCGACAAGGACAATACCGCCCTTTTGAGGTGTGAATGTGATTCCGGAATCGCCGCTAAAGCCGGGCCTGGTTAGACCATGCAGTTCGACTGGATCGTTGGTTGCTTCAATCGTCAAAGCCTTTGTTGCGTCCTGCCAGACGATGTAGGCATCAGACTTTTGTTCCTGAGCGACCTTTAGCTTCGCCGTGAGTCTCGCAATCTCTGCGTCATACGTCGCTTTAGCTACTGCATACTCGCCGACTTCGGAGTCCGATTTTGGAACGACGACAGTGCTCTCATCACCATTGTTAAGGACGGAAAACAACTGGTAGTACTCTCGCTGTGTGATCGCGTCATACTTATGCGTGTGACAGCGAGCACAGCCGACAGTCAAGCCGAGCCAAACAGTACCGGTGGTCTCAGTGCGGTCGAAACATGCTTCGACTCGAAACTGTTCCTGGTCCGTTCCACCCTCTGTATTGGTAAGAGTCTGTCGATGAAAGGCCGTCGCGAGTCGTTGCATGGGGGTCGCGTCAGGAAGCAGGTCACCTGCGATCTGTTCGATGGTGAACTGATCGAAGGGCATGTCCGAGTTGATCGCGTCGATCACCCAGTCTCGCCATCTCCAGGCATCGGGGCGAGGATTGTCTTTTTCGTAACCGTCAGAATCTGCATAGCGAGCCATGTCAAGCCAATGCCGTCCCCATCGCTCGCCGAAATGCGGCGATGCCAGCAATCGATCCACCAGTGACTCGTACGCATTCAGATGTTGATCGTTCACAAAGGCGTCGACGTCCTCAACCGTCGGCGGAAGCCCCGTGAGATCCAATGACAGCCGACGAATCAGAGTGAATCGGTTGGCTTCGCCTGAGGGAGGGACATTGTGTCGTTCGAGATTTTCCAGTACGAACCGATCGATATCGTTGATCGGCCATGCGGTGGATCGCACATCCGGCGGAACTGGTTTTCGAATCGGCTGATAGGCCCAATGAGTGTTCTTCACAGACGATGAGTTCACTGCTTCGGACCACCCAGCTCCCTGGTCGATCCATGCTCGCAGCAGGCCAATGTCTTCAGCAGTCAGACGATCGCCTTTTGGAGGCATGACGCTGTCTGGATTCGTCCCAGCCACATAATGAATGAGTCGACTGCCATCACTTTTCCCAAGCGAGACGACAACTCCCAGGTCACCGCCCTGCAACATGGCTTCGCGACGGTCCAGTCTTAGTCCAGACTCTTGCTTTTCGCGTCCGTGACAGGAGACGCAGTGCTTTTGAAGCAGCGGCTGAATGTCCCGCTGAAAGTCAATCGGCCGATTCGAAGCCGGTGGCAATTCCTGCCCAGACAGAACGTGCGATCCAGTAAAAAGGAGCAAACCGACAAACGTGACAACTGCGATTCGATTCAAGGAAACTCTCCAGCATTGGTGCCAGACCACGGCGGCCGCGGATGCCATTGCTGGCCTTCCATGGGAAAACCATACCCGCGACTCTGATGTTTCGCCATAGCCAGCCTCAAATGACAGGAGAGGTTCTTCGGTCTGAGTTGCCTGGGTCGCAAATCAGGCACGAAATCAAATGCCGTCAAAACAGCCGACTTATTCGCGTCCTTTCGCCGTCGGAGAGACGGCCAGTCGACGCAGGTCAACAGAGGATTCTTCACGCACCTGGGATCCAGGAATCAGCCGAAGTTTGCTGGCACCCGGTTCTTTTACCTCATGCGGTCACACACGACCAAACGCCAGCGTGTCCTGGCCGATTGAGCAGAGCCACAATACTTCTCGCGCAAGGAAAAGAAGGGAGTTCGGCGAACGGTTGGACTGAAACTGCCATGTTCTTATGAGTCGCCGTGCGATATCAATCGCCAAATGCAAGGGGGGCGAACGAAATCGGAAGTCATCGCGTTCCAGCTGATATTTGGACAACGACGTGATCCATACAGAGGACGCTGTCCAGCGAATGAGAGTTTTCTTGCGAACTCCGGCAAGCAGGATTAAGAAGATCAACATGGGAACCGGGTACACGGCGAGTCTAAACGTCAGTTGTATCAAGCAACACATTTGTCGTGGTTGCGAAGCAGAATTCAGCTACCATCTGAATCTGCAAGTCACGGAGACGGCAGCTACGAAAGAGGCGGCCGCAGCAAGTGCACATACTGCTGCTGTCAAAGCTCTTGAGAATGACGTTGATCAGCATCCATGCCCTCACTGCGGGATGATGCAGCCGGACATGATCGCGAAGAGTCGTCGTGAGCGATATCTCTCCGGCATGTGGATCGCATTGATTCCGCTGATCGTTTCAATGGTGCTTGTCTGGTCGGACTGGATTACGCTATCGACATCCGCGATGATCGCCAGTGCAGGAGTTGTCCTTGGTCTAGGGGTCTCGGTATCCGGAGCCTGCTTCAATCCCAACAGGGACATGATGGCGGGGCAGCAGACGGGAGCGGAAAAAGTCCGGCTGGGTGAACTCGTGATGTCGAAGCCGGGGCAGGCTTCATTCTTCGTGGAGGAATTCAGTCCGTTGAATCGCGGTCAGTCAGTGGGTTTGATCTTGATCGGCGTTTCCGTGGTGGCTGCGATCAGTCCATTGATTCTACCGTTGGTGAAATCCTGGCCGATGAATGACAACTGTCCCGCTATGGTTGGCCCCGGCGATAGCACGCTGCTCTAATTCGATCAGAAGATTGACTCTCTGAAAGGGATGTTGCACGGATCAGTGACGGTGTCCGCAACGCTGAAGGATGACGACACGAGAAGTGTGGCCGTCAAAGGACAAACACAAAACAGTTTTTGGGGAGACAGGATTTCCGGGAAGGGCGTCAACAACGAAGGCAACTTCATGTGGGCGAGCGTTTCGATTCCGCAAGATGCGTCTCTTGAAGGTAAGACTATCAACCGGGACCTTGAAGCCAATGTCGTTTTCCCACTGAAAGACGTTAGCGGCTTCATTGAACAACGAGGCACGTTTCGGCACCACCAGGCTTTGACACTGTCCTCGGTTCGCGGTGGAACGGTATACTGGGAAGCCTGGTGCTACGGTCAACTCCTGGCGTTTGTCCTTACGACTCACGCACATTTGTTCCTGGCCTCGATCGATGGCAAGGAGTTGCGAAATCTTGGGCGGGCTGCGATGCCGTTGTGGTCGCCGGATGGTGGTCGACTCATTATTAGCCAGTACTGGTCCATAGGTTCTGATGGCGGAGTCTGGAATTTGAAAGCTGATGGCACAGAAGCTTCTGCCATTGATACGGCAGGCTGGAGCGGCCAATGGTCACCGGACGGCCGCACGATCGTGTACCAGAAAGGCAGAGACTACATACTCTACGACCGTGTTGACGACTCACGTCGTTTACTGCTTGGCAGAAATAGTGCATTGTTCAGCCGTGTTTACTTCAATCCTGCCCGGTCCTCAGACAGCAAAAGGGTCTATTTCAAAGCCCAACGCAAGGATGCGTCGTTCGAAATCTGTTCGTGTTCAGTGTCAGATGAAACTGACCTGCAGGTTCATATTCAAAGATCAACGTATGCCAATATCGGCCTTGCTTTTGATGGACGCATCATCGTTCCGTTTCGCTCGAAGACGCACGGGACTGTTCAGCTTCATGCATTTCCGAAGTCTGACAAAGCTCCGGCGACCGATGCTGACGCAGTCATTGTGCAAGGCCAGTTCACGAATCGAAACTCATACGGAGCATCTATGTCTGGCGATCAAAAGCGAGTCTATTACCTCAGCGTGCCAGCTTCGGAAGACGAGTTGGAGGCGAAGGCATTGCCATCAAAATCGACTTGTGTAGCCCGACCGGTCCTCAGGTTGGGAAGTGGGATGTATGTCCGAGCAGCAGCAACCCTATCGCCGATCGGAATTATCTGCCGAAAAAATTGACAAACAAAATTGTCGGTCAGAATACTCATCGCTGACAGCGACTTCCTTCCAACGAAACGACTTTGCTTTTGCGTAAGTCGTTGCAAGTCGTTTATGAAAAGGAATGCTCACATGTTAACGGATGCGCCGGTTCCTGAAACTGCGTCGAAGAAGCGTCCGGGATGGCGTGAAATGCTCGCCATTGCTGCGATTGTTGGGCTTGGCGACGTCACCCTCTATCGAAGTTCTGGTTCCTTTGGGCCCGCCATTTTCTTTCCGCTCGCATGCGCTCTGCTATCGCTCGGAAGAACTCGAGCGGGCATGTCCTGGATTGCCGCCCTGATCTCACTATTGATGCTGACCGTGTCGGCAAGTCTGGCCTGGTCAGGCTCGGTGTTGCAGATTCTCGTCGCTATATGGCTGCTCAACGCGTTTGCGATGACTCTGCAGGGCATCAGGCCATATCTGCTGGAATCAGGTGTGTTTCTCGCTTCGACGATTCCCGGCGGATATGAGTTTCTTCATGACATCGAGCTGCGTTGGCGGCGAAGGGTTCTTGATCCGATTGATCAGGGTCGCCCAAGCCAGTTGGTCAACGTGATGATGCCGTTGTTGACGGTGATGCTGTTCGGAGCCATCTTTGTCTTTGCAAATCCGAATTTGATCGCCAGCGTCTCGACAGCGTTTGGCGATGTCTTGAACTTTTTGAAATCGTTGACAACTCATTTTTCACCCGGCGAAGTTGTCTTTTGGTGCGGAGTTGCCTGGTTCACCGCGGGACTGTTGCGACCTTTCCTGCATCCGATTCCGGATTTTTCCGAAGTCGAGTCGGATGAAAACCAGGCGGATGAAAGTCAGTACTATTCCGCATTTCGTAACACGTTGCTTGCCGTGATCGTGCTCTTCGCTGTTTATCTGACGTTTGAATTCATCACTCTGTGGTTTCGTAAGTTTCCGGCGGGTTTTCATTACTCCGGTTACGCTCATCAGGGAGCCGCATGGCTTACCGCGGCGCTTGCGCTGGCGACTGTCGTGCTGTCGCTGATGTTTCGAGGCACCATGATGAAGCATCCTCAGTTGCCACAGCTGAAACGACTGGCTTGGATTTGGTCGGGATTGAATTTGCTGCTGGCGGCATCGGTTTACAATCGTCTGCTGATCTACATCGACTTCAACGGCATGACTCGGATGCGAGTGGTCGGATTGCTTGGGATCACCGCGGTCGTCGGAGGATTTTTGCTGGTTCTGCTGAAGATAGCCAAACGTCGCTCGTTTCATTGGTTGATTCGTCATCAACTGCTGCTTCCTGCGATGGCCGTGTTTTTGTATGTCGTCGCTCCGGTGGACGCTTTGGTTCATCGTTACAACGTCTCGCAGATTCTCGCCGGGCATCCCGAACCAAGCGTGCAGATCAGCGAACATCCGATCGATGAGGCCGCTCTTCCGGTACTCATCCCGCTACTTGAAAGCGACGATGAAGTCATTCGCGAGGGCGTTCGGTCGATTCTTGGCTCGGCACTGTCGGAAATGAATCGCAGGCAGGTTCTGAATGTGAATCATTGGACGGCTCGACAGGTCGGCATCGAGCGCGCGATGACTGAACTCAGCAATCTTGCAAGCTTGAAGAAGGAATCTTCCGCCTCAGAAAGAGATCAGGCCCGCGAACAGTTCCGGAAGTACTCACTACAGTGGTGGTAGACCGCAGATTCGAAAACAGCGAATATATTCTGCATCCGCATTGAATCTTTGCGAGTTACAACGCAGCGGATGCCGGCGTCAGGAACTTGTCGACATCGTTGCTGACGATTACGCCATAGTTCACGGCACCCAGCCAGCCGGACATGATGATTCCAACACTGCCGGCGTGAAACAGACCCGAAATCTGCTGCGGCAGATCGCGACTCACCTGCAAGCCTTCGAACTTCGTTCCAAAAGACGCGCCAGCCATGTGGCGAGTGTAATGTTCGAACGTACGCGGCGTCGCTGCTTCGACGTGATCGAGCTTCGCCCGGATGTCCGGCACGTAGTTTTCCAGGCAGTCGAGCGTCGAATCGATCAGCTCCTTCTTGGCTGCTTCGTACTCTGCCTCAGGAAGTTCAGACCAGTCTCTGTAGTTTGCGTTCGTCGACGACACCACCAGCCAGCGATCGCTGCCGGGGCGAGTGCTCGGGTAGTAAAAGCTGAACGTGCGACTGCTGACGTTGCGGCTGAGCATCGCTTCGATATCGAAGCCGCGATGTTCGGAATGGAACAAAAGGTCGCCGCAACTCTCGTCAAAGCCCTGCCCCGGCTTCAGCCCCATGTAAACCTGGCAGGAACTGTTGTTTAGTCGCACGGCTTTGGAGTCTTCGACAAACTTGCGGTCAAAGTGTTGCTCGCCGACAAGTTTTTCCACGGTCGTCTTCACGTTTGCGTTTGAAACGACGGTTCGGCAGCCGATGCGTTTTCCGTTGACGACGACTCCCGTGATTTTGCGGTCCGGCGTGACTTCGATCATTTCGACCAGACTCCGAATGCGGATATCGACTCCGTTACGTTCCAGCTCGGCCTTCATTTTGGTGACCAGAGCGTCAGTGCCGCCTTCGAAAGTATAGACGCCCTTCTGCATGAAGTTTGAAAACACGATTCCGTACGTAATGGCGGGGTCTTCAAGCGTCGAACCGTTTGCGTAGGTGATCGGTTCCATGAGCAGCCGTACAACGTCGTCACGACCCGGAAAGAACTGTTCGAAGAGTTCGCGGGTGGTTTTGGTTTGCTCATCAAAGAAATTCATGCTGCGAGCGGTGTCGAAAAACTGCTGCACGGTCGGCGGAGCAATTCCAAAACGTTCAATCAGAATTCGAGTGAAGTCTTCACGAGTGAAAGTCGTTCGCAGCGAGAACTGAGGATTTTCGAACCGGATTCCCTTCAGCGGCACGATGGATTCGGCGATTTCCGGAGTGAAATACTTGCGACAGCTCTTGATCATCCCGTAGGGAAAGCCGTGAAGGGAGATATCGAAAATGTGCCCGCCCGCACGTTTAAACCAAGTCGCCATGCCGCCAAGCTGGTAGTGGTGTTCGAGCAGCAAAACCTGATAGCCCTGTCGAGCCAGGATATTGGCCGACGTCAACCCGGCCAGACCGCTGCCGATGACGACGACATCATAGAAGTCCTTGGTTCCTTTCAAAAAATCGCGAGGCATTCGTATCTCTTGATGCAATCGGTGCGGACCAGACAAAACCGGGTGCACACTAGCAAAAGGCGGCAAAGAAACTCAAACGGTTCAGTCGATGACGAACGGATTCTGGCTGGTATGCAGAAATCAGGAATCCATCAAGTGCGTTCTGTTCGGTCGTGAGATTCTCAGATTTTGGCCGTTTCCGGAAACAGCCAGCGGGTTTGATTGGGCTTCCCGCCGTCCCTCGACCTGTCGAACGGAATTTAATGCGTCGGTACGAACGCGCGATGCTGGCTGCAATCAGGGGAATATTGGACTCTGACGAGGTTCGGGGGGTGACAAACCAGCAACCTGTCTTTACCCGTTTTGTCAGCTTGCGTTAGAATCTCCAGGGTACGGAGGCTCGCCTCTCCTGTGCACATTCTGCGACAATGAGTTTCTCATCGCTTCAAAAAACGGCGAGGTCGAAGGGAAATGGTCGCAGGCGAGCCTTTGACACGTGCGTTTGCGGTTTTGATTCGGACTTTATTAAATTGCAGTGCAAAGATGTCATTTGGGTGTTATCTGAAATTGCCTGAGTTTCGATCTTTCCTGATCCTGTGTTTGTGCGGCAAGTCATTAATGGGCACTGATGATCGGTCGTGAAACTTCAGGAGTTCTCCCATCCTACTCTTCCTTTCGGTGATCAATATGAAGATTGCAGTTCGTCTTTTCTGTCTGATGCTGGCATCCATTGCGTCCATTTCCGTCGCGTCAGCACAGTCGGCCCAGGATGCTCGTATCACGATTTCTCATCCAGGCTTCAAATCTCTGAAGACTGATTTGAAGGTCGTTTTGGATCTGACGCTGCCAGCAGAAAAGGCACAATGGGAAAACATCGAAGGCTACATTGATACTTTTCGAATTGGGATCGACGAATCTCGCCCGGTCTATGTCAGTGTGCTGACTGGCGTGAAGCCGAACGCCCTGCTGATCTTCGTTCCGCTGGCGGCGACGAATCCGCTTTTCAAAGAGTTCCGCGAAAACCTGGAATCACTGGGCTATGAAGTGAGTCGAGATTCAAAAGACCACAGTTTGTTTGAGCTGAATCAGGATCCGGACTTCGGCCTCCTGCGTATCCTGCCAGACATCAAATACGCGGTCTTTGTTCTCACTACTGACAAGGCTGCGCTGCCAATTTTGAAAGAACTGTTGCTTAAAGCCAAACTGCCTGAAGTGAAGCTCGACAGTAACATGATGGCGGAACTCGAAAATCCGGACGTCACCGCTGAAGCTCAGAAGCATCGCAAGGGAGCCTTTGGTGAAACTCGCCGAGTCAGCATGGAGGCGATTCAAAAGCGGCCTGCCGAATCAGCCACAGAGTTTGAACTGCGAAAGCTGGCGGTAAAACAGCAGATGGACGAAGGTGAACGCCTGATGTCTGATGCTTCCAAAATCGTCATGGTACTTAACGTCGACAAGAAAAACCCGGCTGCTCCGACGGCGTCGTTGAAAGTGTCTGCCAACGCGATTGCTGGAACATCGCTGCACGACGCGATTGCACAGATTGGTGCTCAGCCGGATGCGTTTGCAAGTCTTGCAAAGTTCGGGGGCTCTGCTCTGTCCGGGCGTTTGAATCATCCCATTGACCCAATGCGACAGCAGAACATTATCGCGTTTCTCGCCCTGACCGAAGAGGACATGGCGAATCGCTTGAAGGCATCAAAGGAACTGACTGATGCCGAAAAGGAGATGTCAAAGAAGGTCACTACCGGCGTGTTGGACGTTGTTCGAGGCAGCATCAAGGCTGGCTGGATCAACGCCTTTGTCGAATCGGTGCCTGATGGAAAAGGCGACTTTGTGTCTTTGGCTGCGTTTTCAACTCCACTTGCCGGGCAGCTAAACAATGTTTTGCCCGACCTGGTGAAGGCTGAAAAAAACAATGTTGTCCAGATGAATATTGACAAACAGGGCGACGTCGCAATTCATCGCGTTCAAATCGCCGAAGGCTACATCGATCTAATGGACAAGTTGTTCGGTGCAAAGAAGGACATCTTTGTCGGTGTCGGGCCAGCTCACGTTTGGCTCGCATCAGGTGCCGACGCGAAAGAGAAGCTGAAACAGACCATTGCTTCACTTGGTCAGCCAGCGGCCTCGCCGTCTCCATTGCATGTTGAGGTGAAGGTGCTTCCGTGGGTTCAGCGATTTGATGAGATAGCAAAAAAGGATCCACCAGGAAAGACGCCGGAAGAGCAGGAGTTGCAGCGAGAAAGTGCTCGCAACCGAGCCCGTGCGATCGCCTCCTGCCAGGCTGGTGGTGACATGATGATTCTGGATTTCCAGGTCGCCAACGGTGAAGTGAAGGGAGAGCTCTCCGTCGAAACCGGCCTGATGCGTTTTGCCGGCAAGGTGATGTCCGCATTTTCCAAGGCCAACTTCGAATAGCGATGGCATGACCAGCACTCACGAAGACGCTGATGACTTTGACGGCTCCGATCTTCACGACGGCGATATGCCGGGTGACGATTTTGCCGTCGAAGACATTGAACTTGCTTACCGCCAGGCTCTTGAGGCACTGGATGCGGCTGAGCGTCAGATGGGTTCTGTGTTCGTTGATTTTGCTGAGGCTCCTGCAGCGGTATCCGCTGACGATGAGCAACTGACGGACGGACTCTCTATCGGTGCTCAGCTTGCCGAAGAGTTGAAGACGACGGCTGCCGAAACGGAGGCTTCCAATCAGGCAGTTTTGGTCGATGGGGTGCGCCGAGTTTCCCCGCGAGAAGTCATCGAAGCCGCCATCTTCGTCGGTGGCGATGTCGCATTGACGGCTCGCAAGCTGGCGTCTTTGATTGGTCAGGATGTGGATAACCGAGTCGCCGTGTCTCTGGTCGATTCATTGAACCAGACGTACTCCCGCGAAAACCGGCCTTACGAAATTCGACTGAACGAAGGTGGTTATCGGCTCGAACTGCGGGACGAGTTTGTCGATGTTTCGACTCGCACGTTTGGCCTCGGGCCGCGCGAAGTCAAACTGTCGCCGGATGTTCTCGAAGTGCTGGCCTTTGTCGCCTGGAACCAGCCGATTGACAAAGAGACCGTTGATTCCATCGATCGTCCCAACGCCATGTCGCTGCTTCGTCAGTTACTTCGTTTGCAGTTAATCGAATTGCAACGAACAGGCAGCAAGCGAAGTGATGTATCGTATGTGACGTCGGCAAAATTCCTCAAACTGTTTGGACTAAAATCGATCGCCGATCTGCCAACCGCCGATATTTTCTCATTCAAGTAACGTCGTTTTCGTCCTCCAACGTGCCGCCACTTATGCTACCGCCACTCACTTTTGATCCCATTCTCAAGCGAATTCGCTGGGGTGGCCTCAAGCTGGGGACACTGCTTGGCAAAGCGATCGGGAGTGAATCAGACTACGCAGAAAGCTGGGAAGTCGCCGATCACGTTGACGGTCAAAGTCGAGTTGCCAGCGGTCCAATGATAGGGATGACACTGGCCTCGCTGATTCAGAATTATCCGACCGAACTGCTGGGACGACATGCGGCCGCGAAACAGTTTCCGCTATTGATCAAATTCCTCGATGCCAATGACTGGCTCTCGCTTCAGGTTCATCCCGACGATCGGCTCGCTCGTCGTTACAGCGAAACAGAAAACGGTAAGACGGAAGCGTGGATCATCCTTGAGTCACAGCCCGACAGTCGAATCTGCTCGGGCCTGAAAAAAGGCGTGACTCCGGAACAGCTCCGCGAAGCATTGAATTCCGGAACAGTCGAAGATTGCCTCAACATCATTCCGGTCCGTGCCGGAGATTGCGTGTTTCTTCCCGCCGGCACCGTGCATGCTCTTGGGCCGGGAATTGTTCTGGCCGAAGTTCAGCAGCAGAGCAACATCACTTTCCGCCTCCACGATTGGGGCCGAGTCGACGCGAGTGGCAAGCCGCGTCCAATTCACGTCGAAGATTCAATCGCCTGCACCGACTTCGACCGAGGCCCCGTGTTTCCCGTCCAGTCGATTCAACTGTGTGACCAGTCTCATCCGTTCGAAGAACTACTCCGCTGCGACTTCTTCGTCATCCGCCGCCACCGCTTCGTCGACCCCATTCGCATCACGACCGACGATCGCTTTCGCATCCTGATGTCCATCCAGGGCAACGCCACCGTCAAAACCACCACCGGCACCGCCCCGCTCCGCCTCGGCTCCACCATCCTGCTCCCCGCCTGCTCAAAGTCCACCATCATCACCCCCGAAAGCCCAGCCGTGATGCTGGAAGTGCTGTGTCCGTGAGTCTTCACCACTGAGATTTTATCAGTTGTTTCAATATGCTGATGAACAGAATCAAGTGATTCTTTGTCAAGTGCAGACGGGTGGTCTAAGAAACCCTGAATTCTGAATCTGGACGGCCTGTCATGTCGAACGAGGCTTATTTTGCAAAAGTGATCGAACGACTTACGAACGCGTCGCGGCTTGATGATGCGGAATTCTTCCGAGCCTGGGGTTGCTGCGTTAATCGCGATGTTGCGATGCGAGTCAGCGAATCCAGTCTTATCCTTATCGCTGATTCCATGGAACGAATGGCAGCCATGGACGTTGATGGTCGGTCAAATCGGGCGATAATCTCAGCCTCCGGAATATTGCACGTCTTCCTCATTCTCGTCGAAGGCGAAGTTCTTCATCTGGAAGACATTGTGCGAGTGATTAACTGTTGTGCAGGAAACAACATCGTTCTCACTGCAGAGCTAGTGCGGTGCATGCTGGATAATATGGCAACGCTGATACCGCTGGCTTCAGAGCAACTGATTCAACTATCGCATCAGTCCGTGGAGTTGCCGGCGGATAGGAGGCCCAACGAGTTTTCAACGCGAGGCCTCGCCTTTCTGACTCTTGCGGAAGACGGTATACAGCACGCCCCGGCGCTTATCAATGCAGACAACGCGAAGCGGGAATGTGTCGAAACACTCTGGAACTGGCGATTGGAATCTTCAGATAGATATCTGTACCGTTACGAAGATGCAGTGAACGCGATGACTGCGGCAATTCGGCAATGCAAGGCAGCAACTTCCGGATAACTGACGTGCGTTGAAGGCAAAAGCATTTCAAGTCAAGCGCGTGGCGGTAACGGGCATTGCCAAATGCGCTTGACTTGAGCCTGAGGCGCTAGCCGATTTCTTGCCGTTGAATCGGCTAGCGCCTCAGGCTCAAGGGCGTGGTTCTTTCTGTTGTTCGTCGAGAGGCGTGCATTCCGTAGTCCAGCGTGGCATGAGCTCATGTCACCGCGATTCGCTTCGCAACAATGCTTTCAGTTGAGTTGTCGGGATGTCGTTGTGTCGCGAACCGGCGATTTCGACAAGCGTTGTGTTATTGGAGGCCTTTGAAAGCGTTCGGGCCTGGGCGAGGGAGACGAAATCGTCTTCGGTGCCGTGCAAGATTGTGATCGGCGCTTTGACGTGCTTGATATGGTCCACGGATGGCCATCGGTCGAACAACAGGTACTGGAATGGGAACCACGGATAGTGCTCGTAAACTGTGCGTGACATGGATGCGAAGGTTGATGACAGAATCACAGCCTTCGGATTGGGATAGATGAAGGATGATTCTGACCACAGCGAAAGTGCAACAGCGCCGCCGAGTGATTCGCCAAAGATCGTGATCTGGTTTTCCGGGTAATGAAGTTCATCGCGAGCAAAGTTCCAGATCTGTTTTGCATCCCTCATCAAGGCCAACTCTGATGGATGTCCCGTGCTGTCGCCGTAGCCTCGGTAGTCGAAGATCAGGACATCGCAGCCGCAGTCAGCGACTTCTCGAAGATCCTGAATTCGCTCGCTCCGATTGAGCGAATTGCCTGGAAAATAGATCACCAGTTGGCGATCCGGAGTTTTGGTTTCATCACCTTCAGGTTGTTTTGCGGCCAATAACCAGCCTCGCAGCGTTTCGTTGTCACGTGTTTGAAGTTGGACGTCTCGAAAATCGTTCGTGTCCAGCTTGAGTTCGCTAACGCTCAGACTTTTCGCTGTCGCGGGACGATACATCAGTTGCCGCTGGAGGACTGTGAAGTTGAGGACGATCGACATGTATGGCACAACGCCGTAAATCACGACGCCACGCAGGATTCGTCGCCGCAGGGTTGATGGGGTCTTCATGCGAGGTTCGGGCTCGGTTGTTTCCATTGTTTG
Organism: Planctomycetota bacterium; assembly: GCA_031377305.1. Lineage (GTDB taxonomy): Bacteria > Planctomycetota > Planctomycetia > Planctomycetales > Planctomycetaceae > SXXK01. Next base: position 5,216 of record JANMEV010000303.1, on the reverse strand, counting down.
GGCCTTGTTCGTTTAACCCCGAGCCGTACGCGACGGCAAGCTCGAAGCCTGCCAACGCCGTCGCCGAGGGCTTGAGTTCAGCGAATTGCGGCGTAGTGCGTCAGGCAATACGCAAAGTAGACTTGCTTATCGTCCGGTTTTGTCTGTTGTTTTTTCGATACACGGCCAAACCGGCGGAAACGGTCGAGGCGGCGGGCAAATTCTGGTCTAAGATGGGTCCAGACGCACTGCTTTGTTGACAAGCCTGCTGTTTTCTGCGGTAATCGAACCCTGCCTATAATTGCCCACCTGCTTCTGCGTCTCATCGCCGAGGGATGAAATGACTCCTCCTGCCCACCGAATTGCTTCCGTGTCCGTTGCTGTTGCGGCCCTGCTGATGCTGGGAACCGGGAGTTTGTGTTCGGCCGAAGATCGTGTTGACTTCAACCGTGAAGTTCGGCCGATTCTGTCCGACATGTGCTTCAAGTGCCACGGTCCGGATGCCGCAGAACGCAAGGCTGGGTTGCGACTGGATCAGCACAACGGAGCGATCGCGAAACTCGAATCCGGAACTGCCGCAATCGTGCCAGGAAAGCCGGAAGAAAGCCATCTGCTGGCCCGAATTACATCGGCGGATGCGGACTTGGTCATGCCACCGCCGGAAACCGGACGCAAGCTCACCGCTCATCAAGTCGATGTGCTCACTCGCTGGGTTCAGCAGGGAGCCGAATACAAAGGGCACTGGTCATTTCTAAAGCCCGAACGCCTGCCACTGCCAACCGTCAGCAACGATGCATGGGCTATCAATCCGATCGACAAATTCGTCATAGCGAAGCTCGACAAAGCCGGTTTGAAACCGTCGGTTGAAGCTGACCGATCGACGCTGATTCGCCGAGTCACGCTGGATCTCACCGGACTGCCTCCGTCGCCGAAGGAAGTTGAAGCATTCATCAAAGATAGTGACCCCAACGCTTACGAGAAAGTCGTCGATCGATTGCTCGCGTCGGAGCGATACGGTGAGCAGATGAGTCGCTACTGGCTGGATTTGGTTCGCTACGGCGATTCCCACGGGCTGCATCTGGACAACGAACGAGCCCTCTGGAAGTATCGCGAATGGGTCATCGGTGCCTTCAACGCGAACAAGCCGTTTGATCAGTTCACCGTTGAGCAACTGGCGGGCGACCTGCTGCCGAATTCCACGATCGACCAAAAGATTGCGACCGGCTTTAACCGCTGCAACGTGTCGACAAGTGAAGGCGGCTCGATCAACGAAGAAGTGCTTGTGCGATACGCGGTCGATCGCACGGAAACCTTGTCCACGATCTTCATGGGCATGACGCTTGGCTGTGCGGTTTGCCACGACCACAAGTTCGATCCGGTTTCGCAGAAGGAGTTCTATCAGCTTTTTGCGTTCTACAACGCGTCGGCCGACGCAGCGATGGACGGCAACGCACTTGCGCCGCCTCCGACGATTAAGGTTCCAACGTCCGAACAGACGGCGATGATTGCGGACCTCGAAAACAAGATTGCGTCGACAAGAGACCAGATCACAACCTCGCTTGCGGCTGTCGATTATGTCGATCCCGGTGCGGGTGCTGTGGCTGTGTCGACGGAGCCTGCGGATTTCATCTGGATCGAAGACGAAGCTCCGGCTGGAACTCAGTTGCAGGGTGACACGCCGTGGGAATTCGTCTCAGCGCCGGAACATCCGGTCCACACGGGCGCGAAGTCGACTCGTCGAAAGGCCGATGCTCTTAGTCAGCACTTTTACACAGGGGCAACCTCAACGCTGAAGATCGGAGCGGGAGACAAGCTGTTTGCCTACTGCTGGATCGATCCGGCGAATCCACCTCAAACGGTAATGCTGCAGTTCAACGATGGCACCTGGAATCACCGCGCGTTCTGGGGCGAAGACAAGATTCCGTTTGGTGCAGGCGATTTGCCCGAGCATCGATCGATGGGTCCACTGCCAGCAGCCGGTCAGTGGGTTCGTCTGGAAGTCGACGCGGCTCATGTTAGCCTGGCGGCTGGAGCGGAACTCAATGGCTGGGCGTTTACTCAATTCGGTGGAACCGTTTATTGGGATCACGCGGGAAGTGTGACCAAGACGCCGCAGGGAAGTCCGCAGTTCGAATCGCAACTCGCCTGGGAAGCGTTCGACAAAGCTCTTGAAAAGTCTGCTGTGCCTCAGCCCGTTCGCGATGCGATCAAGGTCGACACCGCGACACGAACTCCTGATCAAACCAAGCTGATCCGCGACCACTTCGTGCAGTTCGTGCACCCGAAGACTCGGACGACGTTCGAACCGTTGCAGAAGCAAATCGACGAAATGACAAAGCAGCGAACTGACACAGATGCCGCGATTCCAATCACGATGATTATGGAAGACCTTGCGACGCCGCGCGAGACGTTCATCCTGAAACGCGGTGAATACAACATGCCCGGGGAAAAAGTTGAAGCGAATGTCCCTGCTGTTTTTCCTCCATTGCCGAGTGACGCTCCTCGTAACCGTCTGGGCTTGGCCAAGTGGCTGACGGATCCATTACATCCGCTCACCGCGCGAGTCGCCGTGAACCGCTACTGGCAGCAGTATTTCGGAGTCGGCATTGTCAAGACGGCGGAAGATTTCGGGATGCAGGGCCAGTGGCCGACACATCCGGAACTGCTGGACTGGCTCGCCGTGGAATTCATCGAAAGCGGCTGGAACGTGAAAGCTCTGCAGAAGCTGTTTGTGATGTCGAACACGTATCGACAGTCATCGAAAGTCAGTCCCGAGCTTCTGCAAAGTGATCCAAACAACGAACTGCTGGCTCGCGGACCTCGCTTCCGTCTAGACGCCGAAGTCGTCCGCGACAGTGCGCTGGCGATGAGCGGACTCCTGATCGAGCACGTCGGTGGCAAGAGCGTGAAGCCGTATCAGCCCGACGGGATTTGGGAATCGGTGTCGTTCGTCGGCAGCACGACTCAGTTTTACAAGCGAGATGCCGGCGACGCGTTGTATCGACGAAGTCTGTACACGTTTTGGAAACGAACAGCTCCTCCTGCGTCGCTAATGGCATTCGATGCTCCGTCGCGAGAAACCTGCGTGGCTCGCCGAGCTCGCACGAACACGCCGTTGCAGGCTTTGGTGCTGATGAACGACGAGCAGTACGTGGAAGCATCGCGTCAGTTGGCATCGCGAATGTTGAAGGAAGGCGGGGAGTCGCTGCCATCGAAGCTGTCGTTTGGCTTCTTTACCTGCACCGCTCGCACTCCAACGGATCACGAACTGAGTGTGCTGACGAAAGTCCACGCCGATCAACTGGCTCACTACACCGCTAACGCCGCAGAGGCCGACAAGCTGCTCGGCATCGGAGCCGCACCCAAAGCCAGTGACCTCAACCCAACGGAACACGCCGCCATGACCATGATGGCCAATCTGCTGCTGAATCTGGATGAAGTGATCACCAAGGAATAATCAAAGTCGATGTAGGACGGGTCTCCAGACCCGTCCATAAAAGCAGCGGATGGGTCTGGAGACCCGTCCCACGAAAACTACGACAAGTCTCTAGCCGAGCCCTTACAATGCACCCATTCGCTCAACATGCACTTCAGCAAACTCGCCGATATTTCTTTAGTCAGACGGCTGCCGGGATTGGTACGGCGGCCCTGGCTTCGGTTTTGAATCCGACCCTTCTGGCGGCGAACAACACGCCGAAGACGTCGTTCGGTGAGATGCCAAGTCTGCATCATCCGGCGACGGCGAAGCGAGTCATCTGGCTGTTCATGGCGGATGCTCCGTCTCAACTGGATCTGTACGACTACAAGCCGAAGCTGGCTGATTTCTTCGACAAGGATCTGCCGGAAAGCGTGCGAGCCGGTCAGCGAATTACGACGATGACGTCCGGCCAAAGTCGTCTGCCATGCGCTCCGTCGGTCTTCAATTTTGCTCAGCACGGCGAACACCGCGCGTGGATCAGTGAGTTGTTGCCGAACATCGCGTCGATCGTCAACGACATCTGCATCGTCAAGACGATGAACACAGAAGCGATCAATCACGATCCAGCGATCACGTACATTCAAACGGGAAGTCAGCTTCCCGGTCGGCCAAGCATGGGGTCGTGGCTATCATATGGCCTTGGTAGCCCGAACAAGGATCTTCCGGCGTTCGTGGTGTTGCATTCGCGAATTCCAGGAGGAGCTCAGACTCAGGCGTTGTTCTCGCGACTTTGGGGCAGCGGCTTCATGTCGACTCGCCACGCTGGCGTTGCTCTTCGTTCTTCCGGCGATCCTGTTCTCTATCTTTCAAACCCAAGCGGTGTCGACGCGGGGACTCGACGGCGAATGCTGGACGGACTGGCAGAACTCAACACGGACCGCTTGAACGTGGTTGGCGACCCGGAGATTTCGTCTCGCATTTCTCAGTACGAGATGGCGTTCCGCATGCAGACCTCAGTGCCGGAACTTACCGATATCTCCAGCGAACCTCAAAGCGTGCTCGACATGTACGGCCCTGATGTGAAGGAACCGGGCACGTTCGCGTACAACTGTTTGCTGGCTCGTCGAATGGCCGAGCGAGGCGTTCCGTTCACTCAGGTCTTCCTCCGCGGCTGGGATCATCACGGCGGCCTGCCGGGCGCGATCCGAGGCATGACGGCCGCCTGCGATCGTCCAAGCGCTGCTCTGGTGAAGGATCTGAAACAGCGAGGCATGCTGGATGACACGCTTGTCATCTGGGGCGGCGAATTTGGACGCACGGTTTACAGTCAGGGAACTTTGACGCGGGACAACTACGGCCGTGACCATCATCCTCGCAACTACACGATGTGGATGGCGGGCGGCGGCATCAAGGGCGGCCAGGTCTACGGCGAGACGGATGATTTCAGCTACAACGTGGTTGACAAACCGGTTCACATTCACGACCTGAACGCCACAATTCTGCACCTGATGGGCGTCAACCACGAACAGCTCACCTACCGCTTCCAGGGCCGCGACTTCCGTCTGACCGACGTGCACGGGCAAATCGTGAAAGACATTTTGCGCACAACATAGTGATGGGCGCACGGCGTGCGACAAAAAGATGGCGGACAGAAAAATGAATCGAGGTCGAGGCGACCTTTGTAGTTTATCGTTTTGTCCGCCATGTTTCTGTCGCCGTCAGCAACAGCCGTCGCGCAGAGTCGTGGGGGGGGGGGGGGGCGCCCCCCGGGGTGGGGGGGCGGCCCCCCAACCCAGAAATAGTGGTTGGAGAAAAAAAT